>JAAXWW010000004.1 GCA_013334765.1 Candidatus Moraniibacteriota bacterium | reverse complement strand
GCAACCTGACCGAATGGCTGATCGAATACAATTTCAATCGGCCGCATCAGGCCCTGGATTATCTGACTCCTATCGAATTTACCCAGAAATACTCCCGGGTGTCCAAGATGTACTCATCTAATACAATTTTTTGACAGCCAGTCGCTTTGCGGATACAATCAAGAAAAAAAGAAAGGAGCTTTTATGGACAAAAAAATTTTGTTGGTTACTGGTAACCCACGCAAGGCCGACGAAGTGAGGGCGATAACCGGTATCGATGTATCGGCAGAGAATCTGGACATTCTGGAAATACAGTCGCTCGATGTCGAAGAGGTCGCCAAGGCCAAAGCTCTGGCGGCTTTCAAGGCGACTGGTTTGCCGGTGATCGTGGACGATACCGGAATGAGTATCGACTCGTTGAACGGGTTGCCGGGCGCGCTCGTCGCATGGTTCTTGGACAATATCGGACCGGAAGGGATTCTTAGGATGATGTCCGGAGAGAGTAATCGCAAGGCCTCCGTTTCGACTTGCATAGCATATGCCGACGAAGACGGGGTGCATGCTTTTGTCGGAAATGTTGATGGGAAGATCGCTGATTCGATGAGGGGGAATAATGGATTTGGTTATGATTCGATATTTATTCCTGACGGATATGACAAGACTTACGCCGAGATGACGGCGGAAGAAAAGAATGGGATATCAATGCGAAAAATCGCCCTCTTGAAGCTTAAGAGCTTTATGGGGAATTGAGACTGAGGCCGCTTCATGAGTTAAGCCGCTTGACCAAAACTACGGTCAAGCGGTTTTTTTAAAATCTATAATTTTCGCATAGTTATTGACAATGCTTATAATTGCATGTTAGACTCAACCGAAGTTGGATTTGGCACATTTACAATTAGTCATCTGAAAAACCCCGCACTAAGCGGAATATCCAGGAGGATGCTTTGGATACAGAAAAATTTATTGAAAGAACCTTGGTATTGGCTAAACCCGATGCCGTAAAAAGGGCTATCGTTGGATCCATCATCAAGCGCTTCGAACGGGCTGGCCTCAAACTGATCGGTCTGAAGATGCTTCAGGCATCAAAAGAGCAGCTGTCGATCCATTTCCCGATCGATGACATTTCCTGGATCGGGGGAATGGGCAGCAAGAGCCTCGAGATCTATCGTGCCAATGGCATGGATCCCGAAGAAGAGTTCGGGACGTCTGATCCGATTGTGATCGGCAGGTTGATTCTTGGATGGAATTTCGAATATCTCCTTTCGGGCCCTGTCGTGGCAATGGTTCTGGAAGGTGTTCGGGCCATTACCGTCGTGAGAAAAATCATCGGGGATACTATTCCCGCAAAAGCCTTGCCGGGAACGATTCGCGGGGATTTTTCAATCAATTCCGCCGATTTTGCCAATTCAACCCAGTGCTCCTGCAACAATGTCGTGCATGCTTCTGGGAATCCCGAAGAGGCGCAAAAGGAAATCAACTTATGGTTCAAGGAGGAAGAGCTGTCCATCTACAAGCGTGCTGACGAGGGCGTCATGTTTTTCAACAAGATAAGATAGGAGGCTTAGTGCCATGAGACAGATTGACGATATCGAATCGGCGTACGAAAATGCTCTTGTGACTGATCCTCGCGATGCCGCGGAACTCGCGTATGTCATCGCGATGCAGTCCATGAATAGCGGAGACACGGGCAAGGCCGAGGCCTATGCGCAGAAATGCCTCGAACTGTTTGAACGGCTCGATCCCCAGACCATAGAAGAGTGTGCTGCTCGCAACGTCGTGGTCAACGGCATTGCCCTGCCTGACCTCATCCATGCCGATCTGGTTCGGGAACGTTTCGAAAAACTGCTTTAAAGCTGCTGCTGTTCCCAGACCATCAAGGGCCATATTGAAAAATATGGCCCTTTTATTATTGTGCCAATTCTATTTTTGATGTTGGTTCGAACTCCAATCCAGGGTAACAAAAAATAAGGCGTGTTTAAGCCTTATTTATGTTAGCTCCGAGCTCTGGAAGAAGTTCGAACTTCTTCTAACAAATACAATAAATTAAAAAGCGCCTAACTTTTTCAAGCTAGGCGCTGTTGCGTGTTTAATGGTAACGTCATTTTTATTGCAGGGATTTGATTTCCTCGGTCATTGCCAAAAGGAAATCTTGCAGTTCGCCGATCTGCAGATCGCCCATATGGGGGATGCGGAAGGTCGTTCCCTTGATCCTGCCGTATCCGTCGTTGATGGCGTATCCTCTCTGGCCCATGCGCTCCTTGAGCGTGGCCAAGTCGATATTGCGGTTGTTGCGGACGCAGGTTAGTGTTCTCGAACAGAACTCGCGGGAGGGGTAGAGTTCGAACCCTTCCCAGGTGATCCAGTCATGCACGATGTCCTGCAGATCGGAGTGCCTCCTCCAGCGCATTTCCAATCCCTCAGCGAGTATGCGCTCAAGCTGGGCTTGGAGCGCATATATCTGGGGTATTGCAGGAGTCGAGGGCGTGTTGTTTTTCTTGGCGACTTTTTCGAATTCGAGGAAATCGAAGTAATAGCCGCGCCCTTCGATGATGCCGGCCCGTTCCATGGCCTTCTCGCTTGCAGAGAATACAGTGAGGCCAGGAGGGACGGCGAACGCTTTCTGGACGCCGAAGATGCAACAGTCGATGCCCATCTCGTCGATGGGGATTTTGAGGGCGCTCATCGAAGAGACGGTATCGATGATCGAGACCACATGCGGATATTTCCTGAGCACTTCGGCGATTTCAGACAGCGGCGACATGACGCCGGTCGAGGTTTCGTTATGTATCAGCGTGATGGCATCGTACTTGCCGGTGGACAGGGCGGAATCGACCAGTTCCGGGGTGATCGGCTTTCCCCAGTCGACCCTGAACGGATCGGCCTCCTTGCCGCATGACAGCGTGATGGTGTGCCATTTGTCCGAGAATGCGCCGTTGCAGAAGTTCGCGCAGCGTTTTCCGACAAGATTGCGGATCGCTCCTTCCATGACGCCGAAGGCGCTTGAAGTGGCCAGTAAGATATATCCTTCGGTGAACATCACTTTCCTAAGTCCGCTGACGACACTTTCATGCAGCTTGGCGTATTCAGGCATCCGGTGGCCAATCATCGGCGTCGCCATCGCCTGAAGGATTTCAGGACTCACTTCAACAGGACCGGGGATGAAGAGTTTCTTGTGCATCTGGCACCTTCCTTCTGGTTGAATGTTTTCTCCAATAAGGTGTCGTTTCTCAGTCGTTTCTTGCTTTCTGTTTGTTATATGTTGATTGTAAAACAACTGGTTTATCAGATTAGCAAGATAATAGTTTATATGCAATGTATATAACAAAAAAAGGCTTCAGTAAGCCTTTAATTTCACTAGCTCCGAGCCCTGGAAGAAGTTCGAACTTCTTTCAATCCGCAGTAAGACCTGGATTAGAAAATGTCAGAACTTTTCAAAATTAAAGAGCCGTGGGCGATTTCGCCGCACGGCTCCTGCTTTGACATAGGTGCATAGTCAGTTTTGACCACACTGTTTGAAGAACTTCCGGCAGATCAGAATCACCGCGGCAATCTGAAGCGCCAGGAACCATACTGGAGCGAGGGCTGATGCCAGGTTCCATGCGGATATGGCCAATATGCCGAAGACTCCTCCGATTGCCACTAATGCCCAAGGCAGCAATGGCTCTATGTTTGGGTCGCGCCACAGGTTTCTGAACATAGGAACGGTTCCGATGGTTATGGCTATGATATTGATAACGATGCCGATATTTGGATTTCCGGAAATGCCCCAGATGAGGGCAGAAAGCAGGACAATGCCGAGGCAGGAGAAATCGAGCCTGGTCCAATTCATGACGAACGTCCTTTTCCGCCAGATAGCAAAAATGACACAAAGCGATCCGAGAGTGCAGGCGACTATCTGCCAAGCCATTTCCCCGGCTGCGATGATACCGGCCAGGATAGCCGCATCCATCACGAACCATGATATCCACGAGGATAATGTTGGGCGAATATCTTTGCTCTTGATTATGTACGCTATATAGACGACATAATCTGCCAATGAGAACAAGAATGCCAGCACGGAGAAGGCAGTGCGGGAATCAGGGATAGTATCCATTCCGTATCACCTCGCTTTCAATTTTCCTGGTTGCTTGTTGGCAGGAAATAGTATTTCGCCGTTTTGAGCAATTGAATTGTCCTCTTCGCTCCAGAGCGTATGTGCTGGAACTGGGGCTCAGTTAATGGCGGCCGGCCGTAGGGCGGATCGATTCGGGAAGATATGTCGCAATATCCGTTCAGCACTTCGGATATCCTCCGTTCGCAATCGTTTCTTGCCGGCCCATTGATTTTGGGGCAGGCATCGGTCCGAATGCTTTCGGCATATTCCATTGACGGAAGCGTGACTGGGTCTCCTTCGCCAGGAAGCAATGCGTGATTTTCTAATCGAGCATCCTCGACCGTCATGCTTGCTTCGGATCTTTCGGGCAGGCGAGCGGGTGGCATGATTTCCGCGGTCGGCTTGCTCATCGCCGGCTTTTCGACAGCCTTCCTTTCGTTGCTATCCGGAGTCCAGAAGATTAACAGGGAAAGAATCATGATCATGATGGCGAAAAATCCATCATTCGAGTTCATCGTATTTCTCCTTGTGGTTTTGATTTGGAAAAGGACTGGTCAGGAAGGATAGCATATTGAAAAGAGCAGAGTCAATGGCATGTAACTGTATGGGTGAATCTCGGAGAAGGCATTGACTAGCAATGGAATAAATGATAGTCTTGAGAGTCTGAAAATATTTTTTTCGGGCATCTCTTTAAAACAGTTCTTTACTTCATGGAGGCTAATATGTCATGCGGAGGCTGCAGGCACGGAATAGTGACTTTTCTGTATGAATCGGGGAGCATAAAAGGAACGGACAAGGCATTCCATCCTCTCATAAGAGCCTTGCATTGTATTCCTTTCTGTGCTACTTTCGGGGTCAGCTGCGCTGGCCATTTCGAGGAATACCGTGATGAAAACCTCGGCGAGGACATGTTCTATGTTTCCCCGTACGGGCACCTGAATTTCATCATTGACGCGTCCAAAGAGTACGCGGCCGATTTGCTGGAAGTCGTAAGGCGCGTCCTTTCTGAAGATCGTGACGCTTCCTTCAAGAAGATCCAACATATTTTCGGTCCGAAACAGGGGAGCTGCCTGGAAGTCTGGGAGATCCGTATGGGCGATGCCGGCAGTTTTAAGGAGTATGAACCCGGCAGCGGATCATTCAAAAAGGATGAATACCCTGACCTGTACCGATCCTTGAAGGAAAGGTGCGCAGCGATAAAGGAACTCTGGTTGGTCCTTGCCGAAGCCGTCGGCGCTTTTGCGGACAAGCGGGGATTCGGGCTTCCCGATATTCCCGCGAGAGCCGGCGAGTTAGAGGGAGTCTGGCCGGAATAGCACCCTCGGTTATCCTGAAAAACATAAAAAGCCGCGCAGCATCGCTGAGCGGCTTTTATCTTTCGAGATAAGTATTTTATCAAATATTACTGAGTGATTCCAGTGAGCAGGTTCGAATTCCAGTCCAGGGTAATGAAAAATAAGGCGTGTTTAAGCCTTATTTATGCGAGCTCCGAAGTACAGGAGGAAGTCCGATACTTGATGCGATAGCCGACGAATCGAATACGCCTATTCCCCTAATCTTGACAATAGCTCGCAGTCAGTTGTAGTATGACAAGCCGTAGTACATTTGAAAAATTCAAAAAGGAGAAGAACATGGGAATCATCATATCTAGCGGATGGGCCGGTGAGCCTTCTGACCTTTGGACCCGGAACGGAGCTCAAATCAGGGAAGGCGATCTGTTCGATGAAGGCGGGGTCACTTATCTTGCCTGCCGTAATCTCCGAACCTATGCTATGTTTGCCGGTTTGGTCCCGCTCATTGGCTGGATCGACAAACGGATCGAAAGAGTGGAACCGATTGTCGGAACGAATGTCGTTTTCAGTGCTGGCCGTGTATTGTCCGGTAACGGCGACGCGCGCATCTTCCGTTTTGAGGGAGGGGAAACCGGCGTCCTTTTCCTGGAAGGAGCCCAGGTTGCTCGGGAGCCCGATTTCGAGCTTTTGATAAAGGCAGGCATGCTGTCTCAGGAAGACAGGGCTCTGCGCGATCAGGAGCGCGAACTGAAGTGCTCGTTGCGAAAAGAGCTCAAGATTCTGATTGAGCGTCGCAAGGAGTTGCAAATGCAGCTTGCTGGCGCCGGTTTGATCAATGGATACAGAATCTACAGTATGATCAAGAAGGTTGAGGCAGACTACCTCGAGGTCAAGAGTAGGGAGGAGGCGGAGTCTATATGGGAAGGCTGGTTTTTCAATTTCGACTACCTGACTCGCTGGATACCGGAACTGGCCGATCTTTTCGATTGGAGGCTTGCCAAGAAACAGTCCAGCCGCAGGGTCGACAAGATGTCGGATCCTGTCGGGAAGAAGATTATTGCCGTGCATAGAATTTTTGAAACGAACGGATCGGCGCATGCGCTAGGAGACGCTTATGCGCTCAAATTCGAAGATGGGAATTTCAGCGTCGGGTTCGGCCTCGCCGAATCTTTGTGTCTCAATCTCTCGATTGATGGCTTGGAATCCGCCGGCTTCATTTCGAAACAGCAGCTCATGGAGGCCCAGGCCCTAATACGCGAGGAACGCGCACGGATCGAAGCTAGAGAGGCCGGTCTCAGGCGGATCGAGGGGCTTTGCAGGGAACTTGAAGGCTTCGACATCGGCATGCTCCGGACTCGCGAAATTCTTCAGGATATCGAACACATCAGAAATTCCCTTAAGGACTGAAGGTGTGTCAGGCGGTTCCCGTTTCCGATTCAAAAAGCCCGGAAGACTATTAGGTTTTCCGGGCTTATTTTTTTAATTATGCTTTAGCTCGTTAGGATAATCTTAAAAGGTTCGAACTCCAGTCCGGGGTAACAAAAAGTAAGGCGTTTTTAAGCCTTATTTTCACTAGCTCCGCGGACAGGACTCGAACCTGTAACCAATTGATTACACTTATCCTAATGTTTCCAAAAGGGGTGGACTATATCATCTCCTTTCACAAGGAGTGAGGCGCTTCCCATCCCGCTAAGCGGGAAAGTACTCTCTTTCGAGATAGTCTCTGAACCTGCCTTTGCTGAAGCTGCGGCAAGCAAACCTTTCGGCTTGCCAAAACAAATTAGCGAAGGATTGGCTGCTGATTACCATAATTTCTGCTGAAGAAATTTTAGGCTTCCAGCAATTCACCTCATTTTTCACCCGGACATTTCTGTTCGGGGCTGCGTAGGTCAACATGCAATTCCCTATGGCAATTGGCGCATACCATGATGCACTTATCAAGTTCATTCCTCACTCTTTCCCAGCTTCTGGTCAGTCCGTCTTGAGAGACGCCGAAATCCTTTTTGCTGGAATCAAGATGATGAAACTCGAGTGCTTCTTGGCATTTGTCATATCCACAGATCACGCATTTACCGCCCTTGTATTTGATTGCCATATCCCTGATCTTCTTCCTTCTTTTCGATACGGCTTTCTTTATATAATCGGAACGGTCAGCATATGTTCTTTTCTCCCTCATGATTCAATTATCATAAAGGAAGTGTTCACAGTCAACTGCTCTACCATTGAGCTACCGCGGAATATTCGGTTTTCAAGGGTTTTGAAGGATATTAAATAGCCCTGACGGACTATTTCCATATCTCAAAACAAATTGATTATACACAAATCGTCCGAATAAATCAAGTTTTGGGGGAAAATCGCCTGAAAACTTGATTTTTTCATATCCTAGTGTATATTGGATTCAACGTTGCGAGTGTCTCAAAAAGTTTGCCTTATATTTCCGAAAGGATGGGAAGTTAACTTTTCTGAGAAGGTCGCCTTGCATCGGTAATCAGTTATATAAGGCAAAGTATGTCACAGAAGCTATATGTTGGCGGACTGCCATACAAAACCACCCAGGCGGAGCTTGAGAGTCATTTCTCCCAGGCTGGAACCGTTACATCTGCCGTGATCATCATGGACAAGATGAGCGGAAGATCCAAGGGGTTCGGTTTTGTTGAAATGTCTTCCGAGGACGAAGCCCAAAAGGCTATCGACATGTTCCACGGCAAGGATTTCGACGGCAGGACGCTTACAGTGAGCGAAGCTCGCCCTCTTGAGGAGCGCCCGAGAAGGCCTCGTTACGACGAAGGTCAAGGCGGATCCTACTAAAGGAAAAACACCAAACAAGCCCCGTTCGCGGGGCTTGTTTATTTGTTGGGAAAATTACGGTATAATTATCCTGTTACCCTTAAGCAATCTTATTATTTTGTTTATGAAAAAAGGAATCATCTATGTTCTGTATGCGCTCATTGTTCTTATCGCTCTAGCAGGTGCGGTTATGGGTTGGAATCACTACCGGTTGGAGAAAGCTCGGAACGCTTCGCCGGCTGTCGATAATGCGAAAATCATTTTGTTCTATGGAAGCACCTGCCCTCACTGCAAGGTCGTGGAGGACTATCTGGCAAACAATGACGTGAGAAACAAGATATCTTTTTCGGAAAAAGAAGTCTATGGAAGCCAGGCTGATGCCAGACTCATGATGGACAGGCAGACGGCATGCGGAATAGGCAAAGACGAGATAGGGGCGGTGCCGTTCCTTTGGACGAAGGACAAATGCTATTTCGGGCAGGAAGAAATCATCCAGTTTTTCAAGGATCAGCTGTCAGGAAGCGCGGAGGGCGTTTCCAACAGCCAATAATATCAATTCAAGAAACAAGATGCGAATCGACAATCTCAGGCCTTTCAAATATTTCCTGGTTCTGGTTGCTGTTACGGGAATATTCTCAGCCTCTTCGGCTCTTGCGATCTGCCCGGTCTGCACGGTGGCAGTCGGAGCCGGAATCGGGCTTTCGAGATATTTCGGAATCGATGACAGCGTGACAGGGCTCTGGATCGGAGGGCTCACCGTCTCGATGATCCTTTGGACTTTCGAATGGATGAAAAAAAGGATGTATTCTTTTCCGGGAGAAAAGCCGGTTATCGTTTTAGGATATTATGCCCTCATAGTCCTGCCTCTTTATGCCAAAGGGATTTTCGGGCATCCTCTGAACAGGCTTTGGGGGATGGACAAACTGATGCTTGGCATAGTCGTGGGAAGCGCCGCTTTCTTCTTCGGGGGCATGATGCATTTCCATCACAAGAAAAAGAATGACGACAAGGTGTATTTCCCTTTCCAGAAGGTGGTTTTTTCCGTAAGCCCGCTCATCATCCTAAGCATAATTTTCTATTCAATAACCAAATAACCATGGAGCAGGAAAAAAATATTATCCATAACGTCAATGAACTCATCGAGAAGGTCGATTCGATGAAGAAGCAGGACAAGCTGGATCTTTCATCGGACCAGGACCTGTCGATCGCCATCATGAATCTGGTGAGCATCGAAGAGCATTTCTTTTTCACCGGAGCCAAGCTCCAGAAGCCGGAATATTTCGATCTCCTCCAGGAAGTGAGAAAGATGCGCGGCGATCTGCTCAGGAAGATTGTCAAAGATCCTGAGGGGGAAGTGTGGTGCATTTCGAAACACTTGCTGGCAGCCTCGATGCGCCTTATGGAAGTCGGGACCAAACAGCAGGGGATGGGGAAAAAGGAAGAAGCCAAGGGGCTGTTCCAGAAAGCCTATGATCTGTATTCCTTGTTTTGGGCGCTCAACATGAAGATTATCAAGACCGATGGTGTCAAAAAGATCGACGAAAACGCGATAAACAAGAACGATCAGGAAAAGCGTGGCTTCATGGGAAAGATGGGGGAGTTGGTGAGGAAAGCCATCGACTGCTGCATCGAATAGCTGCTAAAAATGGGAAATTTTGAAAAACAGGAGGGGCGGGTTGAGCTTCTCTAAAAAAACTTTAAAGCAATAACAAAAAATCATGAACAAGAAAACAAAAATGTCGTTGCCGTTCGCGGTGCTGGTGCTCGCGGTTTTCGTTGTCGGGTGTTCGTTCGGGAAACCTGCTGCGAACAACCAGAAGAACGGTTCCGGAGCGTCGACCGACAGCAGTTCAAAAACCGACCAAGGCAGTATGGTCATTCCTGAAAACGCTGATCTGCCGAAACCAACCGGAAAGATCGATGATGTGACCGGGGCGATCATGGACGATGCCAACAAAGAGCAATCGTTCGATTCTTCGGAGGCTGACAGCGCCAAAAGCGCCGCCGCAACCGATCAGGACATAAATGACATAAGCAACTCCTATGACCAAAATGCACTATAAGAAAACAGCCATAGCTGCGGTCGCGATTCTTCTGTCAACTTCTATTTCCGGCATCGCTTCGGCGGCTCAGATGGGGAACAGGGTCAGCAATATGACCAATGAGAAAAACGAAGGTGCAGCTAGTCAGATAAAAGAACAGATCGCAGAACAATTCTGCGCGAAGATAGATGATCTTGATGGAAGCGTTCTCGATAAGGTTGCGTCCAGAGTTTCGGAAGTGAGAGAAAGGAAGACCAACCGGGAGAATAATTGGGAAGACGCGACAACTCAAATTGATTCGAAGGTCGAGCAATTCAGATCTGAGCGTGATTCCAATATCGAATCCCATTTCAGCGCGCTTGAATCGAAAGTGACGAATGATGACCAGAAAAAAGCCGTTTCGACTTTTAAAAACACAGTGAGGAAGGCGATCGAAGCAAGAAGAAGCGCAGTCGATGATGCTAAGGAAACATTCAGGGACGGAGTGAAGGGTGCGATAGAAACCAGGGACGGCGCTATGGATACAGCTCTTTCGACATTCCAGGATGCGGTCACTGCTGCTGTTTCCAAGACCAAGTCAGACTGCTCTTCCGGAAAGACTCCCGCCGAGGTGAGAACCGCTCTTAGAACTTCGATTCAGGCGGCTCGCGACAAGTTTGCAGCTGACAGAAAGTTGCAGGCAGTCGGAAGTGAAGTGGAAACTCTCACTAAGACCAGGAACGTAGCTATCCAGAAGGCGGAAACTGATTTCAAAGCTGCTCTTGCATCGGCAACTACAGAACTCAAAAAAGCCTTTCCAACTGAATAGGAATATCTTATTTTATGAATAAAAAAAGTCCATCCTGAATGAGAGGTGGACTTTTTCGTTGTTTTCACCTGGAATATACGACGCTTGATATATGATGTATAATATTCAATATAATATTTGATGATGCATAAAAAACTAATGGGCAGGATTCAAAATAGGTTAAAGACGGAAATAACCGGAGTCAAAGAAGAGATGAGAGAGCGGACGCTCGGATATATCTTGACGGCCTTTGGTCTCGTTGCCGGTCTTGCTTGGAACGATGCCGTCAAGAGCTTCATCGAATATGTCTTTCCGGCGGATCAGACCGGGAACACGCTCAAGGCCAAATTCATCTATGCCGTCATCATAACCATCGTTGTCGTGGTGGTGAGTGCCTATCTTTCCAGGCTTTCGCACAAGAATAGGGATAGCAAAAAAGAGGAAAAAGAAGAGAAGAAAAATATAAAAGCTAGGTAGTAAGGATATCATATTCAACAGCTATGAACATGCGCATGGAGGGAAGCCCTATTTATTCGAGAGAGAAAAATGCAAAGCATTCTCCAGAAGAAGGAGAGGATGTTCCTTTGAAAATAATCGATCAGATAATAGAAGAGAAAAATCGTCCCATATCTCCGATATTCGACTTCTCGGATAGGAGAGAAATCAACAGGATGGAATCTTCCATAGAAAGGGTGAGTGAATATGATGAAACTCTTAAAAAGATCCTCGAACGTTATGGCGTGCATGCGGATGTAAGGAAAGTCGGAGAAAATCTTTTTGAGATTCCGATTCGTTCAAAGCATGGTTTTGATAATCTTGAAGACAGATATGCCTATAAAGGAGGAGTTGCTAGGGCGATTCTTCTTAAGGAGCTTGGGATCGACAAGGATGCTGAGGCAAGAGATATAGATATCGCGAAAGTTGTTAATGAAGAACAGGATGAGCGTGATGAATCCATAGCTAAAAAGTATTCCGAGGAGGATTTTTTGAATGGGCATGGAATTGAAAAACTTGAACAAGAATATTTCGAAACGAGAGATTTCACTATGAATGAGGTTTTGGTATATGATGGCAGAATATATCTTACGAAGCAGTGCCTGCTTGATACGGTAAGAAGAATCATACGTTTTGCTGATTTTGAAAAGAAGGAGCTTCGGTATCCGCCTCATGGGAACGAAGACGGTTTTTTCGTGAAAGATAAGCTGATGGCAAAAGCATTGAGATTCGTGGCAGATGAAATTTCAAGGGGCAGGAAAATGGAAATCGCTGACGTGGAGGCATATGAGTATCTGGATATAAATGATTTCCATATCGCCCTTCATCTTGACCGCGCGCTAGGCCAAGGATATCAAGTAGCGGTTGAATACGTTCAGCTTCTCAAGGATAGCGAACAGCTTCCAGGATACGAAGGTTCTCCTGAGGATATCCTTCGCGAATTAGTGAATAATATTAAAAAAGACGGATCTTTTGTTTTCAGATTCGCTCCGGATCGCATATTTCAGGCGGATGCCGGAATCATGCGCGATTTGGATTCCCGTATCGATGAGAATAATCCTGCAGAGAGGCAGTATGCAACGTACAAAAAATATGAGGAATATGATCAAAATCTCCTATAATATCTGTTATTATTTTTTCCAATATTAAAAGGGGTTTCGAATGTTATCGAAACCCCTTTTGGGATTGAACCCTCCTTCTCTTGTTATTTTTCCGGCAATATGACGATGAGCCGGAGATCGTTTATCTTTCCATCCCAATCAGAATCTAATTCGACCCAGATAACGGCTTTAACGTCATTGCCGATATCGGTCGATTCATAGTCGACCCGCCTGTCTGAAAATGAGAATTCCACATCAACCTGATACTTCAGCTCCCCAAGTCTTTTTCTCAAGAGATGCTTGGCGTTTCCTAGGCGGTATGTCATTTCCATGCCAAGTCTTAAATGCTCGGGTGTCCCATCGAATCCGAGAATTACCGATATCTCAGACAGGAGGTCATCGGGAGATGTGAACCATCCGAATGCTTTGTCTACAATCTCTCGCGATACCTTCCCCAGTGATCCCATCTCATGGATGAGATCAACGGCGAAGTGCCGAGGGATATATTTCCTCCCGGCCGATGATTCAGGAGGGAACTCGAGAAACCATATGCCCGCATCGCCACTCTTGGCCTCTACGAAGACCAATCTTGCCGGCTTGTGTCCATCCCGGCTCAAAAAAGCTTCATTCAGCCACTGGTGTGTGCGTTCCGGCCAGTATTCTTCGTTGATCTCTAAGACATGCTTGATATTCATAACCATTCTCCTTCTTTCGTCTCCCGATTCGCTCGGGAGTATGCGGCTACCACAACAAATACGACAACACCGCCCCCCTAGTAATGACGAATATTGCAACCTCCTTCATAATACGTCTCCTGACTTCAGTAGGAGTGGTCGATATCTTGGGGGTATGCCTCACCTTTTTACAGATTTCATACAGTGAAATCTTTACTAACGTGATTGCGATCCTAATTCCGATTGCCGCAGTCATAGATAATGACGTGTACGCAGATATAATGAACGCGTCCACTCCCCATGACATGCCAAGAATCACTAGGATAGCTGACATATTCCAGATCCCGATAGTTTTTTGAGCGATTTTCGAACCGCCCCCCGTTCTCATTCTCTCTCGTTCTCTTAGCAGTTGGGCACCTTGAAAGATGCTCTTTCTGCAGTAGGTTATCCGGAGATTCATCCATATGAAAAATCCAAATAATACCCCCGAAATTGCAATAAGTGTCATAAGCGGTGTGGTGGGATGCTGTGCTAAGACGACAGCCCAGAAAACGAAGTTTCCGAAAGCGACCACCAAGGCCACTTTCGTAAATATCCAGAAGTTTCCTGCTGAGCGTAGGATTTCCTGTTCTTCTTCGGAAAACATGCTTAAATCGCTCATGACTCTTCTCCTTCTTTCGTCTCCCGATTCGCCCGGGAGCATGCGGATCTTCTTTATGAAGAACATTCGGACTGCGAAAAGGTCGCAATACCAATGTTCTCCATAAAGTTATGAACATATTCTTTTTTCAAGGAACACTCAGTCACATCCTTTTCCTAGCCGTTTCATCATAACGAGCAATTATATCACCAAAAAGACAAAAAGTCAATAGCGGTTTGTACCTTATTTAAGCCACATAATGATTTATTTGGAAAACGTTCCGTGTTAAAAAATCAAAAAAGGGCTACAATACAGAATGAGAAACATGGGTTATCCTTTCTTGATTTTTTGTTTTTATGGACAATTTCCTTCATTCCTACCAACACCTCCCATACCACATCAACCCGACTATTTTCAAGTTCGGTATTTTTTCGCTGGGGTGGTATTCGCTCATGTATTTGGTTGCTTTTTTGACGGTATATCTGCTGCTTGCCTATAGGCTTAAGAAGGGGGAATGGGACAAAGGGCAGAAATATGATTTGGAGATGATTTCGGATTTCCTGCTGATTGTGTTCGTGGGGCTTCTCATCGGCGGACGCATCGGCTATGTCTTGTTCTATAATTTCCAATACTACGCTGCCAATCCCATGGCGATAATCTCCCCATTCGATCCGGCAACGGGGGCGCTGGTTGGGATATATGGGATGAGTTTTCATGGAGGGCTCTTGGGCGGACTTCTGGCAGCTTTCATTTTTATCCGGAAAAAGAAGCTTGATTTTTGGAAGTTTTCCGATTTTGTCATCCCAGCTGTTCCGGCAGGATATTTTTTTGGACGCATCGGCAATTTCCTGAATGGAGAACTATGGGGGAGGGCGACGACGAAAATATGGGGGATGTATTTTCCGGGCGATACGGAAGGGCTTCTTCGTCATCCGTCCCAGATATATGAAGCGCTGAGCGAGGGATTGATCCTGTTCCTGATCCTTTGGTTCTTGAGAAACAATCCTAAAACGAAAGGAAAGCTTTTCGGGATCTTTCTTGCGGGATACGGAGCAATGAGAATCGCTTCGGAATTCTTCCGCGATCCTGATCCGCAAATCGGATATGTTTTCAGATATTTCACGCTAGGGCAGCTCCTTAGCGTGCCGATGATTGCGCTGGGGATAATATTGGTTTTCCAAAAAAGAAAAAGCGTAGTATAATTGAAACATTGTTTGGGAAGAATAAAAACGAACTTTCATAATGCAAAATACACAAAAAGAAAAAACGATACCCTTGGACAGTGTCAGCAGTCTTGAAAGCAAAAAAGAGTCGATGGATCTTCCTTCTTCGCAGCTGGTGAAGAAAAGGAAGTCTTCTTCCGTTCTGTTTTCCAAATACGGGATAGTTTCGGAGTTCACCACGAAGGACTCGAAACTCTATTTCGTCCAGTCGGAACTAGAGAAGGTCCGGATGGGACAGAAGATATATCGTGCCGGCGGCAAGCTGGACAGCGCTGTTTTCGGCTATGACAGGAAATCTTTCAACGGCAAAGCAGCATATCAGGCCGACCTCTATCAGGAAATCAAGGACCGCTATTCGAATCTTGAATACTATCTCAAAGATCTCTTTGCCGGATCGGTGCGCGGAGTCGGCGTCATGCGCATGTGGAATATCTCGCTGGTCGCCTCAATCATCTTCGGAATGTTCCTGATGACTATGATATATAGGTATCTGGGTCTTGGAGCTTCGGCTGGGATGAGGGATGTGAGGCAGCCGGTTGCAACCGAGCAGGTTCTGGGGGCGGAGACTTCCAAAGAGGATGCCAGGAGCGACGCGGCTCTCACTGCCAGGCTGCTGGTAGAATATGAGAATTCGGAGCAGGGGAAGATGGAGAATCAGATGAGGCAGATGGTGAAAGGCTATCCTATTGAAAAGATGGTTCCGTATATCGCCAAGAAAGACAAGATCGTGGCTGCGTTCATGATAGCGATCGCGAGGCAGGAGAGCAGTTGGGGAGTGCGTGTCCCAGTCCTTAATGGAGACGACTGCTATAACTATTGGGGATATCGCGGGAAGCGCGCTCGCATGGGAACAGGCGGGCATACCTGTTTTGACAGTCCTGAGGACGCGGTCAACACCGTTGCCAAGAGGATCGAATTTTTGGTTTCCAATGAGAAGATCACTACGCCGGCACAGATGGTCACTATCTGGAAATGCGGGTATGACTGTTCATGGGACAGCAAAGTGGCAGTCCAGAACTGGATCGATCATGTCGACACGTATTTCAGGAAACTCAATCAGCGATAGGAAAATATTTCTTTCGATAATCAAAAAAATCCCTCAAAAGAGGGATTTTTTGCTTGTGGATAACTCCGGTTGACACCATTCCTGGGTTTGCCTAAACTGGGAAAGTTGCTTTTCAGGCAGTTTTCCGGTTGGGGGTTTAATACTTATGATCCAAAAACAGTTAAGCTTCGATTCGGGGGTCCGGAGTTTGAGGGGGAACAGTGGGCGTGAAAAATGAATATGAAAAAAACGATTATTCTTGTACTCAGTATGGGGGTATTTTTTTCTATCCCGTTTTCGCTCAGCGCTCGGGATTTGGAGAATCGCGGCTCTTCGGCTGGCAATATCGCTGATGCCGAAACAGGGATAGATCCGGAAGTTATCGATCCTATGGCGCGAATAGGCGGCATCGCCAAAGACGGCTTGGTGGTGTCGATGAAAGAAGGCGACGAAACAGTGTCTAGGGGTGTCGCGGCCGAAACCGTTCCCGTTTCCGAGGCGGAAGCGGAATACTCGGAGCTTTTGGCAGGCTATCCTATGGCTGATATGGCTAAAGCTCTTTCTGAGGAGGAAAGCGAGACGGCAGCATTCCTAATCGCTATTGCCAAAAAGGAATCCGATTGGGGCCTTCATGCTCCCCAGAAAGACGGCCGCGATTGTTTCAACTATTGGGGATATCGCGGGTCATATAACGAAACCGACTCGGGGTATAGCTGTTTCGATTTGCCGGAGCAGGCTGTTTCGGTTGTGGGAGAGCGGATTTCCGAACTTATCGGGAAAGACATCGACACTCCCGCCAAGATGATCGTCTGGAAATGCGGATCAGCCTGCAAGGAAGACGATCCCGCGAGTGTTGCCAAATGGATAAGCGACGTCAGTGCCTATTATCGAAGAGTCGATTCGTAGAGATGGGTTATTCACAATCCTGGTTTCCCATTTTCAAGAGACTGTTGTATAATTACAGCAGGTTTGTTTTCGCATATATCATCTTTTAATGAGCAAAATAAAAACAAAACGATGAAGAAAAAAATATTGATCTCGGTCGCCGTGTTCGTCCTTTTTTTCGTGGCAGGGACGATATTGAAAGCCAAAGCCGAGACAAAAGGAGCGACTGGCTGGCTGTGGGGCGGAAGCGAAGACGCGAGCATTCCGGGAACCATGGGGATGGTCGACGGGAATGAGACAGGAGTGTATGACATAAGCATGGCGCATACATCAAAGGATGTGAATAATATAGATTATGGCGTGCTTGTGGATGAGAATGGAAATCTCGACAAATATGCATGGAGCGACGGATTAGGCTGGATAAGCTTCGTAGACTCGGATCTTAACTGCAGCGCTGATACTGATATACCTGATTGTTCTCCTGCCAGGGTGAATAACGGCAAGGTAGTGGGGTATGCGAGGGTCTTAGGGATAAAAGATGCCCTAGCTGTTGGAAATAGCGGAGGATGGAAAGGCTATTTGCAATTCGTAAATGCCAATGTTGATTCAAGTACCGGAAAGTTTTCTGATGGTGCATATATGTGGAATGGAGAAGTTGCTAAAGATCCCATTGCTGATGCTGCTAATCCTAATAGTGTCAAAGAAGGCTTAGGCTGGATAAGTCTTAAGAACGCGACGATCCCTTGCGTGGAGAAAAAGGTATTCAATTGGGTGGGGGATGATCCTTGCAGTGATGAAAATGTTTGCGGTTCACAGACCAAAACTTACAAATGCTCATTGACAGGACAGTCATGCGGACATTGGGCTTCTGGGTATGTCGATGATAAACTTTGTGAAGATGTGGGAAAATCTAAGCCTGCTGATGAAACGCTTAACTGCGGAACATGCAGCAACAGCGGCAAATGGCAGGAGACCAAGCCTCAGCAGTAAGGACCGCAACATTGAATCAGGCAGGACCGGCTTTCATGAGAAAAGCCGGTTTTCATTTCATCCTCCCCCAGGACTTTTCGTTGTTTTTGGTGTAGAATGGATATATTATCGGCTTAGAAACATCACTCGTTATGGCCTGGCTAGCAATCACAATATCGGCATATTTCCTGGTGGCGCTTGAAATGGTTCTGGATAAATTCCTTATCACCTCCAAGCGCGTATCGCACCCGGCGGTCTATGCTTTCTATTCCGGAATGCTGAGCACTTTCGCCTTCCTGCTGTTCCCGTTCGGGTTCCATTTCGTAGAGATGCCGAAGATAATCGTGAGCGTTCTTTCTGGGATGGTGTTCCTCTATGGGATATTGGCCCTCTTTTTTGCGTTCGACAAAAGCGAAGCCAGCCAAGTGGCTCCGGTGTCGGGAGCTTTCACGACTATCGCGACATATTTCATCTCATCCTTGTTCCTGAAAGAGCGTCTCGATCCGGAGCATATCATCGGGGTGGTCCTTTTGGTGATCGGCAGCCTTTTCATTTCCATCAATATGTTCGACAAGAAAGAGAAGATGTTTTTCCACGGATTCGGCAAATCGATTTTGGCAGGAGTGCTTCTAGCCATCGCCTACACTTCCTTCAAGGGTTTCTATCAGCATGACAGGTTCATAAACATATTCATCTGGACGCGCTTGGGGCTTTTCCTGGGGGCATGCAGCTTGCTGCTTTTCGGAGAATGGAGGAAGCCTATCCTGAAATCGCTCATGCACTTCAGATCGCCGCAAAAAGAGCACTACAGCGCCAGCTCGCTTTTCGTTTCCAATAAAGCGCTCGGCGGCATCGGTTCGATCCTTCTCAACTATGCCATATCGCTCGGGAGCGTGACGCTGGTCAATGCCTTGGTCGCGTTGCAATACTCGTTCATTTTCATTATGGGCATAATCCTCGCCAGATGGTTTCCGAAGACTTTCCGGGAGAAAGGCGATAGGCGGGTCATCTTTCAGAAGTTCGCTGCCATTATCCTCATCACGCTCGGAGTCGTCTTGGTATCCGTGAAAAAACACATATAGGCAAATGATCATTTTCAAAAAAATCCTCAAGTTTCTTGGAAAAACGCTGCTGGTCGTTTTCGCTTTGGCAACAGTTGTCCTGATATATTTCAACATTCCTGTCACGAAAAAGAACGACGATGCCAAACTGGGAGTCACTTTTTCAGTCAGGTATTCCAGGGAAATAGGGCTTGATCCGAAAGCCGTTCTGGATGCGGCCCTCACAGATCTCAATATCAAGAAAATCAGGATTCCGGCCTATTGGGATTCAGTGGAACCTGAGCTTGGCAAATTCGATTATTCCGATCTGGATTGGCAGCTTCAGGATGCCAGGGAACACGGAGCCGAAGTCATTCTGGCAATAGGGCAGAAGGTTCCTCGTTGGCCGGAGTGCTTCATACCGGGATATCTCAAAGATGACGATGAGAAAAGGAAATCGGAGCTTCTGGTTTTCATCCAGAAAACAATCGAGAGATATAAGGATGATCCGGAAATCAGATATTGGCAGATCGAGAACGAGCCGTTCCTGAATTTCGGTGTCTGCCCGGCGCCGGACGCCAACCTTCTGGATAGGGAAATCGCCGTCGCGCGCGCAACCGATCCGACAAGGAAGATAATCGTGACCGATTCGGGAGAGCTGAGCTTGTGGGTCAATGCTGCCAAACGGGCTGACATTTTCGGAACCACCATGTATCGGAATATCTATAGCGAGAAGTTCGGCTACTATACCTATCCGATCGGACCCCGTTTCTTCATTGCCAAATATTGGCTATCAAGGATCCTGACTAGGCAGAAGAACGCCATCATTGTAGAGCTTCAGGCCGAGCCATGGATAAAAGGCTATACGACCAACGCTCCGTTGTCGGAGCAGTTCAAATCGATGAACCCCGGCCAGCTTGAGAAGAATGTCGAATATGCCAAGGAGGTCGGATTTCCGGAAATATATCTCTGGGGCGTGGAATGGTGGTATTGGCTGAAAGACAAGCAAGGCGACGCGCGGATGTGGGACACAGCCCAAAAAATATTCGCTATGCATGAATAGCTATGAAAAGATCAAAGACGCATAATAGTGCAGACATGTTGGAACTGTGCCGCAAGATGGTTTTCGTTTTGGGGCTGGTTGCTTTTTTCGCGGGCAGCGCTGTCTATGGCGCCCATTTCTATCTGAGCGAATACGGCGAAAAGGTGTCTATCGGAAAAAGCGGCGATGTCGGTCTCAAGGACGCGGTGACTGTCAATTTTTCCGTTCCGGTCATGGGCAAGGAATACCTGAAAGACGTGAAAATATTCCCGAATGAGAAAGCCAATGTCAGTTTCGACAAATCCAATCGGAACATCGTCATCACCCCGATCGGATTCTGGAAGCCGGAAAGCGAATACATGATCATGCTGCCGGCAGGGAAGACTACGATGCTCACTAATTTCGCCAGCCAAAAGATTTCTTTCAAGACCCAAGGATATCCGAGAATAGTCAAGCTTGTTCCGGCTAACAGCTCCAAGGATGTCATAATAGATACGGAGGAGCCGATAACGGTTGATTTTGACAAGTCAACCAAGGGATTCTTCGTCAAATTCGATCTTTCTCCCGAAAGCGAGCTGGCCTATGAAAATAACGCGACCAAAACCCAGTTCCGGCTTCTTCCGAAGGGCAGCGTCTTGGACGGGACCCATTATGAACTCAAGATCAGCATAAAGCCGGAATCGTCAGGAGACGAGAATTACCGACAGATATATACCGGCTATTTCGATACTCTGCCGGCCGCTCCTGTCGCTTGGGAAAAGGATTTCACGCTCCGTCTCGGACAGGCCAGGCGCTTCACCAAGCCTAAGATAAGTCAAGGGAGATATATAGACGTGAATCTTTCCGAGCAGATAATGACCATTTTCGAGGACGGCAAGCTTCTGGATGCGTTCATGATCTCCTCAGGCAAAAGAGGCATGGAGACCCCTAAGGGCGAGCATCAGGTATATAACAAGGCTCCGCGGGCCTATTCGAGGGAATACGGCCTGTATATGCCCAACTGGATGGCGATAACTGCGAGCGGCGCAGTCGGGATCCATGAGCTTCCCGAGTGGCCCAACGGATACAAGGAAGGCGCGGCGCATTTGGGGATCCCGGTATCCCACGGGTGCATCCGTCTCGGGGTGGGTCCAGCCAAGCAAGTCTTCGATTGGGCGGATATCGGAACCAAAGTTATCGTGTATTAGCTTATTTTTCTTGGGAAATATTTTGTGTTAGGATGTAGGAAGCGCATATATTTCGTGAATATCTCATAATCTTATGAAAATACAGCCAAAAAAGAAAATATCCCTAAATAAGAAATCTCCGAAAAAATCCAAAGAGGACAGGATGATGGTGCTTTTGGAAGATATGCGAGGAGACATAAAGGCAGTGGCGGAAGGGCATTCTGTTTTAGCGAGGTCTATCGATAATCTCAGTGATGAAGTTTGCAGATTAAGAGTTGATGTTGATGGCTTGAAAATGGAAGTCGGAGGGTTAAGAAGCAGGTTTGACAGCTTTGAAAAAGAAACCCGCAACAATTTCAAGCTGGTCTTTGAGCATTTTTCCAATATCGAAGACGAGATCATGGAAATAAAATCGGAAATAAAGGATATGCGTTCGGAACTGAGAAGCAAGGCTGATTCGGATCGGCTGGATATGCTGGAAAGAAGAGTTGCGGAGATTGAGAAGCGTCAGATGATTATAAGGGACTCCGGAAAGAAAAAATATAAAGCGTAATGATGAAATTACAATGTCAAAAATAATCGTCGACATAGAAACATCCGGATTCGACTTCGAATCGTTCGATGAGAAAAGCCAGGAATATCTCTTGAAATATGCCGGATCGGATGATGAGCGCGAGGACATCAAGAGCAAGTTGGCTCTTTTTCCGCTTACTGGAGAAATCGTCACCATCGGGATGCTCAATCCTGACACGATGAAAGGTACTTCTCTTTTCCAAAACGGAGGCAATGCTCCGGAGTCTTTCGAAGAGGATGGCATATTGTATGAATCCGGGACGGAAAAGGAGATATTGGAAAAATTCTGGGACAAGGTGAAGAATTATAGCCAGTTGGTGACTTTCAACGGCAGGGGATTCGATGCCCCATTCCTCATCATGAGAAGCGCTGTCCACAAGGTCAGTCCCGCGAAGAACCTTATGGGATACCGCTATGACGCGCGCGAGCACTGCGATTTGCTTGATCAGCTGACTTTCTATGGAGCGACCAGAAGGTTCAGCCTGGACTTCTATGCTAAATCTTTCGGGATCAAGAGTTCCAAAGAGGAAGGCGTGGACGGATCGATGGTCGGGGAAATGTATCGCTCAGGAAAATATCTCGATATCGCGCGGTATTGCGTGAGGGATCTTCTGACTACCAAAGAACTGTATGAACGTTGGAACGAATACATAAGATTCTGAATATTGTTATGCAAAAAAAGAAACTCGCCATATTCGATATAGATGGAACCATTTTCCGGAAGAACCTCGCTTTCGAGCTTTTGAACGAGCTGGTCTGGATGAAGATTTTCGATAAATCGGTCCGCGACGAGCTGGTTGCCCTTTACGGCAGCTGGCTGGACAATGAAGGCACATATGAAGCATACAGGGATAAGCTGGTAGCGCTCTATGAGAAGAATATCAAAGGGCACAATCAGGAAGAGATCATCAAGGCTTCGCGCCAAGTGGCTGTCTTCAATGCCAAAAGGACATATATTTTCGCCAAGGATATAATCGAAAAATTCAGGGATGACCATATCATGCTTGCCATATCCGGATCTCCTATCGAAATAGTGAAAGAATATGCCAAGCTGTTCTCGTTCGATGCTTATTTCGGAAGCGTCTATGAGATAGACAAGCATAAGATATATACAGGGAGGACTATTTTCGAGCCGACCAAGGACAAGGGAGCGGTCGTCAAACAGTTCGTGGCGGAGAACGACATTTCACTTGTTGGTTCTTTCGGGATGGGGGACACCGAATCGGATGTGAAATTCCTGGAGCTTGTCGATAATCCGGTAGCTTTCAATCCGAACACCAACCTGCGAATGATTGCGGAGAAGAACAACTGGAATATCGTGGTCGAGAAGAAGGATGTTATTTATGAAATGAACCCCGATTTAATAAATAAGAAAAAAACAAGATGAACATTGTCGATTACTATGCTCTCATATTGGTACCGATCGCCCTTTTCGTTTTCGTCATCTATCTTGCCTATTATTACCTGTCGACCAATCAGAACAAGTTCTGGGACGACTGGGTAGCGAAGACGCTCTGGATGTGGCTGCCTTTCTATGCTTTGCAAAGGCTCATCAAGGAAGTGATATTGAAGAAGAAATAAAAAAATCCTCTGCCTAGGCAGAGGATTTTTTATATCGGTCTATTTGACTTCTTCGACGAACTTCTTGAAGATGTTCGGATTTTCAACAGCCATTTCGGAAAGCACTTTCCTGTCGACTTCTATTTTCTTGTCAGCGAGCGACTTGATGAAGGCGCTGTATTTGGTGCCAAGCTCTCGGAGGGCGATGTTGAGGCGCGTTATCCATAGCCTTCTCATAGTCCTCTTCTTGGTTCTCCTGTCGCGAAGAGCGTAGGCTCCGGCTTTCAGGACGGCTTGCTTGGCGGAGCGGAAATGGGATTTCCTTTTCCAGCGGTATCCTTTCGCGTCCTCAAGAAGATTCTTCCTTCTTTTCGATGCGGATACTCCGCGTTTTACTCTTGTCATGATATTTCATGGAACATGGCACATGGAACACGTAACATGTTTGCTCTGAATTATTGATTTAGTAGGCGTAGGGGATGGCTTTCAATACGTTCTTTTCGTCAGCCTTGAAAAGCCTCTGGTCTTTTTTCTTTTTGCGTCCTTGTTCTCCGGTGTCTTTGGAATTGTAGTGATTCTGTCCGGTTGCGCGCTTGGTGACTTTCTTTTTTCCGGAAACCTTCACTTTTTTCACCAATGCTTTGAAAGTTTTTAATTTTGGCATATTTTATTGCTTAGCAATTATTTCAGGGGTTATTATGACATTGAATCCGCCCGGGAATCTTTTGATCTCCTGTTCTATCTTGTAGGGGGCGGTTATGTTCTTGATGAAATTATGGAGGTTCTGCCTGGCGAGATCCTGATAGGCTTTCTCCCGTCCGCGCAGGATTATTTCAACCTTCACTTTGTTTCCTTTGGTCAGGAATTTTTCAGCCTGATCCTTTTTGAAATTGAGGTCATGCTCGTCGGTCCTGGCTCCTATGCGGATTCCTTTTATTTCCGATTTCTTCTGTTTGACCTTATGGATCTTTTCCTGTTTGGATTGCTGGTATTGGAATTTGCCATAATCCATGATGCGGCATACGGGCGGAACTGATTTCGGCGATACCTCGACCAGGTCAAGGGATTGCTCTTGAGCCATTGCCAATGCTTCCTGGGTCGGTATCACTCCGAACTGCTCGCCGTTTTCGCCGATGAGCCGAACTTCCAAAGCCCGGATGCGTTCGTTTATTTTGTGTTCGGGCTCCTTTTTCTGAACAGGGCGCCGGTGGAATGTCCTTCTGATAGGTTTGTCCTTAAATATTATTATTGTGGAGATGGCGAGAATTGAACTCGCGTCCATAACTGTTCATTCAAAATAATCTACAAGCGTATCCTGCTTATTTTTTTCGAGCGGGGGTAGGAAGCAGGAAAAATAACCCCGTTCTATCTTCATCTTTTCTTATCGAACTTGCAAGAAGAGGACAAGGACGACCATCCTGATATTTGGCACCGAGGTCTTCCTATCAGGAATCGGAAGTTCGATGGCTAAAGCCTTGTTAGGCTAAAGCGGTAGCGAAGTTGGCTGAAAAGGCTTGCGCCATTGCAGTTCTTGCTTTTGTGTATAAGTTTGCACTTATGACGTTTGATGGTTTTTTGCGAAGACCCATCGACTTCGGCTTGCATATTTTAAACGTACAATCTGTCGAAGCCAAACATCCCCGATTTGGGTGTGGCTAGCTGTTCTTGAGCGCTCTTTCCATGCTTCTCCGGGCCTCTTTTTTTGCCGTATCTTCGCGCTTATCGAACTGTTTCTTCCCTTTTCCTATTCCGAATTCCAATTTCACTAGTCGCCCTTTAGTATATACTCGAATCGGCACTAATGTCAAGCCTTTTTCCTTTATTTTCCCTGTCAGATGGCGGATTTCGGACTTTTTGACTAGGAGCTTCCTGGGGCGCGTCGGGTTATACCCTAGAAGGTTCCCGGCATGCTTATAGGGCGAGATGTGGGTATTGGTGAGGAACAGCTCGTTGCCTTTCACGGTGACGAAACTTTCCTTGAGGCTCAAATGCCCAAGTTTGACTGATTTCACCTCTTGTCCTGTCAAAACCAAACCGGCCTCATATTTGTCGGTAATGAAGTAATCGAAACCGGCTCGTTTGTTGATTGCTAGGACACTCATAAATTGGAAAATAAAGAAACAGGGAGCGGGGCGGTTCTATTTGACCAGTTTTCTCTCAAGCATAATCATTTTACTTGCCTTTCGTTCGCTTCGCTCACACGGAAGCCGCAAAATGATTATGCTTGAGAGAAAACTTGATGTGTCGATCTTCGTGTCTATTATGCCCGGCTCACGTATTCTCCTTTTTCGGTGTTGACGATTATGCTGTCTCCGGCTTCTACGAAAAGGGGAGTAGCGATTTTCTTTCCGGTCTCGATGGTGACGAGCTTTCCTCCGGTTGAAACGGTGTTGCCCTTGATTCCCGGCGGAGCGTCTGTGACACGGAAAGTCATTTTGACCGGAAGCTCAATGTTTATGGGGTTGTCGTTGAAATAGAGGAACAGCACTTCGGCGCCTTCGATCAGATAGTCGACGTTTTCCCCGAGCACTTCTTTTGAAAGCGAGAACTGTTCATACGACTCGGTGTCCATGAAATTGTAGTCGTTGCCTTCTTTGTAGGTGAATTGGGCTTTCGATTTCTTGATTTCGGTCTCGTCGACTTGTTCGGCGCCTTGGAATGTCTTTTCGAGGACGGCTCCGGTGGCAAGGTTCTTGAGCCTCGTTCTGAGCACTGATCCGGCGCGTCCGGTTTTCGAATGTTCGTGATAGAGGACGGCGAACGGAACGCCATTCAGGATTATGGTTTTTCCTGATTTTATTTCTGATATTCCTATCATTTTCTTTTCGGTTACTGTTTATTTCACGACGAACGGTACGAGCGCCATGGTCCTGGCTTTCTTGATCGCGTTAGCGAGGATCCTTTGGTGCCGGGTGCAGGTTCCGTGTCTTTTCGGGCTGTATATTTTTCCTTGGGAATTCATGAAACGGCGGAGAAGGTATACGTCTTTGAAATCGATCTTGTCGATCCTGTTCTGACAGAAGTGACAGACTTTCTTTTCTTGCTGGCTGTTCCTGTCTTGGTTGTTGTAATTTGCCATGGGTTTGCTTAGGTTACTGCTTATTAAGTAATACGGGGTCGTTTCCTTGCGAACATATCATTTTTGCTTGCCTTTCGCTTCGCACGGAAGCCGCAAAAACAATATGTTCGCAAGGAAACGCCGTGATATTCGATAGTATGGAACTGAAAGTGTAGAATAGACTTGCTTAAAAAGGCACGTCTTCGATTCTCACTTCTTCCTCGTCATCGAGATTGATGGTCGGGATTTCTTCCATCGGGGCTTCTTTCTGCTGCGCAGGAGCTGCTGATGGAGCAGGGGCTTGGTAGCTGGAATTAGGGGTTCTTGGTGCTCCCTGCGGTTTAGATCCGAGCTGCATGTTTTCGGCGACGATTTCAGTCGTCCTTCTTTCGATCCCGTCTTTCCCGGTATATTTCCTTGTCTGAAGCCTTCCTTCGAAATATGCTTCCTGCCCCTTGATGAGGTATTGTCCGGCTATTTCACCGAGCTTGCCCCAAATGACTATGTTGTGGAATTCGGTTTTTTCCTGCTTTTGTCCGGTCGCGTCTTTCCATGTGAAAGAGGTTGCGAGCGAGACCGTAGCGACGGTCTTTCCTGAAGGGGTGGTTCTCACTTCCGGGTCTCTTGTCAATCTGCCGACTAGAACGACTTTGTTTATGTTCATAATAATTTTTCAAATCTTCATGCCGCCGGATTTTTTCGGCAACGCGATGATTTTAGTTATTAGTTTTTTTGTGGTTGGTCGGTCTAGATGTTGAGGATTTCCTCGATCTTCTTGTCGATATCTTCCTGTTCGGCTACTGTTTTCTTTTTCTTCTCCTTCTTGATTTCTTGGACTTCCTCTTTCTTTTCGCTGGCTTCTTTTTTCTCAGCTTCTTCTTTTTGTTCCCTTGCCATTGATGCGGCTTCCTTCTCTTCCGCTTCCTTGGCTATTCCCATTCTTTCTTCCTTGGTTTTGAGCTCAGGCAGTTCTGAAGCCTTGCTTATCATGAAGCGCAGCACCCCGGTATACAGGTTCAGCTTGGTGTTGATGTCGCTCATCTTGTCGGATTCATCGAGATTGAATCTTCTGGCGACATAGCTTCCATGAGTCTCATGGCTGACTTCATAGGCCAGCTTCCTTTTTTCGATGACCTCTTTTTCTTCAAAGGCTCCGCCGTTGGATTCGATGATCTCATAGACGTCCTTCTTGATTTTCTCCAGCTCGGTCTCTTTGGATGTTCCAACTAGGAACAGCAGTTCGTATCTCATAGTGTTTTTGGATTATATTGATTAACTTGATTATACGCTTGGGGAAATAAAATAAAAATAAAATAAATAAAACCATCAAAGAAAGTCCAGCTTGATGGTTATTTCTTCCTATCCTTTTCCAAGGAAAAGGCGGGAAGAACAGGGACTTTCTATTGAATTGTTGTCATTCTAGCGGAAAATACGGGATAAGTCAAGGGATTGGCGGCTACGGAAATTTTTATCAGCAACAGTCTATTTCAGGAAAAATACGATGACAATGGCTGCGGCTAAAGCCAAACGATACCAGAAGAAGGCTTTGTAGCTGGCTTTTTCAAGGAATTTCAAGAGCCATGAAATGGCGATGAACCCGCTTATGGCAGCGGCGATGATGCCGGCCACCTCAATGGATCCGAATTCCGGAGAGAAGAAATATTTGGCTTTCAATATCGTTGCTCCGAAGATTATCGGGGCGGAAAGCAGGAAAGAAAACCTCGCGGCGCTTTTCCGATCGAATCCGAGAGCGAGTCCCGCGCTTATGGTCGATCCTGATCTTGAAACCCCTGGTATGATAGCGAATGCTTGCGCTAGACCTATAAGAAGAGCATCTTTTAGCGATGCTTCTTTGATTGCCTTGTGTTTTCCTCCTTTGATATCAAGGGCATACAATATCGATCCCATTATGGCGAGAGTCGCAGCAATCAGGAGCGGGCTTCTGAAAACGGTTTCCGCTTTGCTTTCAAGGAGCGCTCCGAAAATAGCTCCAGGAATCGTGGCTGCGACAAGGAGCCATAAGATGTTTTTCGAGTAGGCTGTTCCTTGTGAGACTTTCATTCCGAAAGCTGAGGCTATTATGCTTATCCAATCTTTAGCGAAAAAAATAATCACTGCGATAAGCGTTCCAGCGTGGAGAGCGACATCGAAAGCCAATCCTGGATCGGGGAAACCGAACATCCAGGGGACGATGATCAGATGAGCTGAGGATGAGATGGGGAGGAATTCCCCAAGGCCCTGGACGATGCCCAGGATGATTGCTTGAAAAATCGTCATAGATCGTTATGGGTGATTATTTATATCTTGAACTCGATGACGTCGCCGTCTTTGACTATGTATTCTTTTCCTTCCAGCCGGAGCTTTCCGATATCCCTGGCTTTTGACCAGGATCCGGCGGCAAGCAGCTCTTCCCAATTGACGACTTCCGCCCGGATGAATTTCTCTTCGAAGTCGCCGTGGATGGCGGCTCCGGCCTGCGGCGCGGTGGAACCCCTCTTTATAGTCCAGGCGCGGCTTTCATCCGGTCCGGTTGTCAGGAAAGTGATCAGTCCCAGGATCTCATAGGCTTTTATAGTGAGCGAGTCGATATTGGATTTCAGTCCGAATTCGAGAGCTTCTTCAGGAGACATTTCCGAAAGCTCTTCTTCGATTTTTATGTCCAGTTTCACGTGGTTCAGTTTTTCCAGATTTTCAGCAAGCTCCTGCTCCGGATCGGCGACATTGAACGCATAGAGGAACGGCTTGATGGTCAGAAGGGAAAGCTCCTGGATGATTTCCTTTGTAGCCTCGCTCCATGCTTCTTTCGGATTGCTCGTCAGGAATTTGTTGGCAAGGTCTCCATCTTCAAGCATCTTCTTTATTTCCCGGACTATTTTCAATTTCTCTTCCGCATCTTTCTTTCTTCCGCGCACTTCCTTGTCGATCCTTATTTCCACTTTGTTGACCGTTTCCAAATCCGCCAAGATAAGCTCGGTGTTGATTATTTCCATGTCGTGTTCCGGATCTATCTTGCTCATGACATGGATGATTTGGGAATTGTCGAAGACGCGCACCACTTCCAAGATAGCATCCACTTCCCGGATGTTGGCCAGGAATTTGTTTCCCAGGCCTTCTCCTTTGGATGCTCCTTCCACGAGTCCGGCGATGTCGACGAATTCGACCACGGCCGGAACGATTTTTTTGGAAGCCGATGCGACGGCCAGCTTTTCCAACCTAACATCCGGCACTTTGACGATCCCGACATTAGGCTCGATCGTGCAGAAGGGATAGTTGTTGATGTCGACTTGGGATCTGGTGAGGGCTTTGAAAAGAGTCGATTTCCCGACGTTCGGAAGCCCGACGATGCCGATTTTCAGGGACATAATGATATGGTAGTTGATTTCTTAAAGCGTAAGGATATTCTGACGGCTATTCGGCTGATTGTCAATGAAAAATAATCCTCGTCATGGCATAACGGGAACATAAAATACTTAACGAAAAACATACGAAAAAGGTATTTTCAAAGCTTATGACATCCGGTGGCTATACTAGGCGGAACTGAATCAAGTTTGCTAATCTACTCGAGTGCTTATAACGGGATATTGCCAATTTTTCCTGGTCGTGTATTATAAACGGAATGTTATTTGACATCGGAATACGATAAAATGGAGGACTGCCATGATAAGCGTGTTGCGCAAGTGCATAAGTTTTTTGAATAATGTACTAGCCAAATCGTTCGTAACTGGATGCTTTATGACTATCCCACCTATATTATTGGCTGAGCTGGAGAAGATTTCAGTCAGGAGAGGTGTTGAAGTTGTTGCCCTTTTGCGGACCTTTATCAGGCTTGGACTAATATTAGATAGAACGGAAAGAAAGGGAGGAAGATTAGTGCTGACAGATGAACATGGCGAAAGCACCGTCTTAAAACTGGGGGATAATACGGAAGTCCCCGCCATGGATAAAAAATGGGGCCATCTGAGGCTTATAAAATAACCCTGGTAAATACTGCTTCATATTGCGATCATTCATGCGAATAGTGCATTAGGCTGACTTGAAGCGAGGCAGGAAGCTATTAGGAATTATTTCCCCCGCAGGCATTAGCCGCCGATCCTAACCAGGGTCGGCGGTTTTTTTATTTTCCGCGTGGTATAATTGGGATATAAAAGACTTAACGAAAAAAATATGGAAAAAGGGATTTTCAAGGCCTATGATATCCGGGGACTATATCCGGCGGAACTGAATGAAGATGGGGCATATGCAATCGGGCGGGCTTTGGTGGCCCATACGGGAGCCAAAAAGGTGGCAGTCGGCATGGATATGCGGGAATCGTCGCCAAGCCTCAAAAACGCGCTTCTTAGCGGCATTACCGAACAGGGCGCCGATGTAGTCGATATTGGGATTGTGTCGACCCCGATGGTATATTTCGCTTCCTGGAACCTGGATGTCGATGCGGCGGTCATGGTGACGGCCAGCCATAATCCGGCGGAGTATAACGGGATGAAGTTCTGCTTGAAGGGCGCGGTTCCGATCGGAGAGGGGAACGGTATGGAAGAGATCAGGGATATGGCAGTCGCGGGAGGATTTCCGGAAGCGGTGAGGAGAGGAGAAGTCGAGGAGAACGAAACGCTCAAGGAAGACTATGTCGACTATGTCGCCGGATTTTTCAAGCCGGGAGTCAGCAAGAAGAAAATAGTCATCGATTTCGCCAATGGAATGGGGATTGCGGACAAGGATGTCTATTCGAGATTTCAAAATGATATTGAGGCAGTCAGCCTTTTCGATGAGCTCGACGGGAACTTCCCCAATCATGAAGCCAATCCATTGAAGACCGAAACGCTCGGAGCTCTTCAGGCCGAAGTGATCGCGAACGGCGCCGATCTCGGAATCGCATATGACGGCGATGCCGACAGGGTGGGATTCGTGGATGAGAAGGGCGATATCGTCCCGATGGATTTCATGATCGCGCTGCTGGCCAAAGAAGTGCTTAAGAAATATCCGGGCGGGAAAATCCTGATGGATCTCAGGTCATCGAATGCAGTCAAAGAAGTGATTGAAGAAGCGGGCGGGTCAGTTGAAAGGTCGCGGGTCGGCCATTCGCTCATCAAAAAGCAGATGAGGGAAGTCGGAGCGGTTTTTGCTGGAGAACTTTCAGGACACTATTTCTTCGAAGAGAACTCGAAAGCCGAGATGGCGACGCTGGCTGCGATGATGCTCCTCAATCTCATGAACGAGACGGGAAAGAAGATGTCGGAACTCACTGCAGAACTCAAAAGATATTTCCATAGCGGCGAAATCAATTCCGATGTGGCTGACAAGGATGCTGTCATGGCGAAGCTCAAGGAAATATATAAAGACGGAAAGCTGGACGAGCGTGACGGGATTCGCATCGATTTTCCGGAATGGTGGTTCAACGTGAGAGCCTCGAACACCGAACCAAAACTGCGTCTCAATCTGGAAGCGAATACGAAAGAGATGATGGAAGAGAAGCGGGACGAAGTACTGGGGGTGATCAGGGGATAATTTCTGCTCATTTTCATTTCGCAGCATCGCGTGTTTTTGCGCATTATTTCACTCAAGGCAAATTATCTTACGTTCGATTCAAAAAACAAACGATTGTTTCACAATCTGTGTTTTTTATCATCTCACTTCAGTAATTTGCAGCTTTCGTTCAATGGCGCAAAAACACGCGATGCTGCTCTAACATATTTAAAAAACACCGCTTTACGGTGTTTTTTTATGATCAAATACGGATTGCTTATATTATGAACCCCACTTTTCCCTTCACTTCATCCAGCTTCTTCTTGGCAATCGGCCTGACTTTTTCGGCTCCTTCGTGGAGGATGGCGAGGACTTCATCATCGGAAATAGCGTTGTATTTCTTTTGGAAATCAGTGAGGAATGCGGCAACGACTCCTGCGAGGTCCTTTTTGAAATCGCCGTAGCCTTTGCCTTTGTACTTAGTCTCAATCTCTTTCGAAGAAATATTTCCAAGTGCTGAATATATATCGATCAGATTCTTGATGGCTGGTTTTTCGTCCGTATATATGATTTCAGATCCGCTGTCGGTGACGGCTTTCATGATTTTCTTCTTGGCCATTTCGGGATCATCCAGAAGGTCGATGCGGTTATATTCAGACGGAGCGGATTTGGACATCTTCTTTTCCGGAGTATCGAGTCCCATGATGCGCATGCCTTCTTCTTTGATGTGGGATTTCGGAATGATGAACGTGTCTCCGAAGCGGTGATTGAATCGCTTGGCCAAATCGCGCGCCAGCTCGACGTGCTGTTTCTGGTCTTCGCCGACAGGGACTATTTCTGTTCCATATAAAATTATGTCGGCAGCCATGAGGACAGGGTAACTGAAGAGTCCAACTTCTACCTTATTTATTTTATCAATATAGTTTCTGACGTATGCATCCACAGAAACCTTATTTTCATTATTGGTTCCTATATATTGCTTTTCATTGGAGGCAGCGCTTATAGATAGCACGTTCTCAATAGTTTCTAAATCTGTTTTTACTCCTGACTTATCCTTGAATTGGGTCATTCTGAATAAATCAGACATCCTGGAGATTGTATTTAAAATCCACATCAGTTCCGCATGTTCGCTAATCTGTGATTGGATGAAAATCGAACACTTCTTCGGGTCAATTCCGGAGGCCAGATATATTTTGGCGATCTCGATCGTTTTTTGTCTTAGCTGTTCCGGGTCTTGCGGGACGGTGATGGCGTGCATGTCGACCACGCAGAAAATGGAATCGTATTCGTCTTGAAGGGCGACCCAGTTCTTGATGGCTCCGAGATAGTTTCCGATATGGAGGTTTCCTGACGGCTGGATGCCTGAGAATATGCGTTTTTTCATGGTATTTTTCTAGCTTTAAAGTATTTTCATTCTATCCCGAAAGCCGTTTTTAGGCAATTTTTGGCTTGAGGCAGAAGGCTGGGATATCTGTTTTTGAAATTATTGACTGAGTGCTTTACAGGAATCTCTCTTCGTGTAATTTAGCTGCAAGAAAAACTTACACCCATGCATGTCGCAATAAGAATTTCAAAAACAGATATCTCAGCCTTCTGCAGTTCGATAAAATTAAAAAACCGCTTGCGCGGTTTTTTTGCTGATATATCAATGATAGCAACTAGACTTCGATAATCACAGGAAGGATCATCGGGCGCCTTTCGGTTTTAGCATAGAGGAACGAGCCGATGGCTTCGCGGATGTTGTTCTTCACATAATCCCAGTTGGCTGCTTCTCCCGGAGTGGTTTTCTGGGCGATGATTTCCTCGACCTTCTTCTTGGTGGCATTCACCAAATCGAAGTTCTCTTTGACGAAGATGAATCCTCTTGAAGTGATCTGCGGCTTGCCGATGATCTTGTTGGTCTTTCCGTCGACGATAGTCGTGATGACGAACATTCCGTCTTTAGCCAGAAGCTGGCGATCGCGGAGAACCACTTGTCCGATGTCTCCGACACCGAGCCCGTCCACCATCACTTGGCTGGTCGGAACTTTTTCGCTGGTGACTTTGCCGTTCTGGCGATAATCGAATTCGATCACTTTCCCGTTCTCTCCAATGAGGATGTTTTTCGGATCCAATCCGACAGAAACTCCCAATTCGCCGTGGAGCTTCAACATGAAATAGTTTCCATGGATCGGAATGAGATATTTCGGGCGAACGAGGTTGATCATCATCTTGAGGTCTTCCTGCCTGGCATGGCCTCCGGCATGGACGTCCATCATCTTGTAGTTGATGACTTTGGCGTCTTTCCGATAGATCGTGTCCATGATAGCCTGCACTGTCCTTTCGTTTCCTGGGATGACCGAGGACGAGAGGACGAAGGTGTCATCCTTGTGGACTTTCACGAAACGGTGCTCGCCGTTCACGATGCGCATGAGCACGGCGTTCGATTCGCCTTGCGCTCCGGTGCAGATGATAGCGACTTTACCATCCGGGTATTCATTGACTTTGTTGATCGGAATGAGGGTTCCTTTCTTGGTTTTAAGATAGCCGAGGTTCTTGGCGATCTCGACGTTGGTCCGCATGGAATATCCGTCGACGGCCACTTTGCGTCCATGCCTTTCAGCCGCCGCGATGACCGACTGGATACGGCTGATGAGGGCGGAGAAGGTGGCGATGATGAGCCGTCCTTGGGTCTGTTCGAAAATCTCATCCAAGGTTTTCGCGATCCTGGATTCGGACAGGGAATATCCCGGAGTCCTCGAATCGGTCGAATCCGACATGAGAGCCAGGACGTTCTCGCTTCCGAGCCTTGCGATCTTGGCGATATCGGCTGGAGCGTCCGAAATGGGGGAATGGTCGAATTTGAAATCTCCCGTGTGGATGATCGTTCCGACCGGAGTCGTTATGGCAAGTCCTACCGCGTCAGGAATAGTGTGGTTCACATGGAAGAATTCGATGTTGAACGCGCCGAGCTTCAGCCGATCTATTTTCCTGACAGTGTGGATATTGAGAGGCGCCTTGTCCTTGTAGTCTTCCTGGCGCTTCATGACGATGCCTCGGGTGAGTTCCGTCATGTATATCGGAGGATTTCCCAAGGCTTCCATGAGATGCGGAATGGCGCCGATATGGTCGTAGTGACCGTGAGTGATGAGCACTCCGCGGATGTTCCTTTCCTTGCCTTTCAGATAGCTTATGTCAGGAATGAGATAATCGATTCCAGGCATGTCTTCGTCGGGGAATTGAAGTCCCATGTCGACGATGATGATATCAGAACCGAACTCGAAAACGGTCATGTTGCGGCCGATTTCTTCGAGTCCTCCGAGCGGGATTATGCGCAGGTTGTTTTTTGCATATCCGTGAGGAGTCTGCGCGATGCTTCTGCCTGATCGCATTTGTATTTTGGGGATTTCGGTCTTCACTGGACGTGAAGGCTCCGGCATCCCCGTGCCGGTTGGGTTCGTTTGTTTATCGAACATAATTTTTCGGTTGCTTTTTAAAAAGCAACAAGTTTAATGATTTTTATAGAAGTTATTGGTTTCTTTTTCGTGTGGCTACGCCAGCATTTTCTTGAGTTCTTCCACCATGACGACCGGAGTCGGGTCCTGTCCGTATTCCAAGGCGAGATAGTATGATACCCAATCGCCGAGAATCAGCGTTGAGAAGATGGTGTTGAATATGTTGTCATCGGGCATTTCGATGAGGGTGTTCCCGATTCCTTTTTTCTTGAGGAGCTTCCCGGTGATTTCCATCCGCTTGATGTTCTGTGGGTGGTCTTTCTTATCCATCAGGGTTATGACATGGAACTTGCCTTGCGGATTGGTGAAACCGACCATTTCGTTGTGATTTAGTTCGGGAAAGAAATTATAGAAAGCGGGGGTTTTGGCATTCTCGTTTATTTTTATCTTCCAGATCATCGCCAATGATTTGAATTTGGCGGATGAATATATGACGGGAGTCTTGCCTTTCAGCTTCTTGGCGATCGCGCGCCCTTCCTTTTCAAGAGCGACAACGCTCTTTTCCAATTTCTTGCTCATTTTCAGAAGCTCTTCTGAGACATCCTCGATCATGCCGGCGTTTATGAGGACCCCGACCATCGCGGAGAAGAAATAGCCGGTCGCGTATCTCGGCTGGATTCCGTCCGGCAGCATGGCGCAAGGAATCTTGTTTTTCTTGCAGGCCTCGGCCAGCTTTCCTCCGGCGGCGAAACCGACGGCAGGAAGCTTGTGCTTCAGCCCTTCTCGAAATGATGAAAGCGTCTCTTCGGTGTTTCCGGAATAGGAAGCGAAGAAATTCAAGCATTCGTCATATGCTTCATGCGGCAGGGAATAGAAGCGGTTCTGATAGATTCCGAAGCTCTTGTTCTTCTTCGGATTCTTCATGTATATCGAGTTGAGGTATATCCTAAGCACGTTTGCTGGAAGCGATGAGCCGCCCATTCCGGAAACTTCTACGGATTTGAAATTGCCTTTGACTACTATGTCTTTTGCCAGTTCCAGTCCGGTCTTGATCTGCTTGGGAGAATCAAGAATGACTTGGCGCAGGTTTCCCCTGTCCAGTTCCTTCGTTTTTTTCATATTGTTTTTTTAGTGGATTTTAAAAAGGAATGCTTTATGGCGGTGAATATGGGAAGAAGAGAGCTTTACTATATATTACTACTCTTTATATCCGCAGTAAAGCGATGGCGGAACGATAGCATGAGCCTTTTGAAATTCTTATTGCGACATGCATGAGTGTAAGTTTTCTTGTGGCTGAACCGTAAAATAAACAGATTTCTATAAACCGCTCAGTCAATAATTTCAAAAGGCTCATGCTATCGTTCCGCTTTGAAATGAAAAGATTTCAGGAAAGCAAAAAAGGCTATTTTTTCCAGATTCTCCTGGTGGAGATATACCAATTGTTGATATTGGAAAAGCGTTTTGAGGGCGAAATGAGGTCGCTGACTTCCATCCCGCGGACCTGCTTGTTCATGGGATAGATATATGACGGAGTATATAGGAAAATAGCTGGAAGCTCTTCGATCAGCTTCTTTTGGAACTGAACATAGTCGTCAGCCCTTTTCTGTGTGTCGAATTCGGTTCTTGCTGCCTCAATCAGCTGATCGGTGGAACTGTCTCCGAACATCGACAGGTTGAGTCCCGGATCTTTCTTCTGTGAAGAATGCCAGAAAGAATACGGGTCAGGGTCTGAACCGAGAACTTGTCCGAAAAGCAAAGCCTCATATTCGCGCGGACGGATATAGTTCTGTTGGATGTCGGAAATGGAATAGCTCGAAACAGTCACTTCCGCTCCGATTTTCTCCCACTGGTCCTTGATGACGTCAGCGGTTTTCATCAATTCTTCCCAGTCTGTCGTGACCAGGCTTATCTTGAGATCGTTGCCGTCCTTGTTTCGTATGCCGTTATCTCCCATTTTCCAGCCGGCATCATCGAGGACACTGTTCGCTTTGGCAGTATCATAGTCGACTTTCCCCAAGTCCTGATCATAGCCGATCATTCCTGGAAGGATGGGGGAATATACCGGCTGTCCGTTTCCGCCGAGAACCTCGCCGATTATTTCCTGCCTGTCCGTTGCCAGGTTCAAGGCTTCCCTGACGCGGTCATCCGAGAGAGGGATGCTTTTCGTCTGATTCAGGAAGAGCGCGAAATAGCGGGTGGTCATGAGCCGGTTCAGCTGAGTGCTTTTCATGACTTTTATTTCCGGGATGTTCTGAGGGGAGAGCCCGCCGATTCCCATGACTTCTTTCCTATTGAAAGCGCTGAGCGCCGAAGCCTCGTCTTCATAGAAGTTGAAATCGACTTTCGAGATATACGGCTTGCCGAGGAAATAATTCGGATTGGCGACCAGCTTGTATGAGATGACATTCCCCTTGGAATCTTTCTGGGTAGAATTGTATTTATATGGTCCTGTCCCGATCGGTTCGAGATTGAGTTGGGTGAGGGCGAAATTGTCTTTCTGGATCGTTTCCCAAAGATGCTTAGGAAGGACTCCGAACGTCGCGTTCTGGAGGAATCCCGAATATGGCGTGTGAGTGTTTATGGTGACAGTCGCGGAATCCGGGGCGCTTGCCTCGACTCCTTGCCATCTGGATCTAAGAGGGCTTTTATATGACGGGTCGGATAGCAGGTTTATGGTGAAGACCACGTCATCCGCGCTGAACGGGACTCCGTCGTGCCAGGATATGCCGTTTTTTAGGTGGAAAGTATAGGTGGTTTTGTCGTCGCTTATGTCATAGCTTTCGGCGAGATCCGGAATGAGTTTCCCGTCGTTGTCATATTTGAGCAGTCCGCTATAGACCAATTGCGAGATATCGGCGTCCGCGTCATTGGACATGGAAAGGAGGGGATTTATGTGGGCAGGCTGCCCGGCCATCCCTTCGATGTATTCCCCACCATAGTTGGCGACGGCGGAAGTCTTGGAATAATAGAAACTGATCGCCCATCCGGCGAGCGAAGCGGAAAAGATGAAGATTAGAAGATAGAAGAATATTTTTTCCTTTGCGGTGAGGACTTTCGGGATGTTGTTCCAGATCTGAAGGAAGCTCAAACGGGATTTTTTGGTGTAGTTACTTATATGTTTTAGGTTATCTGTTACCGATCACGAGACCGACGATAGCCAGGATGATGAAGATCGTCGAAAGGATAGAGGAAAAGAATACCAGGAATTTTTCCATGCCTCTCCTCGTGTAGTATCCTCCGAAGTCTCCGCCGAATGTTCCTGAAAGCCCCGCCCCGCGGTTCTGAAGGAGAATCGAGATGGTTAGCAGTACGGCTACTACTATTTCGATTATGGAAATGATTCTTGGCATATTTATTTTTGTTCCTTCTCCGGCTTGCCTAGGGACAGGATGATGTTGTTTACCAGGCTGATTACGATCACGGCCCAGAAGGCGGACCAGAATCCGTCGATTGCGATGTTCGGCAGGATGGCTGCCGCGAACATCAGAAGGGAAATGTTGATTATTATTGAAAAGAATCCCAGTGTCAGGATTATTATGGGGAAAGTCAGGAATTTCACGATGGGCTTTATGAACGAGTTGACTATCCCAAGCACGGTGCTTGCGATGACCAAGTCGATAAAATGACCATGGAAGCTGAATCCCGGCACTATTCGATCGGCTACCATGATAGCCAGCGCGTTTCCTAGAATATATATGATAATCATCATAATGTTCCCCCTTGTGAACTCATGCTAACTTAGCATGCGGGCATGTTTCTGTCAAGGAAAAATAGGGGTAAAAATGTTGTATTTTGGCTGATATAAAGCAAAAGTTTGCGGTGCAGTTTCGGGCGATTTCTGGCTTTGCGAGCTTTTATTTTCTTTGGCAATATGGTTTAATTATAGTGCGTGACAGAGATTGAAGTCTTTTGCGAATAATCACTATTGCGACATCGAGGCGTGTAAGCATAACCCTCGGATTTTATAGGACTGGAAGTTTCTGTGTGGCTATCCATGAGTGATTATCCGCAAAAAACCTCAATCTCTTCCTGTTCATTGTGTTCCTAAGTATTTCTAATTTTTATTCTATAGCTAAACCTATGCGTATCGTCATTCTGGCGGGCGGGGGAGGATCGCGCCTTTGGCCGATGAGCCGTCTTGACCGTCCCAAGCAGTTCTGCCGTCTCATTTCCGAAAAGACCATGTTCGAAGAGACGCTGGAGAGGTTCAAGGATTTCCCTCAGGAAAAGATATACGTGTCAATCACTAAGGAGCTTCTTCCGGAACTGAAAGCCATCGTGCCTGATTTTCCGGACGAAAATATCATAATCGAGCCAGCCAGGCGCGATACGGGTCCGGCTATGGGATATGCCGCTGCGGTTCTTGGCATCAAAGATCCGAAGGAGCCGATGGCTTTCATCCCGTCCGATCATTATATAGGAAGAGTGGATAGGTTCCTGAACTCCATCCGGGAAGCGGAAGGCGTAATTCTGGAAACCGGGAAGATGCTCGACATCTCGATACATCCGACCAGTCCCAATACGGCTCTCGGCTATACCAGGATCGGGAAGAGGGTTATGGACAAGAACGGAGTGGAATTTTTCGAATTCCTGGGCCACAAAGAGAAGCCGGATTTCGAGACAGCCAAGAAATATTTGGAAGAAGGCGGATATCTCTGGCATGCCAACTACTATATGTGGACGCCGGAGAAATTCCTGGAGGCATATTCCCAGTATGCTCCGGAAATCCACGCGGCTCTCAAGAAGATCCAAGATCTCATGATGGCTGGCGGCAACGAAGAGGAAATCGGGAAGACCTATGTTTCCATGCCGAAGATCTCGATCGATTACGCAGTCACGGAAAAGATGGATCCGAAAGATGTCCTCATCATCCAGGGAGAATTCGATTGGAAAGACATCGGGGCCTGGGACACGCTTCATGAGAATCTGCTCACCAAGACGGACGAGCGAAGGAACCTGGTGCGCGGTGAACGGCTCAACATCGACACATCCGGCTGTATCATATACGGGAATGACAAGAAGCTTATCGCGACAGTGGGGATAGACGACCTGGTCGTGATCGACACAGAGGACGCGCTTCTCATCTGTCCGAAATCCCGATCGCAAGATGTGAAGAAAGTGGTGGAGGAGCTCAAGGAAAGGGGAGGGAAATATCTATAGAAATTCAAAGTTCAAAAGTCAAAAACTAAAACTTAGTTTATGTCATTCCCGCGAAGGCGGGAATCCAGGATAGAATGTTCTAAATTCTTTTATACTGCTACCATTCTAAATTAAGCTAATCTGAAGATAATCGTCGTATTTCTGCTTCCTGCTCTGGATTCCCGCCTTCGCGGGAATGACAAAGGGAAAAATGGAAATGGCACTTATTAGGATTGCAGAATTAAAAAAAGCGGGCCGGTCTCGGTCCGCTTTGTTGCATCTGTACGGGAACGCTGTTAGTTCTTGGATGCCTTTGCTGCTTTTGTGATTTCGGTTTGTACCGCATCGAATATTTCAAGAATTTTTGGGACTGCATTGATGGCATGAACCAGAAATTTCCTGAGCTCTCCGATGTTGGGCACTGCGTCGTGGGTCACGCTAGACGCTAGCTCCAGGTCTGTCAGTAGCGAATGTAAGACATTTCCGTATAAATATTTCAAATTGCCGGGAAGCTCGACGCCTTTTACGAGCTTGTAGCCTTTCCGGATCTGTTCCGGAGTCAGACCGCGATCCCCGTATTTCTTAAGACACAGTTTCAAGGCTTCATTTAACTCACACATAACCCCTCCTTGAGAACTAGTATATGTTTCAAAAAGATCTGATTATCTTATAGCACCAAAATCACAATTGTCAATGTCTGTAGGTTGCAGGAATTCGATTATTGAGTAACACTTTAACTATGGAAAACAAGTTCAAAATCTCATCCAAGTTCAAGCCGGAAGGGGATCAGCCGGAGGCGATATCTTTCCTGGTCAAGAATCTCGAGTCGGGCAATAGGTTCCAGACGCTCTTGGGCGTGACCGGTTCAGGAAAGACTTTCACGATCGCCAACGTGATCGAGAAGGTGCAGAAGCCGACTCTGGTGATCGCTCCCAACAAGACCCTAGCAGCCCAGCTGGCGCAGGAGTTCCGGACTTTCTTCCCGAAGAACGCCGTGGAATATTTCGTTTCATACTATGACTATTACCAGCCCGAAGCATATATTGCGTCATCAGACACATATATCGAAAAGGAAGCCCAGATCAACGACGAGATCGACCGCTTGCGCCATGCTTCCACTTCGGCGCTCCTTTCAAGAGAGGACACGATAATCGTCGCCTCCGTTTCCTGCATATACGGGTTGGGATCACCGGAGTATTATCGGGAAATCAGTTTGGAAGTTTCAGTCGGGCAGGAAGTCGAGCGGGAAGGAATGATTCGCGAATTAATCGATATGCAATTCATAAGGAGCGAGATTCTCAGCCGCGGGAAATTCCGCGTCACTGGGAACGTGCTGGAAGTCATGGCGCCGAGCCGGGAAATCGTCACTCGCATAGAGATGAAGGACGGAAGGATATCGAAGATATATGAATATGATTTCCTGACTGGCGAAGAGTTGGGGAAATTGTCCAAGGTCCTCATCTATCCCGCCAAGCATTTCGTCGTTCCGGAGCCTCTCATGGAGGCGGCTCTCAAGAATATCGAGAACGAATTGGAAGAACAGATTGCCGCCTTGAAAAACGAAGGAAAACTGTTGGAGGCGGAAAGGATCTCGAGGCGCACGAGGCAGGACATCGAAATGATGAGGGAGATCGGATATTGCAACGGCATCGAGAACTATTCCCGTTTCCTGACTGGCAGGAATCCCGGCGAAGCGCCGTATACGCTCATAGATTATTTTCCCAAGGATTTCCTCATGGTTATCGACGAATCGCATGTGACCGTGCCGCAGCTAAACGGCATGTTCAACGGCGACTATGCCAGGAAGAAATCGCTGGTGGAAAACGGATTCAGGCTGCCGAGCGCGTTCGATAACCGTCCGCTCAAGTTCCCTGAGTTCGAACAGAAGATCAACCAAGTTATTTTCGTTTCAGCGACTCCCGCGAAATACGAGATGGAGAAATCATTGAAGGAAGCGGGAGGGATCGCCGAGCAGATCATCCGTCCGACCGGCCTCATTGATCCGGAGCTTGAAATAAAATCCGCCAAGGGGCAGGTGAAGGACGTGTTCCTGGAGATAGAGAAGGTTGTTGCCAGAGAGGAACGCGTGCTCATTACGACGCTCACCAAGAAGATGGCGGAGGATTTGACGGATTATCTGAAAGAGAACGGCATCAAGGCGGAATACCTGCATTCGGCTGTCGAGACCTTGGACCGGGTGATGATATTGGAGAAGCTCCGTCGCGGAGAATTCGATGTCCTGGTCGGAGTCAATCTTCTTCGCGAGGGATTGGATTTGCCTGAGGTTTCATTGGTAGCGATACTGGATGCCGACAAGGAAGGGTTCCTCCGAAGTGAGACATCCCTCATCCAGACGATCGGGCGCGCGGCCAGGAATATCCGCGGCCGCGTCATCCTTTATGCGGACAAGATAACCGGTTCGATGGAGCGGGCGATCCGGGAGACCGAAAGGAGAAGGAAGGTCCAGACGGAATATAATAGGAAGCATCGCATAACTCCGAAAACTATCAAGAAGAAAATCGAATCGATCGTCGATCATGAGATCAAGCCGCAAGTCACCAGGGATTTTGTGGATTTGGAAAATATGGAAGACATGTCAGGCTATATCAAGCAAAGGGAGAAGGAAATGAAAGACGCCGCGCGGAATCTGGAATTCGAAAAAGCGGCGATTATCCGGGATGAGATCGGGGAATTGAGGAAGCTGCAGAGAAGATGAACCAGGCGCCTGAAGGAGCTGTCAGGGCTGTGGATAACTGCCTATTGCGCTATTTCGGGAAAGCTGTAATATGTAAGCAAGGAATTGATTGTTATTCTGAGTCGTTAAGTATTTATGTGGATTGAAGGCGATGCCTCAAAAAACAGAAATACAATCGAACATCGAAAATCCCAAGTAAGGAACACGCTACGCGTGTTTTTGTTGTTTATAGCCAGGAAAAGCCAAAAAGTGTCCCTCAGACAGGGTGGCTGGGGTATCCTATTGACTTTTTCTCTGAGATAGTGTATAATCAAGTGTTTAAGTGAAGCAATAGCTCTTTCCCAAAAAATTTCAAAGCATATCTCAAACGGGATATGCGAGGGGGCATTATGAAGCGGATCCGCAATTACCTGCAGCACCGGCTCAATCCTGTGCACATGTACTGCCGGTTGCTGGATTTCGGTCTGGCCAGCAGCAGCGCTCGGCGCGTCTGCTCGGTTTACGAGCGCTTCATTTACAAGGGACTGTTGTTCAGTTAACCAAAGGAGGGATTATGCTTCCCCATCGAGACCCGAGGGAGCCACGCGCAACGCGCACATGGCTCCCTCTTTTATTTGGCCATTTTTGAAATTAAGAATCGAAGATCAATCCTGTGGATAACTTGCTATTGATATATTCTCGGTAATTCGTAGAATTAAATAAAAAGAAAAATAGAATGACTCGTCGTTTTTTTAAGGGAGCTGTTCTTTCATTAAAGGTATTCCGCAGGAGGGGGCATGTCTGCACAACAAGCTCAGAAAGAATGGTCGATGCGGCTGGTTCAAACAGTTGGAGGTATGGACGAAAAATGCCTGGTCGCGCAATTCTTTTTTGACAATTTTTTTCTTGGCAGAATTCCTGAACAGGTGAGAGGGTTGTCAGAAGAGGATCGCAGGAAAGCAAAAGAGTGGGTCGATCTGTTTCTTGTGAACGGAGGCGCCCGCACTTTGAGGGAGCTTTTCCCTGAGGCGTGGGGTACTTTTCAAAGGTGCCTCAATGATGCGGGGTTATTGTGTTAAGGCCTGAGGGAGCCGGTTGTGCGTAAAACGCACATGGCTCCCTCTTTCATTTGCCTGAAAAAGATAATGGTGTAGAATGTAGAAGCTTATTTGAAAAAAGCGTTTTTAATTTTTTTTATCCCAAAAAGAATATGGTCAAGAAGTTGAGGATTTTTTTCCTGGCGCTAGGGACGATTGTCATTGTCCTGGCTCTTGCTGCAGGAGGATGGTATAAGCTGGTCTATATGAAGAGCGTAATTGCTCCGGATGCGGCAAAGACGAGAGTCGCGGATTTCATTACCAAAAATTTGGTGAAACCAGGAACTAAGGTGGAAGTCGCATCGATTACCAAAGAATTCTGGATGTATAAAGTCGATCTGAAAATCGGAGATCAGGACGTGGCGTCATATATGACGCTTGATGGGAAGGTATTCTTTCCTGACGAGGGAATGAACATCGATGATATTTCAAAGACTGCCTCGGATACTCAGAGTTCAGGCAACAGTAGCACTAAGTCAGCTGATATTCCGAAATCAGACATGCCGGAAGTGGATCTTTTCGTGATGAGCTATTGCCCGTATGGCACGCAGATCGAGAAGGGAATCCTGCCGGTGCTTGAGACGCTCGGATCCAATATCAAATTCAATCTCAAGTTCGTCGACTATGCGATGCATGGGAAGAAGGAGCTGGATGAGAATCTGAAGCAGTATTGTATAGAAAAGAATGAACCTTCCAAGCTCGTGACATATCTTGGGTGCTTTCTGAAAGATTCCAATTCCGGAGACGCTTGCGTGAAGTCGAGCAATATAGATGCGACGAAACTGGCGAGCTGCGTCGCTTCGACGGATGAGCAATTCAAGGTGACTGCGGATTCCAATGATAAGAGCACTTGGGGAAACGGAAGCTATCCTCCGTTCAATATCAACAAGGATGACAATACGGAATACGGCGTCCAAGGATCTCCGACCTTGGTCATAAACGGAACGACGGTCGAATCCGCCGGAAGGGATCCAAAAAGCCTGCTTGATACTATCTGCTCGGCCTTCAACAACAAGCCGGCTGAATGCGACAAGGCGCTTTCAGCTGATTCTCCAGCGCCTGGATTCGGCGAAGCCACGGCTTCCGGAACCGATGCTGCCGCTGGAGCTGCTTGCGGAAGCTAAAGTATTTCTTGCATGATCATAAACAGTCCGTGGTGAACGGACTGTTTTTTGTGGATTTTCGTTGACTTTTAGCGTGCTTATTGATAGTGTGGTGCCAAGATCGGAACTCTAACCACAACATAATCGGAGGATGATTATGAACACTGATCATGGCAATAAAGATATTTCATGCCAGCCCATAAAAGGGGCAGGGTGGGAACATTATTGCGATAAGTGTGGAAAAAAAATGGAGTTCAGCCATAATGAAGGGCATGGCAATTCTGGCTGGATATCCGTGTACAGATGCGAGTGTGGACATACAATGGGCTTATCATAGCCCTGGTATCGCGTGTGTCCAATATCCGCCTAGTAGGAAACGAACGGCGGATTTTTTATTTAGCCGGAGAACATTTGACAGTGATAATGATAAAGTGATAATATATCATCATAAGCAATAAAAAAACAAAACTATGCAAAAGCTGACTGCCAAGCAGAACAACATGCTGGAATCGATACGGGAATTCATCGATCAGAAAAAGGAAAACCCGACCAGCTATAAGCTGCATAAGTATCTCGCTTCCATCGGAGCGAACGAAAGTTTGAAATCGATCGTGCAGGTCATCGAATCGCTGGAAAAGAAAGAACTTATCAGGCGCGATTCGGATCGCAAGATATATCCGGTGGAAAACGAGAACTATGCCGATCTCAAGAATATCTTCTCTTTGCCGGTCTATGGGTTGGCTTCTTGCGGAGAGGCGTTGGCGTATGCTCAGGACAATGTGGACGGTTTCCTTCAGATTTCAAAAGCCCTCTTCCGCGGCGAGGAAAGCGCCAACCTTTTTGCAGTGAAGGCGCTCGGCGATTCGATGGACAAGGAAGGGATCCGCGACGGAGACTATGTCATCTTTGAAAAATACAGCTATGATTCCCTGAACGGGTTGGAAGGCAAGATCGTGGTCGCTGTCATAAACGGCATGGCGACCATAAAAAGATTCAAGAAGGTGAGCGACGATATCATCGGGCTGTTTCCGAAATCGACCAACTCTTTCCATCAGCCGATCTTCATCCACCAGTCCGATTCGATCCTGATTGCCGGAGTGTTCAAGAAAGTGCTGCCCGTTGCGTACGTGAGCTTATAGGAAGTGAAATATATGGAAGAAAAAGAACAAAAATCATACAAATTATTTATCGATGAACTGGGAACTGCCAGCCCGAAGCATCTTGATTCCGAGTTATATATTCTCTCTGGGTGTTCAGTCGATGATAGCGAAAGGAGCAAGATAAAAACCTGGTCAGATCAGATAAAATTCAAATATTGGGGAAGAACCGACGTGGTTTTTCATTCGAGAGAGATATGGAGGAGAGAAAATGATTTCAGCTTATTGAAAGATAAAAAAATACGCGGAGAATTTTTAGATGATTTGGAAAAATTTCTTCTATGTTCAAAATTCAAATTGTTTTTTGTTGTTGTCGATAAGAATATAGCAAAAAAGAAGGCATGGAATGATGTCAAAATATACAACGAAACATGCAGATGGCTAATAAGGAACTTTCTTCTTGTTCTTTTGACAAATGACTCCAAGGGAAAGATAATCGTCGAATCAGCTACTGGAGAAAAGGATTTCTATTTCCATAAGGCCCTTAGTTATTATTTGTCGGGCGGTATTCCAGAAATAAATGTTAGCCATGAGAAAGTCAAAGAAGTGTTAACGGCCATATCATTCGTTACCAAAAACAATCACGACATAGAAGAACAGATTGCCGATCTTTTTGCTTATATTGCAAAATGTAAATATTTTCAAAAAAGAAAGAAGAAATTCGAATCGGGAGATTACGAGGAAAGAATGCTAAAACTTATTAATAAAAAGTTATTTAAAATACCAAAGGATGCGAAGAAAAGCAAAATGAAATTCTTTGAGGAAGTCAAGCCATTTCTTATTTTACCCTAAAAACAAAAAAACTGGCTCGCGGCATCACGCTCGCTCCCCAGCCTCTTCTGATATGAATATAGCTCGCAAATTATTATTTGTCAAGCATTTTTAAATATAAAAATAACTGTGGCATATTGATAAAATCCTGCTTTCATAGTAGACTGTGAAGTGGTCTTTTTAGTGATATTTGGGTAAGTCATACCATAAAAACAATTTCAAAACATGCAGGATAAAATAATCATAAGAGGGGCGAGGGAACATAATCTCAAGAATATCGATCTCGATCTTCCTCGCAATAAATTCATAATCTTCACAGGCCTCTCCGGATCAGGGAAGTCGACTTTGGCTTTCGATACCATATTCGCTGAAGGGCAACGGCGCTATCTGGAAAGCCTTTCCAGTTATGCGCGGCAGTTTTTGGGAAAGATGGAGAAACCGGACGTGGACCTTATCGAGGGACTGTCGCCGGCTATTTCCATCGATCAGAAATCGGCTTCGAGGAATCCTCGATCAACTGTCGGGACGGTAACGGAAATCCATGACTATCTGCGTCTTCTTTATGCCAAGATCGGAGTGGCGCACTGTCCGATATGCGGGCGCGAAATAGTGAAACTGTCAGTCGATGAGATCGTGGATAGGATTCTTGAAGCATGCCTCAAAGGAGGGAAGGCTGCCATAAAGAGCGCTGAATGTCCGAAGATAGAGATCCTGTCTCCGGTGGTCCGCGGCCGCAAGGGGGAATATTCGACTCTTCTTGAGGATATGCATAAGCGCGGTTTTTCCTATGCGTATGTCAATGGCAAGCGATACGAGCTCAGCGCGAAGATGGGCGAGAAGGTGAAGCTGGCGAGATATAAGAAGCACGATGTGGACATCGTTATCGACGATGTCGAAGTGAGCGATGGGAACATCGCCAGGATATTCGAGGACGTGGAAAAAGCGCTCAATCTTTCCCATGGGATAGTCAAGATCAAATCCGATAGCAAGAAATCGAAACCGAAAAAAACTGAAGCGGGCGATGAGAATCCAGATGCGGAAATGATTTTCAATCAGAATTTTTCCTGTCCGGTGCATGAGATAGAATTCCCCGAATTGGAACCGAGGCTTTTCTCTTTCAACAGCCCGTATGGGGCTTGTCCTGATTGCGAAGGATTGGGACTCAAAAAGGAAATCGATCCTGATCTGGTGGCGCCGGACAAGAACAAGACTATTGCCGAGGGCGGTTTGATGCCGTGGAGCTATAAGAAGAACAATTGGCAGGGAACGGTCCTTCGAGCGGTCACCAATCACTATCACATAAGGGATAATATCCGTCTTCGCGATCTGTCCGACGATGATTTCAACACGCTCATGTTCGGTTCGCCGGACGCGACCGATATGATTCCGGAAGAGGAGGCCGACGATATTCCGGTGACGCTCCGATCGAAAACCGGATCGAGCTGGAAATATAACATGCATTGGCGGGGAGTGGTCGGCTATCTTCAGGACAGGTATCTGAAAACGGATTCCGATGCCGTGAGGACTGACATCGAGAAATACATGTCGCAGAATCCTTGTTCGACCTGTCATGGAGCCAGATATAAGAAGGAGACGCTATTGGTCACCCTCAGGGATAGGAATATTTATGATGTTTCAAAGACAAGCATAAAGGAATCGCTGGCGTTTTTCTGCGAGCTTTCCCTTTCGGATAGGGAGAAAATGATTGCCGGAAGGATATTGAAAGAAATCTGGAACAGGCTTGGATTTTTGGAAAACGTGGGACTGGGCTATCTGACGCTTCATCGCAGCGCCGCCACATTGGCGGGCGGGGAAGCGCAGAGGATCCGCCTGGCGTCTCAGATCGGTTCGCAGCTTACAGGCGTTCTGTATATCCTGGACGAGCCGTCGATCGGGCTCCATCCCCGCGATAATACCAAATTGCTTTCCACGCTTCTTTCCCTTCGCGATATCGGAAACACTTTGATCGTGGTGGAACATGACGAGGAGACTATGCGAGCGGCGGATTATCTGGTCGATTTCGGGCCGGGTGCCGGCAAGCATGGAGGGGAGATCGTGGCCCACGGCACGCCTCAAGAAGTGATCAGATCAGGAAAATCGCTTACCGCCAAATATCTTCGAGGCGATCTGGAAATATCCGTCCCGTCTTTCAGGCGCGCCATGAAGAACAAGAAATCCGTCATAGTCAGGCAGGCTACCGAGAACAATCTCAAAAGCATCACTGTGGAATTTCCGCTCAAGGTCTTTACCTGCGTGACCGGGGTATCGGGTTCTGGGAAGTCTACGTTAGTGGAAGACGTTCTCTATAAAGGATTGTCTTCGAAAATAATGAGGAGCCTGGACAAGCCCGGGAAACACAAGGAAATCGTCGGAGTGGAGAATATAGACAAAGTGATCATGATCGATCAGTCTCCCATCGGGAGAACGCCGAGATCCAATCCTGCGACCTATACGGGAGTGTTCACTCCGATCCGCGAGCTTTTCGCCGCGACGCGCGATGCCAAAGCCAAAGGGTACGGTCCGGGAAGATTCTCTTTCAATGTGAAAGGCGGAAGATGCGATAACTGCCAAGGGGAAGGATTCAATAAGATAGAAATGCAGTTCATGCCGGACGTCTATCTTCCTTGCGACGTATGCCATGGAAAAAGATATAACAGCGAGACGCTGCAGGTGAAATACAAGGAAAAGAATGTTTCCGATGTTTTGGATATGACCGTCACGGATGCGGCTGAATTCTTCAAGAACTTTCCAGAGATATATTCTAAATTGAAAACGCTTGAAGACGTGGGTCTGGGATATATCCAATTGGGACAGAGCGCGACTACGGTTTCCGGAGGGGAAGCGCAGAGGATCAAATTGGCGACCGAGCTTGCCAGGCGGGGAACCGGGGATACGTTGTATATCCTGGACGAACCGACTACCGGGCTTCATTTCGAAGATATTAAGAAGCTTCTGGATGTGCTCAGCCGTTTGGTGGATGCCGGAAATTCAGTGGTGGTCATCGAACATAACCTGGATGTCATCAAGACGGCCGATTGGATAATCGATCTCGGTCCGGAAGGCGGAGAGGGTGGTGGGAAAGTGGTTGTTTCCGGAACGCCCGAAGAAGTGGCGAAATATCATGAAGTGAGCGAGACGGCGAAGTATTTGAGGGATGTTTTGAAAAAGAAATGATTTTTAGAAAATGTTTTTTTGAAATAAAAAAAGGCGGGAGGTGCAGTTATGCGCCTCCCGCCGGGGGCCTAAGCAGTGGATTCTATACGGCCAATTTGAGCAGGCTTGCATCAAACGGTCGATCGACAATGCTCCCATCCGATGTTTTTATGAAAACAATGTCATTCAGTCTCGGTCTGGATGTTACAGAATGGATAGTAAATGGGCCAGATATTTCTTTGCAGCACTGCTGCATGCCGCGGTTTCCCGCGATTGCTTCTTCATCCCAGGTCACGTGATCACCTACCACTAACTCAGCTTTCATTTATTCCTCCCTGTCTAAGGTTAATTGCAATTGGTAATAATCTGTATTTTAGAGAACTTCAATACTGATCCAGGTATGCTCAGCATCTTTTTCAGTTCTTCAGGCAACATGCTCCTGTTCAATCTGGGAACAATAACTGTTCCATCTCTGCCTTTTTGGAGGGCTATGTGCACGGGTCTTGTTACGCACCTATTTGTAGCAACCGGAGGAGCCAATTTTCCTTGGAATGAAATAGTGGCTCCGAAAATAATCAAAGCATCTGGCTGTGGCATGATCCTACCTATATGTTAAGTTGTTAATGAGCTATTGTTTCCCAATAGATTACTCTATATTCATAAAAATGTCAACAAAACTAGAACGAAAATTAAGATCCCTTCCATCTTCTCCTGGTGTGTATATTTTCAAAAATGACGCCAGTGAGGTTTTGTATGTCGGGAAAGCGACATCGCTCAAAGACCGGGTGTCTTCCTATTTCCAAAGCAAAGCTGGTTATGCCAGGATGATCGAACTTTTTATCGATGAGGTATCGGACTTGGAAATCAGGAAAACCGATACGGTCCTGGAGGCGTATATTTTGGAGCAGGGACTGATCAAGGATCTTCAACCGAAGTATAACGCTATGGGGAAGGATGATAAGTCCTTCGTATATGTTGTTGTGACAAAGGAGGAATTTCCGAAATTCTTGGTGATGAGAAAAACGGATTTAGGGAGCGATAGTGAAGCGAAGAAAAACTATTCCAAAATATACGGACCGTATACTTCGCGTCGCCAGATCGACACCGCTCTCAAGATCCTTCGCAAAATATTCCCGTATCATTCCCGTTCCGAACATAGCGAGAAAGGATGTCTGGATTATCAGATCGGGCTTTGCCCTGGTCCGTATGACGGGGCGATATCCCGGCGCGACTACCTCAAGAATATCCGAGGGATCGAGATGATACTCCGCGGAAAGAAATCGAGCCTCATCCGCGAGCTTCAGAAAGATATGGAGGAATGTTCCAAGACTGAGGATTTCGAATGTGCGGCAGGTGCTCGCAATAAGATTTTCGCCTTGAAGCATATTCGGGATATCGCGATGATATCGAAGGCAGATGAAGAGGCTTCTCATTCTGAGTCACCGGAACCGATGCGGATCGAAGCCTATGATATCTCCAATATTTCCGGCAGCCACATGGTTGGTTCGATGGTGGTTTTCGACAATTCGAAAGGGATGCTGGAACCGAACAAGAATGAATATAGGAAGTTCAGGATAAAGAGCATAGAGGGAATAAATGATGTTGCGGCGATGGAAGAAGTTTTGAGAAGGAGGCTGAAAAACAGCTGGCAGCGGCCGAGTCTCATTGTTCTTGATGGCGGAAGGGGGCATCTTAATATGGCGAGGAGAGTTTTGCGTTCGCTTCGTTCGGATATTCCTCTCTTGGCGGTTGCCAAAGGACCGACCAGGAAGAAGCTGGATCTTTATCCTTTCGGTAATGTGCCAGAGGTTCCAGAAAACATAATCGAACAGATGCGCGATGAAGCGCATCGTTTCGCAATCACTTATCATAGGAAACTGCGGAGTCGGGCGATTTTGGAATAATAAACCGGAGCGCGTTTGCTACCGTCCGAGAAGTTATTTTCAGAATCATTATTGCGACTTTTGCGGGTGTAAGTTTTGCTTGTCGGTTTTTTATAGCAAGTGGTTTTTGTGTAGAGCTCAGTCAATGATTCTGAAAATAACTTCTCGGACGGCAAGCTTTTCAATCATAGGTATTTATTGCATATTTATGTTTCTTTGCTTTCTGTTGCATTTTACAATTTCTCATTATGTCATGCGAACCTTTGACATTTCCCAAAAACTGCTGTAGAATTTCTACCTGTAAACGTGTTTTTCGCTTTTTAAACTCACTTACCAAAATGGCGCAGAATCAAACCAGGGGGAAGATGAAGAACGAGACGAAAAGGGATAAGATAATAGTCAGGGGCGCGCGGGTGAATAATCTCAAGAATGTGAACGTCGAGATTCCGCGCGACAAGATGGTGGTTATCACTGGGCTTTCCGGATCGGGGAAGTCATCGCTCGCTTTCGATGCCATTTATGCGGAGGGCAATAGGAGATATCTTGAAGGTATGTCGAGCTATGCTCGGCAGTTTTTGGATTCTGGATCGAAACCGGATGTGGACAAGATCGAGAATCTGACGCCGACTATTTCCATCGATCAGAAAAGCTTGAGCCGTTCGCCTCGTTCGACTGTCGGAACTCTTACGGAAATATACGATTATCTCCGTGTCATGTTCGCTAAGATCGGAACGCCGCACTGTCCGAATTGCAAGATTCCCATGAAGAAGATTTCCAATCGGGAAGTTTTGGAAGAGATTTTCTTTTTCCCTGACAAGACCCAGCTAGTTATCATCGCTATCATTCGCGAGAAAGGAAAAAATGCGAGAGAGATTTTGAGAAGCGTTTCTCAGCTTGGATACGCGAGGCTCAGGATCGGAGGGAAGATAATGACTTTCGATGAAGCATATCAGGGTAATGAAGAAGAATTGGATGCGCTTGATGTGGTGGAAATTGTGGTGGACAGGATAATCCACAACGAAAAGAATCCGGATAAGGAGCGGATATTGGATTCGGTCGAAACTGCTTTCAAACTCGGGAAAGGAACGATGATGGTGGCTAAAAGCGGAGAGGCGGGGAAACAGTATAACCGTGATTTTATCTGCTCGAAATGCGATTTCAAACTTCCGGAAATCTCTCCGCGGCATTTCTCTTTCAATAATCACGAAGGAGCTTGTCCTCATTGTTCCGGACTCGGAGTCATCAGGGAAATCGACGAGGATCTCATCATTCCGAACAAGAACCTTTCACTTTCGGAAGGGGCTATCCTTTCCTGGAACAAGTCCGGAGGGAAGTTTTCGATGCTCGGGAATGGGGGGAATATTCTGAGAACTTTGGGGGAGAAATGCGGATTTTCGCTGGGCACTCCCGTCAATAAAATCAGCCGTGAAAATCTGAACGCTGTTCTCTATGGATCGAATGATCCGGATATCCCATTTGACGGCGTGATTCCGATAATGAAAAAAAGATACGAAGATGCCAATGGCAATCATTCAAGAAGCGATATCGAAAAATACATAATCGAGAAGCCGTGCCCGATCTGCAAAGGCCAACGGCTTCGAAACGAATTTCTTTCCGTTTTGGTTTTAGGAAAATCAATCGACGAGGTTGTCAGTCTCCCGATTTCAGGTTTCCTGGAGTTTTTGACGGAGGCGGAAAATGCGGCTTGGAGCAAAATGAAAAAAGAGATGGTACTTCCGCTCGTGAAAGAAATGAGACTTAAAGCCATGGCGCTCAAAAACGTCGGGCTTGATTATCTGTCGCTTTCCCGTTCAGCGGATTCGATTTCCGGAGGAGAGGGGCAAAGGATCCGTCTGGCAACCCAGATAGGGTCGGAGCTTTCCGGAATTACGTATGTCCTTGATGAACCGTCGATGGGGTTGCACAATCGCGATACGGAAAAACTGATCGACACGATGGAAAAATTGCGCGCAGCAGGAAATTCTTTGATCGTGGTCGAACATGATGAGGAGATCATAAGGCGTGCCGATTGGGTCATTGACATGGGGCCTGGCGCTGGAGAAGAAGGCGGTGAGGTTATTTTCGAGGGAGATTATGCCAAAATGATCAAAGCCAAAACTCTTACGGGAAAATATCTGAGCGGGAAATTGAAAGTCTCGGAAAAGACGAAATGCCGGAAGGGGAATGGTAAATCCATCAAGATTCATTCTGCTAGCGAGCATAATCTCAAAAATATCGATGTAGAGATTCCGCTTGGTAAATTCATTTCGGTGACTGGTGTTTCCGGTTCCGGAAAATCGACTCTGGTAAGGGATATTCTTTCCAAGGCTTTGTCCAAGCATTTCTTCGGTTCCAAAGATAATCCTGGGCGTCACAAGAAAATAACGGGGCTTTCGAATATCGATAAAGTGATAAGCATCAATCAGTCTCCGATCGGACGCACGCCCAGATCGAACGCAGCGACCTATACGGGAGTGTTCTCCCTCATACGCGAGCTTTTTTCAGAGATGGAGGAAGCGAAGAGGCGCGGCTATGATGCCAGCCGTTTCAGTTTCAACATGAAAGGCGGTCGGTGCGAGAATTGCCAGGGCGACGGAAACAGGAAGATAGAGATGCATCTCTTGCCGGATATGTATGTCAAATGCGAGAGCTGCGGAGGATCGAGATACAACCAGAAGACTTTGGAAATAGAATATCGCGGAGTCAACATAGCCGATGTTCTCGACATGAGCGTTTCTTATGCGCATTCTTTTTTCAAGAATTCGAAACTCATTGCTGAGAAATTGGAAACATTGGAATCGGTTGGATTGGGCTATCTTAAGCTCGGCCAGAGCGCGACTGATATGAGCGGCGGGGAAGCGCAGAGGATCAAGTTGGCGACCGAGCTGGCGCGCCGTTCAACCGGAAAGACGCTGTATGTCCTTGACGAGCCGACAATCGGGCTGCATTTCGAAGACGTGAAGAAGTTGCTTCTGGTCCTGGACGCGCTTGTCGATAAAGGGAATACGGTTCTGGTTGTCGAACACAACCTGGACGTGGTCAAGAACTCCGATTGGGTGATCGATCTGGGTCCCGAGGGAGGAGAAAAAGGCGGCGAACTTGTCTATGCAGGAACGCCCAAAGGGCTCAAGAGCTGCAAAAGGAGCGTGACAGGGAAATATCTCTAGGTATTTTGTGAGACTTACGCATCGAATATAAAATGAAATCCGGCTCAATATAACGTATGCTGCAGAACCTGTCGAAATCCATCCTTGAAACCGTTGCCTATTACGATGTCCTCAGCTATCCGATGACTTCTTTTGAGATTTGGAAATATCTTTTGACGCGGAACAGTAGCGTCGATGCGAATGGCGGCGAGATCAGGTTATCAGATGTAGTGAAAGAACTTGAGGGGAGTGATTTGAAAAAATATATCGGGCAGTATCATGGCTTCTATTTCTTGAAAGGAAGAAATGAATTGGCTGATGAGCGAATAAAACGCAACAAGATTTCGGAGGAAAAGTTCATGATAATCAGAAGAGTCACCAACGCTCTGCGTTTCGTGCCGTTCGTGAGGATGGTGGCTGTGACTGGCAGAGTGGCGATGAAGAACGCCAAAAGGAAAAGCGATCTCGATCTTCTGATAGTCATCGAGGAAGGGAAGATATTCACGGGGCGCCTTTTGGTGACTGGACTGGTCCATCTTATCGGGAAAAGGCGCTACGGGAACAAGATAAAAGACCGCATCTGCCTCAATCATTTCATAACGACCGGATCGCGCGAAATCATGCTGAAAGACCTGTTTTCCTCTTCTGAATATTCCTTCATGCTGCCGATGTTCGGGCAAGAGGAATACGACAGGTTCAGGAAGGACAATTCATGGATAAGGGACTATCATTGCAATTATCAGCCTTCCGGGATCGCGAACCTCAAGATAATCGACGATTCATGGCTGAGCTCTTTCCCTAGAAAGATCGGAGAGAAGATTCTCTCTGCCGGAACCATTGAGGAGAAGCTTGGCGATTGGCAGAAAAGGCGGATCGAGAATGATCCGCGCACCCATCAGGAAGGCGGCATGACAGTGGCGGACAGCAAGGCTTTGATTTTCCTGCCGCATCCGCAGGGGCCGAGGATATTCGAGATTTTCAAGGATAGGATAGGCAAGCTGCTTGACTAGAGCCTGATATCGGATAGAATGGAATATAGCTGGCACTCTACAGTGCAGACTGCTAAATAATAAGCCTAATCAAAAAAAATATGAGCAAGATCATCAAATTCGACGAAGAGGCGAGGGGAAAGATAAAGGCCGGAATCGACAAGGTGGCCGACGCTGTCAAGGTGACGATCGGACCGCGGGGCAGGAACGTGATCCTGGACAAGGGATTCGGTTCGCCGGTCATAACGAATGACGGGGTTTCCATTGCCAAGGAAATCGAGCTGGAAGACAAGTTCGAGAACATCGGAGTGGACCTCATCAAGGAAGTCGCCAACAAGACCAATGATGCGGCTGGAGACGGAACGACTACCGCGACGGTCCTGGCGCAAGCGATCGTGCACGAGGGATCGAAACTGGTGGCGACCGGGATGAATCCGATCAGCATCCGCCATGGGATCGAAGACGCTTCTGCCGATGTCATCGCGGAACTCAAAAAGAATTCGAAGAATATTTCCTCCAAAGAAGAGATCGCCCAGGTGGCTGCCATTTCCGCTGAAAGCGAGGAGATGGGGAAGATGATCGCGGAAGTGATTTCAGAAGTGGGCAAGGACGGAGTGATCACTGTCGAGGAATCCCAGACATTCGGATTGGAAAAAGAAGTCGTCGAAGGGATGAGTTTCGACAAGGGATATATTTCTCCTTACATGATAACCAGCAGCGAATCGCTGAAGGCCGAACTGAAGGATCCGCATATCATCATCACCGACAAGAAGATTTCCTCGATCCAGGAACTCTTGCCCGCGCTTGAAAAGATCACGGCAACTGGCAAGAAGGATATCGTCATCATTGCAGAAGACGTGGACGGCGATGCCTTGACGACATTGGTTGTCAACAAGCTGCGCGGAACGCTCAACATCCTCGCGGTGAAGGCTCCTGAGTTCGGGGACAACAAGAAAGCCATGCTTGAGGATATCGCCGCGGTTGTCGGAGGCAAAGTGATTTCCGAAGAAAGAGGCATGAAATTCGACAGCGCTGAAATGAACATGTTCGGTTCGGCTGCCAAAGTCATTTCCACCAAGGACAAGACTACGATCGTGGATGGAAAAGGAAAGAAAAAAGAGATTGACGCGAGGATTTCAGGCATCAAGGCTGAAATAGCGGCAAGCGACAGCAAGTGGGACAAGGAAAAGCTGCAGAAAAGGCTGGCGAAGATTTCCGGCGGGGTGGCTGTCATCAAAGTCGGAGCGGCAACGGAAACGGAGCTCACCTATGTCAAGCACAAGATGGAGGACGCTTTGGCCGCGACGCGCGCGGCATACGAGGAAGGGATCGTTTCCGGCGGAGGAGTGGCGCTTCTCAAAGCCTCTCATTCGCTCATGTCCAGAATAGAGAATGGAAAAGGGAAAATAGCGGGACGTGATCTGGAATACGCTGCCGGATACAAGATGCTGCTTAGCGCGATCTCCGAGCCGATCAAACAGATCGTTGCCAATGGAGGCCAGAAGGATCCAGGAGTGGTGGTCCATGAAGTCATCAAGGGAAAAGGAGCCAACTACGGCTTTGACGCCGGCAAAGGGGAATATGTGGAGGATATGCTTAAATCAGGCATAATCGATCCAGTGAAGGTCACCCGGACAGCTCTTCTTAATGCTGTTTCAGTGGCATCCATATTCCTGACTACGCAAGCCGCTGTTTCCGATAAGCCGAAAGAAGATTGCTCTTGCGGCAACAGCATGCCAGGAATGCCAGGAGGAATGGGCAGCATGATGTAGGGCATGATTTTATTGAAAAATCCCGAATCAGCTTCGGGATTTTTTTGTTGCGCTTCGCGGACGGTTTTGGAGCCTTATCTTTATTCCATGTCAGTGCTATAATTAAAACAAACAAAATGAAGTTCATAAACGATCTCAATCTGAAAAAGCAGGCGAGCGATTTAGGAATAAAAGTCTGGCAGACTCCCGGATTCCTTTTCATCATGATGGGAGTCGTCGCTGCTATCGCCATGACTGGGACATATTATATGTCCAAAAACTATGACGATCCTCAGCTGCTGGTTATCGCGGAATCCGCGGTTGCGATCACTATCCTGATCATCGGCAACGTGATTGTCGGGATAGTGGAACAGGTAACCAATCTCAATAAAGCCAAGAGCGAATTCGTTTCAGTCGCTTCGCATCAGCTGCGCACCCCGCTGTCAGCCATCCGATGGGAGACTGAGCTTCTGCTCACTAAAATGAAGAAGGGCCTGACTGAGAAGCAGATAAGCAATATCGAGAACATTGCCGAACAAAGCCGCAAGATGGCAAGGCTGGTCAACGACCTTCTGGATGTGGCTAGGATCGATCAGGACAGGCTGATCCTGAGGCATGTCTCGGTCGATATCGGACGCATTTCCGAAGAGGCGGTCAAAAGCCTCGCTCCCATATTGAAAGCTAAGGGAATAGGACTGGCTTTCTCCTCCAGCAGGAAATCTGCCAAGGTGCTGGGAGATCCGGAAAAAATCAGGATGGTTATTGAGAATCTTCTTGGGAACGCTTCCAAATATACGATCAATGAAGGGAAGATAGAGGTGAAGGTTTCGCAAAAAGACGGGTCGGTCGTTTTCAGCGTCAAGGATAACGGCGTCGGAATCCCGAAGGAGCAGCAGAAGAGGATCTTCGAGAAATTTTTCCGTTCCGATAACATAGTCAAATATCAGACCGAAGGGACCGGGCTTGGTCTGTATATCGCCAAAAACGTTATTGAACAGCTCGGAGGGAATATAGAGTTTGATTCAGTCGAAGGATTAGGGACGATTTTTTCTTTTTCCCTTCCCGCGGCAAGGCATGAATAATTTTTCATCATAAGAATTAATCCAAAGCTTATGCAAAAAATACTCATCATAGAGGATGAAACCGCTCTCAATCAATCGTTGGGAGAATTTTTGAAAGAAGAAGGATACAGGATCGTCAGTGCTTTCGACGGGGAAGAAGGGACACGGATAGCTAAGAAAGAAAAGCCATCACTGATCCTTCTTGACATAGTGCTTCCCAAGAAAGACGGATATGAAGTTTTGGATGAGCTGAAAAAGGACCCTGAAACCAAGAACATCCCGATAATACTGCTGACCAATCTCGAGAGCCCGGAAGACATCCAGAAAGCTTTCGATAAGGGAGCAACCACTTATCTGGTAAAGTCGGACTACAAAATGGAGGATATAGCGAATAAGATAAAAGAAACGCTCAAATAGCCCATATTATGAGAATCAGCAATCAGCAATTGAATGATTTCATCAAGGATGCCGGGATGATAGATCCGAAATCCCTTGAGTCGGCTATGAATGAGGCCGAGCTCAGCAAGAAGCCGCTGGGGGACGTCCTGCTCGATAAGAAAATGATCGACGAGATGAAGCTGAGGAAGCTCTACGCGTACATCCTCGGCATTCCTTTTGTCAACCTTCAGAAAGAGATAATCTCTCCTGAAATATTGCAGATAGTCCCGGAGCCGATCGCCAGGAAATACAAGATAGTCTCTTTCGAAAAAAAAGATAGGGAATTGAAGCTGGCGATGATGAACCCGGAAGATATCCAGACTGTCGATTTCATCCGCAAGAAAACGGGGTTGAAAATCACGACCTGCATAACTTCCGAAGAAAGCATCGAAGCGGTTCTTAAGCAATACGGCAAAAGCCTGAAGGCGGAATTCGGCGACATCATAGACAAGAATTCGGAGGAGGTAAAGACCGAGGAAGCGGAAGATGAGGATCTGGAAAAAGTGGCGCAAGGCCTTCCTATCATACGCATTGTCGACACCCTCATCAAGCATGCCATCCTGCAAAGCGCGTCCGACATCCATATCGAGCCGGACGAGAAAGAAGTCCGTGTCCGCTATCGGATCGACGGGATCCTGCATGAGGCCATGGTCCTGCCTAGGCAGGTCAAGGAAGGGATCATCGCGCGTATCAAGGTTCTTTCGAATCTCAAGCTGGATGAGCATCGGGTTCCGCAGGATGGAAGATTCAAAATAGAGAAAGACGGGCTGAATATCTCTTTCCGTGTCAGCATATTGCCGATTTTCGACGGGGAAAAGATAGTCATGAGGCTTCTGGATGAATCTTCCAAAGGACTCACGCTTGAAGGGATGGGCCTTCGCGGACATGCCCTTGAGGCGATTCATCGCGAAATAAAGAAACCGAACGGCATGATCCTGGTGACTGGTCCGACCGGAAGCGGAAAGACCACCACGCTCTATACGGTCATGGACATACTGAATACTCCCGATGTCAATATCAGCACCGTTGAAGACCCGGTCGAATACAGGATGCATCGCGTCAACCAGACTCAAGTTTATCCAAAAGTCGGCCTTACTTTCGCGGCCGGGTTGCGGTCGCTTCTGCGTCAGGACCCGGACATCATAATGGTCGGCGAGATCCGCGACAATGAAACGATGGAAATGGCTATCCATGCTGCCATGACAGGGCATCTGGTGCTTTCGACCCTGCATACCAACAGCGCGGCAGGGACGCTTCCGAGGCTTCTGGACATGGGGGCTGAGCCGTTTCTGGTCGCTTCAACAGTGAATGTCATCATCGCTCAGCGTCTGGTCAGGAAAGTATGTCCGGATTGCCGCCAGGAATACAAGCTCAGCAAGAAAGAGCTGGACGCCCTCAGGGAAAGCTATGACATGGATGATATCTTGAAAAGGCTGAGAGAAGTCGAAGATCTTAAGGGCATGATAAAAGCCAAAGACACCTGGTCTGATCTGAAGCTATACAAGCCTAAAGGCTGCGAACAGTGCAGCGGCGGCTATCACGGCCGGGCGGGGATTTTCGAGGTCTTGGAAATAGATGACGATATCCGGAAACTCATTTCCCAGAAAACGGACGCGGAAACACTTGAAGGGGAAGCGCGCAAGAAAGGGATGCTCACTATGATCGAAGACGGATTCGCTAAGGCGGTGCAGGGGATGACTACGATAGAGGAAATACTGAGAGTGACGAAAGAATAATAAAACAGCACGGCCTATGCATCAGCATATGCCAGGTGGTGTCGTGTTCCGTAAATCATAAATAAAACATGAAAGCAATCTATACGGCGAAAAGCTATTCCGGTGAAACCAAGGGTGGTGAGGCAGAAGTGAAGAATGAGCGCGATCTGGCCGCGCAGCTCAGATCGGACGGGTTCATCCTGACTTCTTTCAAGGAAGTCAAAGGAGAAGAAAAAAGTTCGGCGGATATAAAGATATTCGATCGTTTTTTCGGCATATCCCTCAAAGACAAGCTGATGTTCACTCAGAATATGAGCGTCATGATATCTTCAGGCCTTCCGATATCAAGAGCAGTGAAGAATATTTCAGAACAGACCAGGAACAAAAGATTCAAGGCTATTCTGGAGAGCATATTCGCCGACATCCAGTCGGGTATGACTTTCGCCGACGGCCTGGCCAAATATCCGGCAGTTTTTGACGAGATGTTCGTCAATATGATCCGAGTCGGCGAAGTCAGCGGAAGCCTGGAGGAAATCATGAAGATCCTGACTATCCAGATCGAAAAGGAACACAGCCTCACTAGCAAGGTGAAGGGAGCGCTTACTTATCCGGCAGTCATCCTGGTTGCCATGATAGGCATCGCTATCATCATGCTAACTTTCATCCTTCCTAAGATACTGGGGGTTTTCAAGGATATGAACGTGGAGCTGCCTGCCTCGACCAAATTCGTGATGGCGCTTAGCGATATGCTGAGGGCTCATGCTATCCCAGTAGCCATAGCTGTTATCATAGCAGGTTTTTTCCTTAAGATCTTTCTCAAGACCGAGACAGGGAAGAAGGTGCTCGCTTTCACCATAATGCACATCCCGGTCATCAGCAACATCGTTATCAAGGTCAATTGTGCCCGTTTCGGGCGCATCTATAGCTCGCTCATAAGAAGCGGCGTTCCGGTTACCGAATCGCTCCGCATCCTCGCCAACACCTTCACGAATTATTATTACAAAGGTGCCATGAATGAGGGCCTGGAAGAGATCCAGAAAGGAGTCAATCTGAGCGTCGTGATCAAGAAGAATACGCTGGCTTTCCCTCTTCTGGTTTCGCAGATGGTCTCGGTAGGCGAGGAGACTGGAAAAACGGAGGTAGTCCTTCTCAAGCTCGCCGAGTTCTACGAGGACGAAGTCGATCAGATATCAAAGAATATGTCATCGATTATCGAGCCGGTCCTCATGATAATGATTGGAGGCGGCGTCGGATTTTTCGCCGTGTCGATGCTTCAGCCGATTTATGGCATGATGCAGAACGTTAACTGAAACTTGTGTCGAAAACAGCAATAAAAAAACATACGAGCGGAGTGTCGCTTATCGAGGCGATGGTGCTGGTATTCATTTTTTCCATCATCACGCTATCTTTTTATTCGGTTATTTCAGCCGGGATAAGATATATATCCGAAGCCAAAAACAAGCTGGGCGCGGCTGCGATTGCGAATGAAAAAATGGAGATAGCCAGGAATCTCGATTATGACGATATCGGAACGACTACCGGAATCCCATCCGGAAACCTGCTTGAGAAGGAAGTCATTACCAAAAATTCCCGCACATATTATATCTTCACGTTCGTCCAATATGTCGATGATCCGTTCGACAGCACTGCCGGGGGAAGCCCGAAAGACATCATTCCGAGTGACTACAAGCGCGTCAGGATAAAAGCGGCCTGGGAGGATGATATCGATAGCCCTAAATCGGTTTCTCTTGTTTCCACCTTCCCGCCCAAGGGAATTGAAACCAGCGCTGGCGGCGGCGTCCTTTCCATAAATATCCTCAATTCTAAAGGCATTGGAATCCCTCAAGCCAAAGTGCATATAAAGAACACATTTTCCGGAATAGACATAACCGCCCTTACGGATGACACTGGAAATATAATGCTTCCGGCTGCTCCGGCCGGGATCCGGAGATATGTCATCGAAGTTTCAAAGGATGGGTATTTATTGGCAACCACTATGCCTCCATATAATCAGACCCCATATGATCCGGTGGATGTTCATGCCTCGGTAGTCAAAAACACTGTCAACATGAAAGCGATCGTTACTGACAAGCTGGTGTCTTTCAAATTGCGATTCAGGGATCCTTTCGGCGTCATGATTCCGAATATCTCTTTTGATATGAAAGGCGGGCGGATTCTGGGCAACATCCACTCCAGCGGAGAACCGGTGTATGTATATAATGGGACGAATCTGGCGGGAGATTCTTCGGGGGAGAAGAGTTTTGATGACATGAGCTACGGGTCGTATTTCCTAGTCATTAAAAATTCCAATTATGCGCTGATAAGGATCGATTCTGGCATAACACCGGACAAAAGCGCGTTCAGCGCCGTTCCAGGGGAAAGTTTCGAAGAAAATGTCGTGCTGGCCGACAAAAGCGTAGCGTCGGCGATTGTTACGATCAGGAACAAGAAAGACTCGAGTCCGATAACGAATGCGGTTGTTAGGCTATATAATTCTTCCGGATATGACGCGACAGTGAACACGGATGGATATGGTCAGGCATATTTCCCGACAGCTATGCCAGCGCTTGCGGCAGGAACATATAGTATCAATGTCTTGGCATCTGGTTTTAAAAGCGATAACGCTCAGACAGTATCTATAAGCAGCGGATTAGCGACAAAGGCAATAAATCTTTCTGAAGGAAGCTGATTATTATGAATTTCAAGAAAAACAAAATTGCAGAAGGATCCGGCAGGTCCGGATTCACGCTTGTCGAAGTGATGGTTGCGATTGCTATTTTCAGTATGGGGATGGCTGGGTTTTCATATCTTTTCTATAACGTATGGGAAACCAATCATTTCGTCATTGAAGAAGGGGAGACGGCGCGCCTTGTTTCCAGGGCCACTGATGAGATCGTCGGGGAGATAAGAAAAGCCAGGCAGAGCGATGATGGCAGCTACCCCATAAAATCAGGAGGCGATTTCGATCTGGTTTTCTATTCGGATATCGATGATGACAACATAACGGAACGGGTCCACTATTTCTATGAAGACAATCAGCTCAAAGAAGGGAGTACCAAGCCGAGCGGCACTCCAGCGAGTTATCCCAATGGTGATCAGGTTGTGAGGACTATCGCAAGCTATATCGTAAACACCCAAAGCGAACCGGTATTCCATTATTACAACAGCCAATATCCCGGCGATACGGCTCATAATCCTCTTGCAGCTCCGGTGAATGTCGAGGATGTGCGGCTTATCCAAGTCCATCTCTATGCGAACATCAATCCTAATCGCGCGCCTGACAACATAAATATCGAGTCCTTCGCGGAACTCAGGAACATAAACGAATATGGATACTAATCTCCAAATCAGAAAGGATACAAAAGGATACGCGCTGGTCTATGCGCTGATCATCACGAGCATATCGCTCATCATCCTGGTATCGATGATGGAATATGTGGTGTCCCAGATAAGATACGGGACATATAATTCCTCCAAACAGGAATCCTTTCAGATTGCGGAGGCCGGAATCAGTTTCTATCGTTGGTATTTGGCGCATCAGACGAATGGCAAGACCGCTCAGCAGATAGAGACATTCTGGACAAGCGGGAATCCTTTCGGAGTGGGCAGCGCCTACGAGGCTGAATACAGGGATCCGGCAGGGGCCGGCATAGGAAAATACAGCATCGAAGTCACTCCGCCCGCAGAAGGATCGACTATCGTTATCGTGAAATCGACCGGGTGGACATACAAGTATCCTGATTCGAAAAAAATAATCCAGGTAAGGCTTCGCCGTCCTTCATGGAGCGAATATATAATGCTCTCCAATGACTTCGTCCGTTTCGGATCCGGCACCGAAGTCTTCGGCAAGGTATTTGCCAATAACGGGGTGCATTTCGACGGCGTGGCGCACAATACCGTATATAGCGCTGTTTCCAGTTATTATGACGGCGATCCTGATGTGCAAGGGATAAGGCCGGGTGTTTGGACGAGCTGGAGCAATGAATACAACACCGATATGGGGAGCGACGTGTTTTCGGCTGGGAAATCATATCCCATACCGGACAAGGACTTCTCCGGCGTGACTGCCGACTTGAGCCTCATGCAAACAGAGGCAATGAAAGCCGGAACGGACGGATGCTCGGCTTCGGCTTGCTATTTCGATATGAACGGCCAATCGTGGGGAAAATATATCATCCTCAATTCCAATGGAACGTTCAGCGAGATAAGCGTGAAGAATTCCAGCGGCACCTCCGTAGGCGAATATGTCGGTTCCTGGAGAGCATTCGATATTCCCGATGATGGGATAATCTTTGTTGACGGGGATGTCTGGCTGGAAGGAAATATCAGAGACAAAAGGGTCAGTGTTGTCGCTGCAAGACTCGGAAGCGCTAGCAAGGCCAATGTCTATATTATCAATGACATAAACTATGGGAGCTATGACGGTAGCACGGTTTTAGGAGTTGTTTCGCAAAAGGACATCGAGATTGCAAAAAACAGCGATACTGATCTTCATATCGATGCTGCTCTTCTGGCGCAAAGCGGAAGGGTGGGCAGGGAAGATTACGGTAGCGACGACCATAAGGATACGATTACGGTATTCGGAGCGATTGCCAGCAACAAAAGATACGGATTTGCTTATACTGATGGAAGGGGATACACGAACCGCAACCTGCATTATGACAACAACCTCCTTTATTCTCCTCCTCCGTATTTCCCGACTGGCAACGAGTATTTGATGGATCTCTGGGAAGAGCTATAATAAAGAAGTAAAAATAAAAAAATACAAAAATCAGCGAATGAGTTTCTTGAACAAGGAAATCATAGGTTTCCAGGACAAATTTTTCGGACTTGATCTGAGCGATATTTCGCTCAAGGCTTTTTATCTTGACAAGAAGGGGGAGGAATACTGCGTGGGCGGCTTCGTTTCCTCAGCTATTCCAGAGGGATACATAAGCGACGGCACCTTAATCGAAAAGGAGAAGGTGGCTTCGATCATCAAGGCTGCCATCAAGAAGGCGGTGCCTAGAAGGATACATGCCAAAGGCGTCGTCTGTTCTTTGCCTGAATCGAAGGTGTTTCTCAGGAAGATCTCCATGCCGAAAATGGACGACTCCGAAATAAGCGAAGCGATAAAATGGGAAATCGAAGAAAGCATCCCCCTGTCTGCTGATCAGGTGTATTATGACTGGCAGATAATCGATGAATCAGACGGGAAACTGAATATCCTCACCGTTGCAGTCGCCAAGGAAACAGTCGATGACACGGTCGAGGTTCTAGAGATGGCAGGACTTAATGTCTTTGGATTGGAGGTCGAGTCTGTCGCGACAGCAAGGAGCCTTATTCCACGCGACGCGAAAAACGAAGACATATATTTCATCGCGGATCTGGGAGCCAAGAGGACCAGTTTCATCATAACCGAAGGCAATGTACCGTATTTCACTTCAAGCATCCCGTTCTCTTCAGAAGGGATGACGGATATCATTTCCAAGGCGATGGGAGTGGATGACGCCGAGGCAGAGAGAATGAAGATATCTAAAGGCATAGGGCATGCCGGCGAAGCCGGTTCGCTTCTTCCGCCATTGGAATCATACCTGGAAAACCTGTCCGGGGAAATAGAAAAAACGTTGGATTTCTATCACAGCATGACCAAAAGCAATATCAAGATAAAAAAAGTCATTCTTTCCGGCGGGGGATCCAATCTACGGGGGCTTGTCCCGTATATGACTAAAATATTGGGACGCGAAGTCGTCTTGGGGGATCCCTGGACGAATATCGACTTCGGGCATTCGCTTCCCGTGATCAACAAAGAAAAATCCTCTGAATTTTCAACTGCCATAGGTTTGGCCATGAGACAAAAATAATTATGGAAATAAAGCTTAATCTGCTTCCGCAAGACAAGAAGGAAAAAATTTCTCGCCAGAGGCATTTTATGGCGGCTATTTTTTGGGAGGCAATCATTCTCTTGGCGGTTCTTATGGCGATGGCTTTCCTTTTCGGCATAAACTATGTTCTTTCTCTGAATGCGGAAACTGCTCACGAATCCCAATCGAATGGTTCCGATAAGGACAAGTATGCCGTAATAGAAAAATACGAGTCCGAGTTTTCGGAGGTGAATTCCAAAATAAGCGATTCATTGTCAGTTGCTGCCGACCAGCTTTATTGGTCCAATCTGTTCGTCAAAATGAGCCGCATGGTTCCGAAAGGAGTCGATATCATAAGCATCAGCACTAAGGATTATGCTATTATCCTGACCGGAGAGGCCGCGACCAGGGATGACCTTGTCGCGTTCAAGGATGTTCTGGTGTCAGACAGCTGTTTTTCGAATGTCGATCTTCCTCTTGCCGACCTGGTTTCCAGGGACAATATAGATTTTGAAATAAACCTGAATATAAATAAGGATTGCCTCAAATCGAATGAAGGAATTTTGGATAAAAAATAAATTAGCGATTGTCATAATAGCGTATATAGCCCTGATTGTTCCGGGGAGCTATTTTTCCGCCAAGCTGCTTCTGGGAAAGATAGCGGACACGGCTGACAGCATCCAAGAGGGTATTCTGGATGATCAATTGCGAAAATCAAAGATCGGCGATATTCCGCGGATGGAAGAAATTTCAAAGAACATAGCCCAAAATAGCGATGCCACGGCGTCCATAATCGATGAATCGATGGAGATTGATTTCATCAAGAGCCTTGAGACGCTAGCGGATGACACGGGGAACGAGATCACCCTTTCTGTCGATGATCCGGAAAAAGACAAGGCAACCCAGAAGGCGACAACAAATTCGAAGGACAAGCAAACGGAGAAGGGGATCAAGGATAGCCTGTCGCACTCCAAATTCATTTCCCTGAACATAATGCTTAGCGGCAGCTACGAAAGCATGGTTGATTTCGTCCACAAGCTGGAGAATGATAGGTATTATGTTAATGTCATTTCGATCGATTCGAGAAAGGACCAGCGACAGGCCGGAAGCTCCAATCAAGGGAACGGAAGCATATTCATAAGTTCGGGACGGAATGATGAGCTTGGCGATTCGCCTTCGGAAAAAGACGATTCCGAGAAGCTCACTACTACGCTCAAGGCGGTTGTCTATTTGCAATAGCGAAAATCCGATAAGATGATCAAAAATATGTTCAGATTGAAAACAGGGAAAGTCAAGGCGATGGAATTTTTCAAGGGAATTCCAGGGTTCATAGGGGGGAATATGCGCTATGCGATTCTCGGTCTTTTCTTTATTTTTTTTCTCGGATGCCTTTCCATCTGGCATTCTTATGTGCAGGATCCCGATTGGAGCGATGCAAGGAAGGCTTCCTATGCCAATTCGAAGAGCAAGGACATTTCCTTCAATCAGAAAAAATTCGACAGGGTTCTTGAGGAAAAAGCAAACAGGGAAAAAGAATACGATTCCCCTTTGCCGGATCTAGAGGATATCTTCCGGCTGAAGAAATGAAGCGCGAGTATCAAAAAAGCCTGCTTGGTTCGAAAAGCAAGCTTGAATTATAATGATGTGCGCCCTGAGGGACTCGAACCCCCGACCCTCACGTCCGAAGCGTGATGCTCTAATCCGCTGAGCTAAGGGCGCATGAAGATGATATTTTAGGCGTAGTTAGGCTGTTTTCCTGGCACTTGTCCTGACTCCAGCAAGTATACACTAAACCAAAAATGATTTCAATGGAAGAAATGAGCGACAAGGAACTAGTGGATAGTTTCCTGGAAGGCGACCAGGCGGCTTTCGATTTGATTGTCGGAAGGTATTTCAGGGCGGTTTTCAATTTCGTCTATAAGATTACTCCGGAAACTCCCACTGCTGAAGATATCACCCAAGAGGCTTTCCTGAAAGCTTGGCGCAACATCAGGAAATATGACACAAGCAGGTCATTCAAGACTTGGATATTCACGATTGCGAAAAACACCGCTTTTGATTATCTGAAAAAGAAAAAAGAGCTTTCCTTCTCGGCTTTCAGGGATGATGAGGGGAATAATTTCCTGGAAAATGTCGGAAGCGGCGAGCCATTGCCGGATGAAATAATCATGAAGGAAGATATGCCTCAAAAGCTGGAGAAGGCTATCGAAGCTCTTCCGCCGAAATACAAGGTTGTCTTGAATCTCAGATATAAGGAGTACATGTCCTTCCCGGAAATAGCCGAGGTAATGGGAGAATCGCAAAATACGGTCAAGAGCCGCCATCGGAGAGCCGTAGAAGCCCTTAAAAAGGCTATTTCTGATCTGGATGCAACTTTTTTATAACCAAAATCGTATAAAGCATATGGAAAAGAAACTGAAAACGATATTCGAACGGTTCGGTTCTGATGAGCCGGGGGAAGCGCTAAAAGATAGGATCCTTTCCAGGATCGAAAAGGAAAGGATACGCGTTGCCAGGCGCAGGCTCTTTGTTTCTGCCGCGGGACTGTTCGCTTCTTTGGTTGCAATGGTTTTTTCCGGCTATGCTTCGGGCAACTCGTTTCTTCAATCGGATTTCTGGAGTATCCTGAATCTCGTTTTTTCCGATATCGGTATCGTATCGGCTCACTTGGGCGATTTCATCGCTTCTCTAGCTGAAACATTCCCAGTCGTCGATGCGGTATTGCTGACTATCCCGGTGTTCACGCTGCTTGTTTCATTGTCCGCATATTTCAAATCGAAAGGGGAGTCCGGAGAAAGAAGGGGATATTACAAATACGCCTAATAATTATAAAATCATATGACAACCAAAGAGATGATGACTTCTAGGAAGATAAGATTAGCCGCGGCTGTTGTCGGCGTGCTGATTCTCATGCTCGTGAGCTTCGCTTCGGGCGTGCTGGTCGGGTTCAAAAAAGCCCGTTTCTCGTATAGTTGGGGGGAGAACTATGAGAGGAACTTCGTCGGGCCGCGCATGGGACCGGGAGGACCGATGGGCGATCCTCGCGGCATGATGGAAAACCGCGATTTGAGGAATGCTCACGGGATATCCGGCAGCATTGTCTCGATATCCGATACTAGCTTAGTCATAAAGGACAAAGACAACAAGGAGAATACTGTAGCCATAACCGACATGACGCTGATCAAGGACGGACGCAATGATGTGAAGATAGCGGATCTCAAAAAAGACGAACGCGTCATAGTGGTCGGCAATCCGGACGATAGCGGAGTGCTGAATGCCGATCTCATCAGGGTTTTCAGCAGGAACGCCAATCAGGACAGGGGCAGCAGCCCGGCTAACAGCTCAAGCAGCATTTCAGATAATAATCCGGATAATAACGAGCAAAAATAATGAAAATGAAAAAGGCATATGCTGTCATCGCAGCCATCGTGGTCATCGGCGGAGGATACTATTGGTATAGCAAGGCCAACTCCAAGACGACTCAGACTCAGTATGTCACTTCCATAGCGGGAAAAGGCACCATAACGGCCTCTATTGCCGGGTCTGGGAACATAATCGTTGATCAAAGTTCCAATGTTGATCCGACAATAACAGGAACCGTTACTAATCTGGCGGTAGTTGTGGGAGACCAAGTCAAGAAAGGCCAGCTCCTCTTTACTATAGATAATAATGATCTTTCAGTGAGCGTGGCAAAATCCCAATCATCAATAGCTTCATCTGAGAGTTCCCTGAAATCGGCCAAGTCTTCGCTGAAGCAGGCGCAGTTGGACTACGACACAATCAAAGATGAGAATGTCGCGCTCGACAAGAAGAATGCTGCCAAATCGAAACTGGATGCCGCCAAGGCCTCTGTCGTTTCCGCTGAGAAAAGCCTGTCCGCAACCAAAGCGGATGCTGCCAACCAGCAGCTCGACGCCAACAAGAGGCGAGTCACTTCTCCGATCGACGGTACCGTCAACGAAGTCAATATCAAGAACGGGGATGACCTAAGCAAGCTTTCCTCGGGAAGCTCGAGATCTGTCCCGATCATCATCGGGGATCTTGGTACCATGAAAGCTCAAGTCGCTGTCAATGAAGTCGATATTTCCAATGTCTCTATCGGTCAGAAAGTAACCATGACCTTCAGCGCGATCGACGGGCTTACTGCTACCGGGAAAGTGGAGAATATGGATTCTCTCGGAACATTGAGTTCCGGGGTGGTCACATATAACGTGACGATCGGATTCGACGATTTGGATTCCAGGATAAAGCCTCAGATGAGCGTTTCGGCTAATATAATCACCGACGTGAAGCAGGATGCTGTCATGGTTCCGAGCGGTGCCATAAAGACTCAGAACGGAAACAGCTATGTGGAAGTCCTGAACAGCGGAGCAGTTCCGAGCAGAGCTTCAGTCAAAACCGGCATCTCGAATGACACCGATACGGAAATCGTAAGCGGGCTGAACGCCGGTGACAAAGTGGTGACGCAGACCATATCCGGAACCTCGACGACAGTATCAGGCTCTTCGAGTTCGGCTTCGACGAAAAGCAGTGAAAGCAGCTTGCATATTCCCGGTCTCGGCGGGGGAGGTGGAAGGCCGGATTAATAGTATTTAGACGATTCAAGCTATATTTACACAAATTCAAACAACATGATCGAATGCAGGAACTTAATCAAGACGTACATAAGCGGAGATGTGAGAACGGACGCGCTGAAAGGCGTTTCGTTCAAGATCAATAAAGGGGAATTCGTTTCCATTATCGGACCATCCGGAAGCGGGAAATCGACTCTCATGCATATACTCGGCGCACTTGATAATCCTACTAGCGGGGAATATTTCCTGGATGGGCATGAGGTTTCCAAACTGGACGACGACGAATTATCCGATCTTCGAAGGAACAAGATAGGCTTTGTTTTCCAAGCTTTCAACCTGCTGCCTAGGACTACGGTTCTTCGGAATGTCATGCTGCCTTTATTGTATTCCGGTATGACTATGGAAGAGCGGAACAAGAGAGCCAAGGAATGCTTGAGATATGCTGGCATGGAGGAAAGCAAGTTCATGAACCTTTCCAATCAGCTGTCAGGCGGACAGATGCAGCGCGTGGCGATAGCCCGTTCGCTCATCAATAACCCGTCCATAATTCTGGCTGACGAGCCGACCGGGAACCTGGACACCAAGACCAGTAAGATAATCATGGATGCTTTCCGTGAACTCAATCGGAAGGGCCATACCATAATCCTCATTACGCATGAGATGGATGTTGCCGATTGCGCCAATCGGATAATCCAGATCAGGGATGGATTAGTGGAGAGAGATGCTCCTAACAAGCCTAATGATCATGTGATATAAAATTATGATAGGAGATTTGTTCAAAGAGACCGTCTGGTCTTTGGCCGGCAACAAAGTGAGATCAGGACTCACCATTCTTGGAATCGTGATCGGGATTGCCTCAGTCATAGCGCTCGTTGCTGTTGGGCAGGGCGCCCAGAATTCGATTGCCAAGAATATAGAATCGATCGGATCCAACCTCATCATCATCTCTCCCGGTTCCCAACGAGTGGGAGGCATAAGCCAGGGAGGAGGAAGCTCCGAAACGCTGACTACTGATGATGCTGATGCTATCAAAAGCGAAATTGCCAATATAAGCGCGGTCGCTCCATCGGTTTCGAAACGCTACCAGGTGACAGCCAAGGGAAACAACACCAATACCCAGATAATCGGAACTAATGCCGACTATCTGGCGGCTAGGAATGTCGCTATCGGATCGGGATCGTTCTTCGGCGATTCGCAGCTGAAAAGTTCTGCCAAGGTCGCGGTCATCGGGCCGACGACCAGTGAGGATCTGTTCGGGACGGATGCCGATCCAGTCGGACAGACTATCCGCATAAACAACATAGATTTCAAAGTCATCGGGGTCACGGTTGCCAAAGGGGGATCCGGATTCAACAATCAGGACGACATCGTGTATGTCCCGCTTCTGACTGCCCAGCATTATTTGTCGGGAAATTCATATGTCAACAATATAAGCGTAGCGGCAGCTGATCAGCAATATATGACAACCGTGCAGAGTCAGATAACGGAACTGCTTCTGCGCCGTCATAAAATATCTGATTCGACACAGGCTGATTTCAGCTTGATGAATCAGAACGATATCATAGCGACTGCCTCAAGCATTACCGGAACATTCACGATGCTGCTGTCTTCCATTGCCGGGATTTCTCTCCTGGTCGGAGGAATCGGGATTATGAACATGATGCTCACTACGGTGACGGAAAGAACGCGCGAAATCGGGCTTAGGAAAGCGGTCGGCATCAGGAAAATATATATCAACCTCCAGTTCCTGACTGAGGCGGTCATCCTCACTTTTCTCGGTGGCGGAATCGGAATCATTCTGGGTTGGCTGGCATCGTTGGTGATTTCCAAACTGATAAGCCTGACCGCCCAAGTCTCGCTTTCTTCGGTGCTTCTGGCCTTCGGAGTCTCTGCCGGAGTCGGAATCATCTTCGGGTTCTATCCGGCGCGCCGCGCCGCCAATCTGAGTCCGATTGAAGCGCTCCGTTACGAATAAAAAATGATTGTCATTCCCGCCTTTACCACAAGGGCACTTCCTTCGGTCGCGCGGGAATGACAGAAAAGGAATGATAATGATTAAAATATTGTGAATCAAGTAATTAAATAGATAAATCTATGAAAAACAAACAAGTCATCATATCGGCGATAATCGTGATCGTCGTCGGTGCAGGAATGTTCTATGGAGGGACGCGATATGAGAAAAGCAAATCTCCGGCAGCTGGGCTTATGAAAAGCGGCAATTTCGCTCAGGGAGGCGCTAGAGGCGGTCAAGGGCAGGCTCAGCAGCAGGGTCAGGCGCAAGGCGCCGTGAGAAACGGGAATCGCCAAGGAGGCGGCTTCCTGGGAGGATCAATACTTTCCAAAGATGACAAAAGCATCACCATCAAGCTCCAAGACGGTAGCACCAAGGTTATATATTTCTCAGATTCGACTTCGGTCGGCAAGACCGATCCGGGGACAGCCTCAGATTTGGCAGCAGGGCAGCAGGTGATGGTTTCCGGGTCAGAGAGCCAGGACGGCAGCGTGACGGCTCAGAACATCCAAATAAGGCCGGCAGACGCGAATAATAGCTCGAATTAAGGAGAAGCCGATCAATAATAAGATATAGTGACAAATTCACCGAAGAAGGCTCCAAAAGGGTCTTTTTTGGTATTGAAAAAAAATTAAGGATATGCTAAGTTGTAGCGTATAGTTCTCTAAATCATAGCAGTGGAGGAAGGATATGTTTCCAGTAATCGGTATATCCGATTATGACGCTGATCATCATCTTGTTCGAGTTTTTGGGCTGGATACTGGCCTAACCATTTACGACCTGCACGATAATGCGGTGTTTTTCGATTCCCGAGTAGCTCCTTGGTGGGTGAATCGTCCATGGTCTGTGGGTGAGATGATTGAATCACCAGTATCTTTTCTTATGCGTAAGACGCGCATATGCGTAGGACGCAGAATGGGGATGTTTAACGAATTTCTGAACGGGTTATTTGCTGTGGGATATCGGATCCCAAGTGCAGTGGAACTCGTGATAGCAGAGATAGCGCATTACGAGACCCATGGTGCGTATCTTTTTCCTGGAACATATCTCATGACATCTTCCTTCTTTGTTCCTGATGGATATGTAGAGCGGATGGTTGCTCTGGTGCGCTGCGATGGCAGGATCGGTTTCGGAGCCTGTCCTGAAGACGCTTGTGGCGACGATATCGCGATTCCGCTCGTCAAGAAGGAATAACTTCCCTTTATTCCTGTCAAAAAAGGCCGTACCGCATAACCGCGGGACGGCCTTTCTCTTTGTCCGAAAACGAGGATTTCAATCCTTGGGGCGAGTACTGGGAGTTGAACCCAGCTTCTCGGTACCACAAACCGATGTCTTACCGATAGACGATACTCGCCATGCTGAAAAATGCACTTTATCAAGTTAGCACGGTTTTTCAGATTGTTCAAGGGCTCGGGCCGATCAGGGTAAAAAGAAAGGCGCCATGCTCGAAAGAGCTAGTGCCGGGTTTAAAAAAGAGGACTCCTCAGTAAGAACAGCAATATTGCTGCCGTAAACAGGATTATCCTTATCAGGAATTTGCTCCTCGTATTTTCTTTATTTTCAGCGCAAAAAACCGGCTTGTGTCTGTGCGCCGGGCAGGAATCGAACCTGCGACCAATAGCTTAGAAGGCTACTGCTCTATCCACTGAGCTACCGGCGCATATCTCCGTATATCAAAACACGCAACTGGAAACATGTCATCCTGGCATGCTCCTGGTTGCATGTTTCGTGATATCCGTGCGCCCACCGGGACTCGAACCTGGGACCGTTTGCTTAAGAGGCAACTGCTCTACCAACTGAGCTATGGGCGCATAATATTGGATTTGGAACGGAACCTGCCTATAGCATATAGGTATGCTCGGACCCTGTCCACCTTGTGTGGGAACTGAGCTATGGGCGCTTGATTTCCGCTTTGAAAATAACGTTGATATCGTAGCAAATAAAAGGCCGCGAGTCAACAAGGCTGCTTATGGCAGGTTGTGCTCCGCTTTGTATTTCTTCCATTCCCGATCCGACCAGCCTTTCGGTTTTTCGGTGAGGACGCCATCCGGCGCCGGGTGAGGGAACTTGGAAGGCGATTCGTAGCTGCTGTTGAAAACATCTTTCTGGATGACGTTCCCGTCCTTGTCAGTGACTTCCTGGGTGAAAGTAGTCTTCATCGACCCGTCCGGATTCCGTTCCAGTATTTTCGGTCCGATTACGTTCGTCTGCCTGCCGTCGCTGGTTCCATAGAAATCGAAAATCAGCTCGGTGCCTTCGAATTTGGTCTGCACGAGGATATATCCCGGGGTATTGTTTTTGAATTTGAGATCCGGCTTGGGTATGTATACGGTCGAATCCATCCCTTGCGGGCTGTAATAGCTTACGGGATAGGCATGGTTCCTTCTGGCGGTTATTTCCAATCCAGAATAGATGGCGGCCCTGAAAACGGTGGTCGATACCTGGCAGATTCCGCCCCCGAATTCCGGTTCCGTCTTGTCTTTCTTGATGACGAGCTCCGGATAATACCCGTGCTCTTCGTCCACGGGCCCAAGTATGCTCACGAAGGAGAATTCATCGCCCGGCTTTATCATCACCCCGTCGAATCTGGCTGTCGCGACTTTGATATTGGCGATCCTGTTCCTGGGAGAGCCTCTGAAATTGGAGCGCCCTTCTCCTAAGAGCGTGTCTATGCCCATGCTGTCGATCGACTGGATCGGAACCTCCGGCTTTATCTTGTCATAGGCAAGACTGATAGCTTCCTGGGTCCCGTCCAAGTCACTTGTCCGATTCCTGACGTATTCCACGATCGATTTTGTGACTTCGTCTTCCTTGATCTTGATTCCTTCCTCTCCCATCGAAAAAGCCGATGCTTTCCCGTTTTCCAGCTTGAATCTAGCGTTCTCAGCTTCCTTGTCAGTTTTGAACGCCAGATTGGAAACGAATTCCGAAACGGCGGCGCTATCCAGTTCGACCAGTGTCTTTTTGCGGATATGCGATTCCCTTTTGATATCGAAGGAAAGGTCGCATAGCATCGATTTCCGGTATTTGCAGAAACGGGTATTCTCTATTTCGGAAGAATAGCCGGGATCATAGCTGAGCGAATCGGTTTGTTTCAGCCACGCGCTGACATCCGCAATCGTCGCTTTATATGAAGAATCACCCAGCTTGAAATCGATAGGCTGCGACAGCTTGATAATGTCCTGAGGTGACAGGAATCCCAATTCGAAAGTTTCAGCCCTTGCTGCCGAACTGCCGAATACCGAGAAAAGGCAAACAAATAAAAAAAGATATTTGATCTTCATATGTTAAGGATATACCAAAAGCCGTCCTGAATCAACGATTTGCCGCAAAATGAAAGCCCCCTGTTCCGGAAAGGGGACAGGGGGAATGAATTTCTAACGATAATGCTTTTTTCCTGCTAGAATCCGCGGACCTGGATCTTCTTCAGGCGGTTGTTGGTGGCCTTCGGCATCCTGACTGTCAGTATCCCGTTCTTCATGGAAGCTTCGATCTTGTCTGAAACTACATCGACTGGCAGGATGACCGAACGGGAGAATGTTCCCCAATAGCATTCCTGGTAATAATAATTCTCTTCCGGGACCTGCTCGTCATTCTTCCTTTCTCCTCGGACTGTCAGCATGTCGTTGTTGATGGACACATCCAAATCTTCAGGCTTCACCCCGGCGATGGTCGATTTGATGACGATGTCGGTGTCGGTCTGGTAGACGTCGATAGTCAGCTGGCCCTCGCTGTCGTCAGTGTTGATGCTTATGCTTTCTTCCCTTGCCGGTTGCTGGCTGGTCGGAGTGGCTGAATTTATGAACATCTCGGTTTCCCGTTCCTCATACATATTCCCAGTCGGATGAATGGTCTTTTCGATTTCATACGAGTTTTCCTCAAGCGCGCTTGCTCCGGTCAGTCTTTCAAAAAAGGATTTTTTTATTTTTGTCATAGCGTTTTTAGTTATTTATTTCGTATAGTTGAATTATATCGGATTGTGATTATTTGGCAAGGCGGATTTAGGAATAGCTGAGCACTAGGATATTATATCCGAAATGAAGGGCGATATTCAAGGCTGTCATCGCAATCAGGGCGGTCCTTTTCCGCGGCGCTTTCCAAAGGGCATAGCCCAGGATGAACGTCGTGAATACATGCACGAAAAGGACTCCGGTTGACTGAATGATCGAGCCGTTCGAAAACAGCGGTTGTTTGAGGGCAAATTCAGCAGCGAAAAATCCCAATCCGACAAGCATGGCAGCCAGGTATGGCTTCAGGACATTGTTTTCCTGAGCGTTCAATTTGAAAACGAACAGCGCCTTGGATATTTCTTCGAGTATGGCGGCAACAAGAAGAAAAGATACGGATGTGGAATATCCGGCATTGGCGCCTGAAAAATAGCTGTCGAAGAAAAAAGAAAGGATGCCGAGCTCTACGACGAGCGCTCCCAAGGCGGCGAGTATTCCATAGAGGAAAGATTTGAAAAGCATGATGATTAAATTATATCCGATTAGCGTTGGCTGGTTTTTGGTTGCCGCATTAGCTAGCTGGCATAACAACTGCGCAAGCCTCATATGCCTAAATTTTCTAGGACAGGCTCATATTGGCATCCGCATCGAGCGTTTTCCAGCTTTCTTCCAATGCCTCCTTGTCTTCCAATGAATTCCAGCGATAGTATGCCGCCGCCGCGATCATGGCGGCATTGTCTCCCGAATAGCTGATATTAGGAATGATATATCCGATGTTAGGGAACCTGTTCTTGATCGCTGTTCCAAGGCGCGCCCGCAGTTCGCTGTTGGCGCTTACTCCTCCGGCCAGCATGACGGTCTTGACGCCGTATTTCTCCACTGTGCCAAGTGTCTTGTGAATCAGCGTGTCGATGACCGCTTCCTGGAATTGAAAACAGGCTTCTTTTTTCAGTGTTTCACTAGAAAGTATTTGCGGATTGCTTTTGACAGCATAAAGGACAGCAGTTTTCAGTCCTGAAAATGAAAAATCGAAATTCTTGGAGTCGAACATCGGGCGGGGGAATCTCATTCCCAGCCACTCCTTGCTTTCCGCATCCGTTTTGAAGCTGTCGGCATACTTAGAAACGATCGGTCCGCCGGGATATCCCAAATCGAGGATCCTGGCCACCTTGTCGAAAGCTTCGCCGACAGCGTCATCAAGCGTCTGACCGACAATTTCATATCTCAAATGTTCTTTCATGAGGATGAGCTGGGTGTGCCCGCCTGAAACGACCAGCGCCAGAACCGGAAATTTCAGTTCCTCTTTTGAATCGGAATTTCCGGATATGAGGTTGGCATATATATGCGCTTCGATATGGTGGATCCCGATCAATGGCTTTTTCCAGAGATAGGCGAGCGTCTTGGCGGCAGTCGTCCCGATGAGAAGGGCTGGGATGAGTCCCGGGCCGCTCGTCACTGCCATCAGATCTAGCTGTTCCGGAACGATATTCGCTTCCTGAAGCGAGCTGCTTATTACGGGCAGGATGTTCTTGAGGTGTTCTCTTGCCGCGAGATTAGGAACGACGCCGCCCCATTCGGCATGCAGCTTGACTTGCGATGACACGACATTGGAAACGACCTCGATCCCATGGTCGGACGCGTTGATGACAGCCGCCGCCGTTTCGTCGCATGAAGTTTCGATTCCGAGGATTAGCATAGATATTATTAGAAGATGAATATATGTCTTAGTTAAGGCTACTATATCGGAAAGATAATTGCAAAAATAAAAAACCGGGCAGCCTGCATACGCAGACCGCCCGGTGGCAACTCAGCGGGATGCCTTCTCGATCTTGTCGAAAAAGCCCAATAAGCCGCTGCTAAGCGAAACCAATCTTTTGAATGGCTCGCTCAACAGATTATACAAGTATTCCTCTTTTAGGCACTCCCACGACAATGGCGGATATGCCTTGATCTCAATAATTGTGACATCGCGGAGGATCTTTTCGAAAAACTTCCTGGCTCGGCCGGTGTGGTACCAGCTCGAAACCAAGAAAACCACGATTTCCTCGCCAAAGCCATCTAGATTCTTGATGAACCCAGCGAAGGCTGCCACATTGGTGGCGGTGCTGACTGACTTGTCGTCAGTACGGATGGACTCGGGAGGAAGTCCTTTACCAGTCAGCCAGTCTTTCATCAGCTTGGCGCTGTTCGTTTTCCCTCCTCCTGAAACGAAAATCAGGCCTATGACTCCGTTCTGGAAAAGGCTATAAGCCTTTTCCAGGCGGCAGACGGTTTCGGTCTTGAGCTGATCTAAATAGACCAGCTTCCAACCAAACAATCGGCCGAACCATTTTATGGTTGGCCAGTTGCAGAAAAAGGGGAGTTGGAAGCTTCCCCAAAACATCTTGCTCTTGACGCCAGCCGTCAAAACCAAAGCAACTTTCATAATATGCTCCTTTTGATTTTCCGGACCGAGCTCATTCAAAAGGACGAATGTCTCGTTGTCCGTTAGGATTGTTTTATCCAGAGGCCTCAATGCCAATCGGAGCCTGTTGAGATAACAAGACATCTCATACGGCTCGTCCCTGCCTATTATCAACGAAAAATCCTCCAGCTGATTTTTAAGGTACGACTTTACATTCTAGCACAAATAACCGAAAAAAGCAAGGATGGTTTATCGGGAGGCTGGACATATTTTTCCTTTGTGTTATCATCCATTAAGGCGAATAGGACTAATCGTCTTTTTGCTTTAATGCTGCCGCGTTCGTCTAGTCTGGTCTAGGACGCCAGGTTTTCATCCTGGAAATCATGGGTTCGAATCCCATACGCGGTACGATCCAAAAGGCACCCTGAAATTCCGGGTGCCTTTTCGTTCTTTTTGTTTGATAAATTTCACAGATAGGATAGAATTGAGTCATATATGGAACAGACAGGACAGACAATTTTTCATTTCCTTCAACACTACGGCTATTGGGGCATGCTGCCGCTCATGATAATCGAAGGACCGGTCGTGACCATCATCGCTGCGATGCTGGCAGCTCTTGGCGCTTTCAATTTCGCCGTAGTGCTCGTTTTTTCAATCGCTGGCGATATGATCGGCGATATCATTTTCTATGGCTTGGGTTATCACTGGGGACTCGGGTTCGTGAGGAATGTTGGGAAGTATATGGGAATCACGGAACCGCTTGTTAAAAAGATGGAAAAATATTTCGAGCATCACGGGGGGAAGACCATTTTCGCCGTAAAGGCAACAACCGGGCTTTGCTGGGCGACGTTCACTGCTGCCGGCATCGTCAAAATGGATTTCAAGAAATTCGTGAAGTATTCTTTTCTCGGCGGAGTAATCTGGAGCAGCGCCTTGGTGGCGATGGGATATTTCTATGGCTATTTGTGGCGTGAAATCAAACAATACATCAGTTGGGCAGGGTGGATCATTTTCATTATCGCAATATTTTCATTTGTTGCCATTTCGCTTTATAAAAAGAAGCAGGCGGGGGGATTTTTTGATAAAAATAGAATCTAGCTATTTTTCCGTAATGAAAAATAAATGTTAAATATGCCAGAAAGGATCACAAGAATAAAAATAGGAAAGGATAAGGACGCTGCTTTTAATAATCTCGAATCCCTATATGAAAAAGAAAAGCATCTGATCAGTCAGTCGTTCTTTTTCGAGGGAGCAAACGGCAAGGCGGTCCTGCTTGTGCATGGCTGGACAGCTGTTCCCTATGAGCTTCGCCGCCTTGGAACATATCTCAATGAAAACGGATATGCGGTTTCAGGCCCCATACTCAAAGGCCACGCCACTGTTCCGGAAGATTTGGAAAATGTCAGATGGGAAGATTGGCTCGCAAGCGTCGAGGAAGCATACAATGAGCTTGCCCAAAAATACGACCAGGTCCATATCATCGGGACATCGATCGGGGCAGTTCTGGCTATGATGGTGGCCAGGGAGAAAAAAGGCGTAACGTCGCTTACGCTTATGGCGATGCCATACAGGCTCCGTATGGAAAAGTTCCTGTTTTTTGTCTTGAGAATGATAGCGCCTTTCAAGAAATATGCGAAAAAAGCCTATCCTCCTTCTTTCGGATTTTCCGAGAGCATCACCAGGCGCACCGCATACCGGAGATATCCCATCGCAAGCGTTCTGGAGGTTTTTCATCTGGTGCGGCATGCCAGAGAGAAATTGTCGGAGGTGACCCAGCCGAGCTTTATCATGCAATCCGAGATAGACAATATCATCGACAGGAAAAGTGCAGAAGAGATCTATGCGCGTATCGGATCGAAAATAAAAAAGAAAAAGCACATCAAACGCGCCTATCACACGTTCATTTCCGACATCAGAAACGAGCACGTCTTTGAAGATATACTCAAATTCATCGAAGAAAACTAGAAAGCCTATGAATATCGCCATATTCACCAACAACTATCTGCCCAATCCCTATGGAGTTTCCAAATCGGTGGAATCTTTCAGGAAGGAGCTCGAGAAACGGGGACACTCCGTTTTTATTTTCGCCCCTTTATGGAAGGAATTTGATGACAAGAATCCGAACGTTTTCCGTTATCCTTCGATCGACACGGAATTCAGATTCCGCTTTCCTTTGGCTGTTCCTCATTCCATCGAGATGGACAAGATCATAAAGAAACTCAATCTGGACATCATTCACTCCCAGCATCCCAATCTTTTGGGATTTTCCGCTTCCAGATGGGCGAAAAAGAAAAAGATCCCGCTTGTTTTCACTTGGCACACCCTCTATGATCAGTATGCCGCCTTCGTTCCTTTCCTGCCGAAGAAATTAGTGATGGAATATATGACCAGGAAAGCGGTCAGCTATGCCAATAAGGCGGACCGGGTCGTTGTGCCGACCGATTCGATAATTCCCATCCTCAAAGGGTGGGGAGTCAGGAAAGAAATGAAACCGATCGCGACTGGAGTGGATGAAGAACAGTTCCGGAATCCTGATAGGAAGAAAATCAGGCAGAAATATAACATTGCTGACGATGAGGCGGTTCTTTTGCTGGTTTCCCGGTTGACGCCGGAAAAGAATGTCGAGTTCGTTTTCAATTCGGTTTTCCCGGTGCTCAAAAAAAACAACCGGACAAGGTTCCTGGTTGCGGGAGACGGGTATCTTGCTGACAGCCTCAAGGATCTCTGCAGGAAAAACGGAGTGGAGGGCAGGGTCATTTTCGCCGGACTGGTCGGTGAGAATGACATGAAGGACTATTATGCGGCTTCCGATATCTTCGTCTATGGATCCAAAAGCGAAACGCAGGGAATGATAATAACCGAAGCGATGTATTCCGGTCTTCCGATCGTGGCCGTTTCAGCTACGGGTGTCAGCAGTTTGGTAGAGGACGGCGCTAACGGCTTTCTGGTGAAAGAGAATGAAGAAGAATTTTCAAAAGCGGTATTGAAACTGGCTGAGGATGACCTTCTGCGTCAGCGTTTCAGCGATGCTTCCGCAAGGATTGCTAGGGAGGAATATACTGCTTCGGTTTCGACCGGCAAGCTGCTTGAGATGTATGAACAGGCGATCAAAGCGCATGACATAGGCTGATCTATTCCATATGCACTTCTTCTTGGAATTTTCTGATGGCATCCCGAAGGGCGGGATGCTTTTTGAGTTGCGGGTCTTCCGACACGATTCCTTTCGCTTCCTCTCTCGATATTCGGATGAGTTTCATGTTGGCCAGGTTTTCCATAGCGATATCCGGAAGCCCTGATTGGACCCGTCCGAAAAACTGACCTGGACCGCGGAGTTCCAAATCGCGTTCGGATATCCTGAATCCGTCAGTGGTTTCTTCCATGACGCGAAGCCTCTCAGGATCGGCCGAATCGGTGAAAAGGAAGCAATATGATTGATGTTCTCCTCTTCCGACCCGTCCGCGGAATTGGTGAAGCTGCGACAAGCCGAAACGCTCGGCATTCTCGATCAGCATGACAGTGGCATTGGGGATATCGATGCCGACTTCCACGACAGAAGTGGAAACGAGGATATCATATTCCTTGTCTTTGAATTTCTTCATCACTTCCTCTTTATCCTTGGCTTTCATCTTTCCATGAAGAAGGCCGAGCCTCAGTTCAGGGAATATTTCTTCAGCCAGCCTTCCGTGTTCCGTTATGGCAGCCTTGACTTCGGTCATGGATTTTGATTCCTCGACGAAAGGGAAGATGATGAAAGCCTGCCGTCTCTTTCCGGCTTCGCTGCGGATGAAGTCATAAATCTCCCTCTGCTGTTTCGGTTGGGCGATTCTTGTCGTGATCGGTTTCCTGTTCTTGGGCATTTCATCGAGGATGGAAAGCTCGAGGCTTCCGAAATACGCGATAGCCAGAGTCCTTGGGATGGGCGTGGCGGTCATGGTGAGAAGGTGGGGGATCGTTTTTCTGCTTCCATCTTTCAATCCCATTGTCTCATCCTGAAGCGCCGATCTTTGCGCTACTCCGAAGCGGTGCTGCTCATCGATGATGACCAGCGCGAGCTTTCCGAAGCTGACGTCTTTCTGGATGAGGGCGTGCGTACCGATGATGATGTCGATTTCGCCGGATGAGATCTTTTCGAGCAGGTCGCTCCTAGGTAGTTTCTCAATGCAGCTGTCGGAAATATTTCCCGCTGGTTTTTTCGATAGCAGTTTGTATGAATTTGTCAGAAGGGCGATGCTGAAATCACGATCGGCGAATATCCTGCAGAAGCTTTCGAAATGCTGGCGCGCCAGGACTTCAGTCGGAGCCATGATGGCGACCTGCTGTCCGGCAGCGGCGGCTTGCAGGGCGGCGATGGCCGCGACGACTGTTTTTCCAGCTCCGACATCCCCGTTTAGAAGGCGATTCATCGGGCTGGGCTTTTCGAGGTCTTTCAATATCTCGTGATAGGCCTTCTCTTGGGCGCCGGTCAGAGTGAAAGGCAGTTTGGCTATGAAGTTGTCCGTCAGCTGTTTGGCATGCTTCATGCTGATCGCTTTTTTCCCGTCCCAAGCCATTTTCGTCTGGAGCGCTTTTATCTGGATCAGGAACATCTCCCGGAAAGCGAAAGTTTTCTGGGCAATCATCAATTTCTCGTTATCATCCGGGAAATGGATCTGTTTCAAAGCGGACTTGAAACTGAAAAGATGCAGCCTTTTCCGGGTCTCTTCCGGAACGAAATCCTCCAGATATTGGGCATATCCCAGAATGTTCTTCATCTGCCAGCGGATCCATTTGGAGGTGATCCCGTCGGTTTCCGGATAGACTGGCACCAGGCAGCCCGTATTCGTCGCAGCGCGTCCGGCTCTTTCGAATGACGGATTGGACATGGAAAAGAATTTCTGGTCTATGGCCAGCTTGCCGGAAACGCGGATGGTCATCCCTTCTTTGATTCCGGAAAGCGAAAGGGCCTGGTTGAACCAGACGGACCTTAGCGTGTTGTCCTCGGAATCCTGAATGAATATTTCCGTTATCGTCATGCGGCGGGGGAATATCCGCCGGCTCTTGATTTTCGAAACGGTTCCTTCGACAGTGATGATCTGCCCGAGATAATCTTTGGAAATGGTGACGATATTGGAAAAATCGTCGTAGCGGAAAGGGAAGTGCAGCAAAAGATCCTGGATCGTGACGAGACACAGTTTCTTAAGGGCCTTTTCCTGTCGCGGGTTGAGGCGCAGGACGGATGTCAGTTTTTCGTCAGGTTTTCTCATGTGGTTTAAGTATAAATCAGGAGGCCCAAAGTAGGAAGTATTGATTTTATCCGTGCTCTGAGTTAGGATAGATGAAGTTGATATTCCATGTCCTCGTAGCTCAGTGGATAGAGCGTCTGGTTGCGGTCCAGAAGGTCGGCGGTTCGATTCCTCCCGAGGACACAAGAAAAACAGTCCCGCCTAGGCGGGACTGTTTTATGTTTTCAATATAATGGCTATATCCCTAGCAGCCTTTCGAAGGCGTCGACTATTCCAGGTTCCTGCTTCACTTCCGGGATGTATTTGAGGAGCACTTCGCGGATTTCGACCGGGTCCTCTTCATGGATGGGCATATGCACGAAAGGCGTCAGGTAGCTGTTGGTGTGGAGACTGATGAGCTTCTTGCCTTCCGGCTCATAGAATATCCAAAAGGAGCTGATATTGGAAAAAAGATAGAGCTCCCTTCCGGCTGCCACTCCGTCCGGCGTGATGCGGAAAGTCAGGATGCGCGGTTCGCGCTCGAAGTGCATGTATCCGACGATCCCGAGCAGGATGAAGGTTATGGCCATGATGATGCTGTTGGTATATATGGCATAGGCAACGATCAGGATGAGGGATATCGTGACATAGATGAGCCATTTGTTGTCGCGTTCGACCATCTCGAACTCAGGCGCTTTCCAATGGATGAGCGTGTCATACGGATGTTTTTCTATGACTCCTTCATGCGGAGCGCCAATCAGTTTTTCTTCCATCATTCCGTTGTCGTCGATAAGCTCCTGCTTTTCCGGCGGAAGGATATCTTTTTTTTGAGACTGTGAATGGAAATCTTCAATATACATTTGCATAGGCAAAGAGATTACACAGAAATTATACCACGAATCTTCAAAATGCGATCTATTGCAATAATTGCCGCTTAGCTGGACAAAAGCGCAAGAAAATATAATAATCAAAAAGAAGTATTAGGGAAGCGTGGCCGAGTGGTTGAAGGCAACAGTCTTGAAAACTGTCGTACCGGAAACGGTACCGTGAGTTCGAATCTCACCGCTTCCGCCTTCGGTCGCCATAGCGGACTTCGGCGGACAAAGTCCGCCAAGGTTGCGAAGGCGACCACTAACGTGTTCAAACATGGGATTCGGTCGCACGCCCTCACGACTTTAATATTATTGAAAATAAACCTTTATCACCCTGTTTTTGGCAGGTTTTTATTTTGCAACTTTTTGTGCGTCAGAGGCGTATAGTAAATAAAAGTGTGTTTATCGTCGGCAATGCTGGTTCTTTGGAAAATATAGCAACGGAGGCTGTTTTATGATGGGGAATATCGGGGATATGCTCGGTCTTAATAGAACCGTCGAGAAGAGGCTGCGCACATGGATTCGGATCTATCGGGAATATTTCGACCTGGAAGCGGATTTTTCAGGAATTACGGTTCCCAAATATCCGCGAGACGGTCGCAAATATTGGCTCATCGCGGTGCCGCTCGGGATTTCTCTTTCTGCTGTTTTTGGGGTCTGCCGCGAATATTTCAATGCCGGAGAACGCATTGGCGGCGATTTCGGCGATATTGCGGACAATCCGAAAGAAGTGCCATATGCCGTATGGGTTGAGATTTCCCCGAATCCGGAGGAAATTCCCGAAGGTGCCTATGCTGTGAAGGATTATGAGATAACGCTGATGGTCAGGCTGCTCATGGAGATACTGTATCACATGAAACGAACTGGAAATAAGAATAATTTTCCTCATGAGTGCCTGGACACAACCGGAGCGACTCTTTGTTGGGGGAGTAGGTTTTCCGATGGGGACTGCCCGGTCGTGTGCACGTTCGGATCTTGCATGACCATAGTCAAGTGTGATCCTGAGGAGAAAATCCCGATTTTGGGATTGCGCAAGATCGCAGTCTAGGCTGTTTTCTCAGTCTTTACGCGGCCGCCTGGATCAATTATCCTTGCGGCCGCCTTTTTTTATGACCGCTGGACTATTTTTTCAAAAGGTTTTAGAATTGATTATAGTTTTTGGAGAGGTGCCTGAGTGGTCGAAAGGGGCACACTGCTAATGTGTTGACTGGGTAACACCGGTCCCAGGGTTCGAATCCCTGCCTCTCCGCATCAAGCTTTTAGTATCGAGGGTGACCCGAGAGGCTTATCCTAGCCATTTTTTCGAGAGCGTTTTTTCTCAAAAAGGGGACTAGAGAATGGGATTCGAACTAGAACTAAAAAAGCAACATAAAACCGCCAATGATTGGCGGTTTTATGTTGCCTCGCTATCATCAGCCGTATAGATTTCCTTCTTGTATTTTCCTATGATGATAAAAAATCGTTCTTTCGATATCCCTAGCGTCAACATTGAATTTTTTGGCGTAATATCTTAATTTCATGAGATAGTTGTACCAATTATTGAAATCAAAGGATTTTCCTTTTGGATTGTCTTTAACAGAATCATACAGATGAAGTATTTGCCAAACTCTGATGTCTATTATCCCGTAGTCTTTAGGATCGGTTACAGTCAGGATAGCTGAAGCGACAGGAATAGACACGCCCTTTAATTTTGTAAGCAATTCCATCTTTCTTTTTTCTAGCTTGGTGGCAAAAACTTTCTTTGTTATCTCAATGATTTTCTCTTCCGTGTTTTCAAGATAATGTCTTTTCGGCCTGGCACTTTTCCACATGCATATATCAATAAATTCTGCTCGGTTGCAATAGCCCCTTTCTTTGACACCGGACAGTTTATTCATTAATTCTGAGCCCTTCATCTCCTCTGCATTATTCAATTCATTTTTGATAAGATCATTAATGCTGTCGTAATGTTTTTTCATCTAGGCTTGGTAATTATTTATTGAATAAGAAAGGATTGATCCGACCACATCCCCATTGTTGTTGTTAAAAAACTGGATCAGTCTCGGATTTGATTTATTGTTTTCGAATATTTTTATGCCATCTGAATAGCATTGGACATCCAGAATCTTATCCAATTTGATGGAAAATGATTTAGCATTTCCCCTGAAGACGATTCTCTTGTTGCTGATTATGAAATCTCCCGTGCTTACGGAAACCATTCCCGTTTCCGTTATTAAGTTTCCTTTGTGTGCTCCCACTCGATAAGTCACTCCCTTCATTACGCGAAAGCTGAATCCTTGGGAGCCTCCTTCATAGCCTCTACGTATCACTTTTTCTTCTGTTAAGCTGGAAGGTTCGCTCCAATAAACCTTTTCTCCCTTTTGAGTTATCAGGCTTGCGACCTGAATTTCAGGAACATTACCCTTTTGAATTTCATTAAGCAATCTTAATTTTGATAATTCCGCTTTTGTCGCAATGATGTTTTCATCCGATATCTGAAGATATTTTTGGATTTTTTCCAATTCCTTCTCTTCATCATCTGTCATTTTTCCATCTGATTTTGAATTTTGAAAGGCTGTAAGATAAGCGTTGATTTTGAATTTTTTCATATCTTCCTCGCTTATTCCTAAATTTTCTTTATCTTTTTCTAATTGAGCTATTTCACTTCCGGTCAATTTTCCATCTTTCACAGCTTCAATAAGTATCTTTTCAAAAGATTTCAATCCTTCCTTCTTCTGTTTTGACTGCTTGTATTTTTCAGCCAACTTTTGAATAATATTCATTTTTATTGTTTATTAGAAATTACAAAAATAGTTTTTTGGGTACACAAAAGGTCTTCCGAACCAGGCGACAGAACCCTTTCGGGACTGCCCAATAACTCTTTCGAGCCATTGACTCACGTGAATAAGCGCCGGTCAGAAGACCGTTTCTATTCACGTGAGATTTATTATTAAGCCATGCCCGAGCCATTAAGGCCTGAGTTTAGGCTAGATTGTATGTTAATTATACATTTTAAAGAACAAAAATCAATTTTTTATAATCCTATGGCGGTTTCATCTTTTTTGAGTGTTAATTTCTTATCCTTTCCCAAAACCAGCCTGCTTTTGAGGCTGGCCAATAATTCCCTTTTTTCATTTATTTTTCCTTCCGCCAGGATATATTTTGCATAGGCCTTGATATCGAACTCCTTTTTCTTGTCTATCTTTTTTTCCTTGCCGTTCATTTCAAGGACGGAAATCTGGAATCTGTTGTATCTCATCACTTCTTCCTCAAACTGCTTCTTGAGGCCGATTTCATTGATATCGATCTTGTCGACTATCCGAAGCATCTGCTTGATCAGTTCTTCTTCCCGGATATACCCCAGCTTGCAGGAAAGATCTCTCGAACGAGTGCATCCGTAGTAGATATATGAAGCGGTGTTTCCGTTTTTCAGTTTCTTGTATTTTTCATCGGCGGTTATGCCCGATCCGCAGATTCCGCAAGTGAGGAGCTTGGTGAAGGCGAATTCCTTGCTGTCTCTTACGAGCCGATCCCTCTTCAATTGTTCCTGAGCCAGATCGAAGACTTCTTTGGTTATGACAGGTTCATGTTTTCCTTCAAACCATTTTCCGCTTCCTTTAGGATATTCGAAATTACCGTGGCAAAGGCCAAGGCAGTTTCAGCTCCGATGCCGCTTGATGCGCCGGTTACTATGACAACTTTGTCTTTGAACATATTTTTGATTGAATTTATTTATTGTTCTTTAGAATATGCTACCCCGGTAAATCTAGTTTCAAATCCTATTCGCTTATAGAATTCATTTGGATAGGTGTTTTCTTCCGTAGCTAGAAAATGTGTTTCGTTTCCGTTTATTATCGACTTGTCCACGCAATAAAGCGTTACTAATTTTCCAAAGCCTTCTCCACGTACCTCTTTCAGGGAGCCGACATTGGAGATATAGCCGAGACCGTCACGATTCGTCAGTGTGGCGACGGCCACTGGCTTGTCGTCTTTGTAGGCGATGAAATATTCGATCCTGCTTGAACGATGCAGATCCTTCCAGACTTTTTCCGCTACCTTCAGATAATCACCCAGCTCGCCGTATGGGTTTTGTGGATCGTTTTTCCTGAAGCAGTTATTGAAGGTATCAAGGAAGATCGCCAAGTCATCTTCGTCTTTGACTTTCTTGACTTGATGGAACCTGTCATCGGAAATTTCTTCGCCCGTCCAGAACATCCAGGAATCTTCGAATGATTTTCCGTATCCCAAGCGCTTCAGAAGGTTCGCTGTCTCACTGAAATTTTCGCTGTTTTCGAAATAGACGGTCGGTTTCCTGTCCAAGGATCTCATACTGCTTTCGATTTCTTCAAGCTCTTTATTATCTATGTTTCTATCGATCAAAGAGAAATTCCAAAAAGCTGCCCTGTCGATATGGGAAATCCCGATCCTGGCATATTTCAGATCGATGATCTCATCCAACATTATCCCGCCTTGGAGCTGCTGGTATTTTTTTAGAAATTCTGTGTTTTCCATAATCTTATTTCTTACGATTAATTCCTGAGGCCAGCTCGTCCGATTCGTAAAAAGTATTCATTTTCCTTCGAGCGGTTTTCTTTGGCGACTTTTTCATAATTCGCCGACAAGACATGCATAGCGTGACCGAATCTAACATACAAAGGGAGAATAGCTAGCTCATTATCGGTTAGTTTCACCGTCTTCTGATACTCATCCAGAGCTATTTCTAGATTCTTATCGCTTTTGATCTTGTCGTTCTCAATGAACAAGACGTCGCATGCCAAGACGGCTAGCTCCTGGATGCGCGGATAGCGATTGGAGGCACCGAAATCAATTATCCACATTCTTCCCGTGTTTTCTCTTATTACGTTTGGGGAGATGAGATCTCCATGTACAAAGCAATGAGGAAGATTCTCAATGTCCAGCATATTGAATTCTTCGAGCAAGGCTTCGATTATTCCAAAGTCCTCCTTTTCCAAATATTTTCCTTTTCTCTTGAACTCGCGAGCAAAATTCGTAATCGCCCACCCGTCATAAATGAATCGGGGATTGATCGTGAGAGAATTTATCAAGGACGCCTGTCTGGACAAAAATTTTATCTCATCTTCGTTCGCCTTGTGTTTCAGGGCGTATAGATTCTTTCCGTCAATATATTCTAAAACGCATATCCTCATATCCGAACTGCCTATGGTGGTCCTATGCAAGTATCCATAACTGGATTTAATTAGCTTCGGAATGGTGACATCTCCTTCCATCGCCGCCAGATTGACATCTACGATTCGCTTGCATTCGTCGTCCTCTCTGGAGTTCGCGAAAACCTTGATGACATAATTGCCCTTGTCAGTCTTCAATATGAAATTAAAATCCTCATAGCCGACGAGGATCAATTCATTTGACTCGAACTCGCCGATGCTAAAATCCTGACATACTTTTCTTGATATGTCTTCCAAATTTCCATCATATCCGATTCTTTCAAAAAATTTTCGACTCATTCTGGATTAATTTTCTAAAGGATAAATATCGAACGCGACTTCTTCATAGGGATGTGCGGCCTTCATTTTCTCAATGACGTCGTTTAGGATTTCTCTTGTCACCATGACCTCTATCCTTTCTTCCTTGACGGCTTCATGCTCGCCAGCTTTCCCGATCGTAGGATTCGAGTTCTCGTTTCCTCTGAACCTTCCGATCCCTTGGGAAGAGAAAGAACAGAAATCATAATTTCCGATCTTTCCAGCACCAGCTTCGCCAAGCGCTTTTCTTACGGAATCAGCATGCGAGGTCGGGACGAAAACTACGAGTTTTACATTTGATGATATCATATCAATAGCTTTTTTAGTGATGGCTAAATTTTGCCTTATTTTTGGACAAAAATCAAGCTTTGATCTACCATTAACACAGAGAAAAATTATGAAAAAAAGAGGCTGCGGAATAATTTTTTATAATCCAGAAAAGACGGCCGTCTTACTTTTTCGGCGTGATGACAAAGATTTCATTCCTTTTCCCAATATGCTCGATCTTTTGGGCGGACATATCGACGAAGGAGAGGATCCAGTCGCAGCAGTCGAAAGGGAAATAGCCGAAGAGCTTCTGGATCTCAGAACAGGAAAACCATTTCTTCTTCAAGGACACGAGCACTTTCATATCTATGAAGATGAGCGTGATTGTGAGCAGCACATCTTCACCTGTGAAGTTAATTTCGATATTCCTGACGTCAATCTTCTCGAAGGCCAAGAGTTGATTTGGCTAACGAAAAAAGAAATTGAGAATGGAACCAAGCTTGCTTTTGGATTCGAAGAGATAATAAAAAAATTCTTTATCGAAACGACATTATGAAAACTTCATTTCAACGGATCATCACTCGTGATTCAATTGAACTGGTCGGCCTTCTGTATGAGCCGGAAGAGGCGACCAGCAAAATTCTTGTCCATGTCCATGGGATGGCTGGCAATTTCTACGAGAACAAGTTCCTTGATGCCACTGCCGAAACCCTTACCAAGAACGGCATCGCCTTCCTTACCTTCAATAACCGCGGGTGCGAGTTCATAAAGGATCTGACTAAGATCGTGGACGGGAAGAGGACCATTGTCAGGATCGGGAACGCTTACGAGAAATTCGAAGACAGCCAAATCGATATCGCTGCTGCGGTGGATTTTGTCGCATCAAGAGGTTTTTCTGATATCCATCTCCAGGGTCATAGCCTGGGCGCTCCGAAAGTCGCGTATTATTGCGCTAACGGAAACGACGAGAGGATATCTTCGGTTATCTTTCTTTCTCCTGCCGACATGGTCGGGCTCGCGAAGATGGACGGGAGTCATGATGAGGATAACGAGACGGCGAAACGGATGATTTCAGAAGGCAAAGGAGATGAGCTATTGCCACATCCCGTTTGGGATGAGTGCTATCTTTCTGCGAATGCATACGTTAGTCTTGGGAGCAAGGATTCCAAAGTTGCGATATTCAACTTCCATAATCCCGAAGATACGTTGCCGCTTCTTTCAAGAATAACAATTCCGGCCTATACAGTAATGGGCAGAAAAGACGAAGCCCTGGTTATCCCAGTGGAGGAAACAATGGAGAGAACAAAAAGATCGTTGTCTAATTCGCCTAAAGCGGGGACTCATATTCTCGGCGATGCCGATCATGGATACAGGGGATACGAGCAGGAACTAGCTGATGTTCTGTCTTTGTGGATGAAATAACTTTGCCAAAAGCCCCCAAAGGCTCATTGATTTTTTTCAGCCATCAGATTTGACAGCGCCCGGAAGAGAGGAATAGAATAATAAGCAATGCAGTCGTGGAAGCAAATATCATATAGTTATATATATCAGATCCAACAGAATAGCCACTAGGTAAGAGTAAAGAGTAAGGAGTAAAGAGCGATTAAGTTTCTAACTTCAAGAGAAGGAAATTAAGCGCTAGTGGTTAGTTATGGATCTTTTCTATTCTTTAATCGGAAATAAGGAAGACTGGTTGCAACTTCAAGTGTCTTGGTTCTTTTCTCAAAAAACGAATGGGAAAAGAAAATCTAAGAATCAATTTTGTTGAAATTGATTCTTTAAAGGCGTCTGTATATAATCCTCGGAAATGGGATGACGTCAAAAAAGCAAAGTTAAGAGAAAGCATCGAAAGATTCGGTCTGGTCAATCCCTTGATCGCCAATTCCGCTCCCAACAGGAAGAATATCCTCATAGGCGGGCATTTCAGATTGAAAGTGGCCAAGGAGATGGGATACAAGGAAGTCCCGGTGGTCTACTTGGATATTCCCGATATCGAAAAGGAAAAAGAGCTCAATCTCAGGTTGAACAAGAATACCGGGGAATGGGATTTGGAACTTCTCAAGGAGTTCGATTTAGGCGTCCTTTTGGAGGTCGGTTTTGACGATGATGATTTGTCTCAGATTTGGGACGATTCTTTGGAAACCGAAGATGACAATTTTCAGGAAGAAAAGGAATTGGAGAAGATAGAGGAAACCGAAATAAAGTCAGGGGACTTGTTCGAGATCGGGTCGCATCGCTTGCTTTGCGGAGATGCGCACGATCCTGAAAACATCAAAAGGCTGATGGGCGGAGAGAAAACGTCCATGATATATACCGATCCGATTTACAACATCGGTGTTTCCTATAACAAGGGAATCAGCGGGAACAAAAGCTATGGAGGCAAGGTGGACGATAACAAATCCGACTCGGAATATCGCGAATTTTTGAGAAGCGGTATGCGAAGCGCGATGTCGGTGGCTAACAAAGCCTTCCATTACTTTTGCTATTGCGACCAGCGCTACATAGGAATGGTGCAGGATATTTTTCGGGAACTCGGCATCGAGAACAAGAGGGTCTGCATGTGGATCAAGAATGCCCAGAATCCGACTCCGGGCGTGGCTTTTTCCAAATGCTACGAACCCTGTGTTTATGGCACAGTCGGCAGTCCCTATCTTTCCCGGAATTTGCAAAATTTGAACGAGGTGATGAACAAGGAAATCGGAACTGGCAATCGCCTTATCGACGATATCCTGGACGAATTGGATATCTGGCTGGCTAAGCGTTTGGCTGGGAATGAGTATGAGCACAGTACTTCCAAACCGCCGACGCTCCACGAAAAAGCCATTCGCAGGTGTTCAAAACCAGGCGATGTCATTTTGGATTTATACGGCGGGAGCGGAAGCACCCTGATAGCGGCAGAGATGCTTAAGCGTAGAGCCTATCTTACGGAAATCGAACCCAAGTTTTGCCAACTGATAATTAATAGGCATGAGAAACTGACTGGACGAAAAGCCAAGCTAATCAATAACACAAAAACAAATGACAAAAATTAATTACGGGGACAAGTTTCAAATCGGCGATCACATTCTGGTGTGTGGTGATGCTTTGGATCCCAAGATCGTGGAAAAAGCGATCGGAGAAAGCAAAATCAACGCTTTCATCTCTGACATCCCATACGGAATTGACTATACGGCCAGCAAGAAGGGATTCAGCCAAGTCAAAGTGGATAAGGACATTCTCAATGACGGATTCGTTTCCGAAAAGCAGTATGCCAAATTTGTGGAAGATCTGATTGCGCTAGTCATTCCATGTCTCACGCGCAAAAACTCGTTCTATATTTTCAACAGCGACAAGCAGATTTTCGCTCTGCGCGAAGGCATGGAAAAATCCGGAGTGCATTTTTCCCAGCTTCTGATCTGGATAAAAAATCACGCAGTGATCGGAAGGAAAGATTATCTCCCGATGCACGAACTTATCGCCGTCGGTTGGTTCGGGGTGCATGAATTCAGGAAGTCGCAGGACAAATCGGTTCTGTTTTGTCCTAAGCCAAACAAGAGCGCGCTCCATCCGACGCAAAAGCCATTGAGCTTAATGAGGAGATTGATTTTGAACAGCACTTCAATCGGTGATGTTGTCTACGAACCTTGCGCAGGTTCCGGTTCTACCGGCATTGCCTGTGAACAGACGAAAAGAAAATGCATCATGATCGAACTTGATCCGGAATATTGCCGGACAATCATTGAACGATTTTCCAAGTTAGGAGTAAAAGTTACGAGAGCAATTGATAAAGACAAAAGAGATGGCAAATAACAAAAATACCAAAAAGCGGACAGCCGATGACAAAAAGGCGGTTTTGGAACAACTGGCAAAACTGCCCATCGTTCAAGTGGCGGTTCAAAAGGCCGGGATCAGTCGTGCGACATATTATCGTTGGCGGATTGCAGACAGGCGGTTTGCCGACGATGCCGATGAAGCGATTGAGGAAGGCGTGCAGATGATCAATGATTTATCGGAGTCGCAACTGATCAGTGCGATTAAGAACAATAACTTTTCCGCAGTCAGGTTCTGGCTGCAGAATCGTCATCGCGCATACGCCAATAAAGTTGAGGTTTTTGATCGAGGAAAGAGTGATAATCAAGAACTTACAGATGAACAGAAGAAAATCGTAGAGGCGGCTCTGCGATTGGCTTCCGGGAGTCCGGAAAAGAATGGAACCGAAGAATCAAAACCAGATAAATAGAGGAGTTAATCAAGGATAGGAAAGTTCGCTTGAAAACAACAAGAGAAAGCCACTACTGGTTTTTCAATGTCTATTTCGGAGAATATGTCAGGTATGAAACGGCTGAATTTCAGAAAGACATGTTTCGCATCACGGAGAGCAATTCGGTCAAGGGAGCGGTCGTTGTGGCATTCAGGGGATCATCGAAATCTACGATCATGACCTTGTCTTATCCGCTTTGGGCGATAATGGGCAAACAGCAGAAGAAGTTCGTAGTGATCTTCACCCAGACACAGCAACAAGCCAGGCTCATCATGGCCAATCTAAGGAAAGAACTTGAAACCAATGAGCTCCTGAAAAAGGAAATGGGTCCGTTCTCTGATCAGTCCGGAGAATGGAGTGCCTTTTCCATAGTGCTTCCGAAATTCAATGCCAGGATAATGGTCGCTTCGGCGGACCAGAGCATCAGGGGAATGAGGCACGGGGCGTATCGTCCGGACTTGATAGTCTGCGATGACGTGGAGGATCTTGGTTCTGTGAAAACCAGAGAAGCAAGAGACAGGACTTTCAGGTGGTTCGTCAGCGAAGTCATTCCTGCCGGAGATCGTGATACCAAGATAGTAGTGATCGGGAATCTTCTGCATGAGGATTCATTGCTCATGCGCCTTAAAGAGAATATCGAAAAAAGGAAATGGGACGGGATATACAAAGCCTTTCCTATTGTCGACTACGAAGGCAGGATTCTTTGGCCGGGAAAATTCAAGAGCATGGAAGATATAGAGAGATTGAAGCTTTCCGTTCCGAACGAGAACGCCTGGCAACGGGAGTACATGCTCCGGATCGTCCCGGAAGAAGACCAGCTTATCTTTCCAGAATGGCTCCATCATTATGACAGTCTTCCGGCAGAAAGCCCCAGATATGTAGCCACGGCAGTCGACTTGGCGATATCGGAAAAGGATACTGCGGATTATACCGCGATCGTTTCAGCTTATATCTATGGATGCGGAGAAAATCTAAGAATATATATCCTACCAAATCCAGTGAATGAGAGGATGGGATTTCCTGAAACGGTCGAAAGGATAGAATCCATTCACAGCGCTTTTGCGAGCGCAGGGCTTTCTTCCCGCGTGTATGTTGAAAAAGTCGGCTATCAGGAGTCAGTGGTTCAGCAATTGGCAGTTAACGGCGTAAGGGCAGAGGGGATCAGCCCTCATGGAAGCGACAAGAGATCCCGCTTGGCTTTGACGACGAATCTCATCCAGACCGGAAAAATCATCTTTCCAAGATTTGGAGCGGAAAGACTGATCGAGCAATTGGTCGGATTCGGAAAGGAAAAACACGATGATTTGGCGGATGCCTTCTCAATGCTGGCGCTGACGACTGTGGAGAAGAACAGGTTTGAAGGAGGATTTTTGGTTACGAAGCGGTAATTATTAAGTTGGTCGATGTTTTACTGAAACCATAATTTATTGTAAACTTATGGTAAGTTTTGACTATGGAAAATAAATCTAAGAAAATCGATAGTTTGCCCGAAATACTCACGCTTCAAGAGGCGTGCGAAATTCTCAATTGTCATCCCAACACCCTCCGTAATTGGGACAATGAAGGCACTCTGAAAGCTATCCGGTTCGGGAAGCGTGGCGATCGGAGGTATAGGAAAGAAGATATTTTAAAGATTTTTAATAAATAATATGGCAAAATCTTTAAATACAAACTTGCATAAAGCCAGTAAGGCAAAAAAGGATGAGTTCTATACTCAGCTTGTTGATATTGAAAAGGAATTAAAGCATTACAAAGAACAATTTCGTAACAAGGTGGTCTATTGCAATTGTGATGATCCTTTTGAAAGTAATTTTTTCAAGTATTTTGCTTCAAATTTCAATGCTCTGGGTCTGAAGAGGCTTATCGCTACGAGTTATAAGCCTTCTCCTGTGGCCAACACGCAACTGGCGTTATTTGGTGACGATAAAACGCTCGCTACACTAAAAGGTCGTCCAAAAGCAACAGCAAACAAATTTATTATCAACGAAGTTTGTGATTTGGATGGTAATGGCGCATTTGATTTGCGTGATATTGCCGAGCAACTAAAAGTAAATAAAAATAACGAATGGGCACCACTCAAAGGCGATGGGGATTTTAGAAGCGAAGAGAGTATAGAACTTTTGAGACAAGCAGATGTTGTGGTATCAAATCCACCATTTTCGCTTTTTAGAGAATATATCGCCCAACTCACAGAATATAATAAAAAGTTTTTGATTATTGGTAATGTTAATGCAATTACCTATAGGGAATGTTTTAAAGTTATTAAAGATAATAGGATGTGGCTTGGAGCGAGTATCCATAGCGGCGATCGTGAGTTCCAGGTGCCAGATGATTATCCTCTAAACGCAGCTAGCTCTAGAATTGATGATGATGGTAAAAAATATATTCGTGTTAAGGGAGTGCGCTGGTTTACGAATTTAGACTATGAAGAACGCCATGAAAACCTAGTGCTTTATAAAAAATACAAACCCGAAGAATATCCAAAATATGAAAATTATAAAGGTATTAATGTTGATAAAACCTCTGAAATACCTATGGACTATGCAGATCCTATAGGTGTGCCAATTACTTTTCTCGATAAATATAATCCGGGACAATTTGATATTATTGGTCTGGGTATATCCAATTCAGGAAAAGAAATTGGGGTCAAGCCATATAAAATAGAGCATAAAAAATACAGAAAAGAAGTCCAGAAGAGAGGTGCTGTGGATGGTGATTTATATATGATTAAAAATGGAATTGTTGAAGTTCCTTACGCAAGAGTTTTAATTAGAAACAAAAAACCACAAAAATAATTTTATGACATTAGATCAAATGCTGAGCATCGTCAATATATTTGTGTCTATTGTTATAGCGATAATAGTTTATTGTTTATCAAAAAAATTATCGGCGAAAGAAGTGTACAATCATGAAATATTTATTACAAAAGAAGTAACTCCTTTTTTAGGCAGAAAAGCAATTCTAACAGATGTAAAAAAATATGATTCTAAGAAATATGATAGAAGTCAAGTTCATTTAACTAATAAAGATTATTATAAACAAGCCTGCAAAATTCATCGCATAGTACAAAGATACGGAATTGAGGTTGAATTGAGGGATTCTGATAAATTTGTTACTGGATTGATTCCTTTTGAATGGGTTGAATATATAGCAGAAAATGACTCAGAAGATACCTCAATTATTATTGTTTGTAAATTTAAAGGCATAAAGTGGTATAAAAATTTTAAATCACCAATAAAAGAAATATTAAACCAGAATTTTTAAACTAATTGATAAAATGAAATAATATGAAAATAGATTTGCACAAAATTAAAGTTGCGGAGGTTGTAAAAGACTATAAAGACAGTGCTGAGGAAGGCGTCAGCGCTTTTGGCGGCAAATTGGATATTCGTCCAAAATATCAACGAGAGTTTGTATATAGCGGAAAACAGCGAGATGAAGTAATTAAGACTATCAAAAATGGTTTTCCTCTCAATGTTATGTATTGGGTCAAGAGGGCTGATGGTAATTTTGAAGTGCTTGATGGACAGCAAAGAACAATCAGTATCGCCCAATTTGTAAATGGAGATTTTTCCATTGAATTTAATGGTAGAATCGCAATGTTTCATAATTTGACTCCAGAAGAACAAGAGCAAATTTTGAATTATGATCTGATGATCTATCATTGTGAGGGAAACGACAAGGAAAAACTTGATTGGTTTAAAATTATCAATATTGCCGGGGAAAAATTATTTCCCCAAGAGCTTAGAAATGCTGTTTATACCGGGCCTTGGCTTTCAGACGCAAAGTTGAAATTCAGTAAGTCAAACTGCGCAGCGTATTTACTTGCGAATGATGGCGGACATTTGGTAGCCGGCTCGCCTATCAGGCAGGAATATTTAGAAACTGCAATCTCTTGGATAAATAACGGCGAGATTGAAGAATACATGGCAAAGCACCAGCACGATGAAAATGCGGATGAGTTGTGGAAATATTTTCAAGATGTAATCGCGTGGGTTAGAAAAACTTTTACGAATTATCGTCGAGAAATGGGCAGTGTGCAATGGGGTGAAATATATAATCAATTCAAAGATGCGAAACTTGACGCCGATAAGCTTGAAGATGAAATCAGGGAATTGATGCAGGATGAGGAAGTAACGAAGCCATCTGGCATTTACCCATATGTTTTAACGAGACAAGAAAGATATCTGAATATCCGAGCGTTTAATGACAAAATGAAACGAGAAGCCTACGAAAGGCAAAAGGGTAAATGTGTAAAATGTAAGAAACATTTTGAAATTGGGGAAATGGAAGCTGATCATATAACGCCTTGGCATGAGGGTGGAAAAACTATTGCAAAAAATTGCCAAATGTTATGCAAAGACGATAATCGAAGAAAATCGGGGAAATAAAAACAGTACAAAAAAGATAGAATCTAAAAGTAAGATTATGTAAATTTTTAATAAAACCGAAGTTAATCTTCTTAATTATGCATATTCAAAAAGTTGTTATTGAAAATTTTAAATGCTTTGAGGGAAGATTTAAACTGGATCTCAATGAGGGATTAAATATTTTAGTTGGAGACAATGAGGCTGGAAAATCCACTGTTTTGGAGGCAATTAATTTAGCTCTGTCAGGCTGGATTAACGGAAGATATTTAAAAACAGAATTGAATGAATCACTTTTTAATAAAAAAGTTGTAGAAGCTTATTTAAAGGAGGTTAACGACAACACGGGCAATATATTGCCACCGTCCATACTTATCGAGCTGTATTGTGATTTTGGTGATAAATCTATAAATGCAAATTTTACAGGACGCGAGAATTCAGAAAAAGACAGCAAGGCTTCCGGGATTAAATTTACAATCTCATTTAATGAGAGCCAACACCAAGAATACATAAGTGGCATCAGACAATTAAATGAGCAATTGTGCTCATTGCCAATTGAATTTTGTGATTTTACCTGGGAATCATTTTCTGGTGATCAAAAAATTCCCGGAACTATACCCATAAAACCAGCTTTAATTGATTCATCCAACTTTCGTTATAGCAATGGTTCAGATGTTAACGCATCTCGTATTATTCGTGATCGGCTAACCTTTGAGGAGGAGACTAGTATTTCTCAAGCACATAGAAAGTTGAAGGATGCATTTTCTATGCATGAAAGTGTAAAAAAAGTCAATGAAAAGATACAACAAGATATATCTGACAAGAGAGTTTCATTGCAAATTGAAACATCAACTAAAACGAGCTGGGAATCAAGCTTGATACCTTATTTAGATGATATTCCGTTCCAAAATGTTGGAAAGGGAGAGCAATGTTTGGTAAAGACAAAATTGTCCTTACATCATAAAAAAACAATAGAATCAAATATCCTGCTTGTGGAGGAGCCGGAAAATCACTTATCCCATTCAAAGCTAAATGAATTGGTAAGCTATATTAAGCAAAATAATAATTCTAAACAAATTATTATTTCAACCCACAGTAGCTTTGTGGCAAATAAATTAGGACTCAAGAGCCTAATTCTTCTGAATGTTGATGAAGTTAGTAAAAAAAGAAAAGAGTTCAGAATAGCATCTCTTGATCTTGGTACTCAAAAATATTTTGAAAAACTTTCTGGATATGACACCCTGAGATTGATTTTATGCAAAAAAGCTATTTTGGTTGAGGGTGATTCAGATGAGTTAATAATTCAGAAAGCCTATTTCGAAAAAAATAAAAAGCTTCCAATTGAAAATGGCGTTGATGTTATATCTGTTCATAGTCTTGCATTTAAAAGATTTTTAGATATCGCAAAAGAACTAAGCCAGCCGGTTATTGTTGTGACTGATAACGATGGTAAATATGATGATAAAATTACAAAGAAGTACTCTGCTTATGAAAGTATATCAACAATAAAAATTTGTGCAGATACCGACGATTCTTTGCCAACATTGGAACCTCAAATTGTTGAGGCCAACAAGGAGGATTTGGATATACTAAGAAAGGCTTTAAAAATAGATAAAGATACATATCCTGACAAAGAATCCATTATTAAGTATATGGAAAACAATAAAACTGATTGTGCTATAAATATTAGTGATACATCGGAAAATATAAAATTCCCCCAATATATTCTGGATGCTATTGATTGGGAATATGAATAAAAACAGATTGATAATAGCAACTGCCGGATCTGGTAAAACAACCACATTAGTAAGTGAAGCCTTAAGTTTAGGCAGAAAGGATAGAAATATACTTATAACTACTTTTACTGAAGCTAATAAAAGGCAAATTGAGAATAAAATAATAAAAGAAACTGGTGGATTTATTCCAAAAAATGTAACTGTTCAAACTTGGTTTTCTTTTTTATTACAACACGGTGTTAGGCCATATAAGAGCGTGATGGGCGACGATTTATGGGGAAAGAAAATTGGTTTTTATTTAACAAGCGACAAGTCTGGCAAGAAATATAATCAAAAGGGAGAACCTATTAAAATAAAGGATTTTAAAACAGGAAAAGATCGCTATATTTATTGGGGGGAAGATGAAGATTTTATAAAACATTATTTTACGAATGATTATAAAATGTATTCAGATAAAATTTCTAAGTTTATAATAAATTGTAATAAAAAAACAAAAGAAAAAAGAAATGATATCGGATTAATAATAGACAGGATCTCAAGGGTATTTCAATGTATTTTTATTGATGAGATTCAAGATATGGTGGGGTATGATTTGGATATTTTACAATTACTGTTCAAGTCAGATTCGGATATTCTATTGGTTGGCGACCCTAGACAAGTTACATATTCAACTCATCCAACAACTAAAAACCCATCTTATCAGTGTGGAAAAATTGATGAGTTTATAAAAGACAAATGCAAGGAAGGTCTTTGTGATATAGATTTCGAATTACTAAAAAAATCACATAGAAATAATGATTTTATTTGTAATTATTCATCGAAACTATTTCCTGAATATAGCCCATCTGAACCATGTGATTGTGAAAAATGCAGAAATTCCAAGGTGGATGGTGAGGGGATTTTTCTTATAAAAGAAAATGATGTAAGTGAATATTGTAAAAAATATTCACCAACAATATTGCGCTGGGAAAAAGCAATGCCTCCAGAATGGAATTTTGGGTTATCAAAAGGATTAGAGTTTGATAGAGTGTTAATTTATCCGACTAAACCGATTACGGATTGGATAAAAGACAATAATTGTAATTTACCAACTTTAAGTCGTTGTCGCTTTTATGTTGCTCTTACAAGAGCGAAATATAGTGTTGGGATAGTTTTTGATTATTGTAATGAGGAAGAATATGATGGGTTAATAAAGTGGACACCTAATTAAAATTTATATGAAATTATCAAAAACAAACTTTCTTATTTGTCTTGATTGTGCAAAGAATGCTTGGCTGAAAATTCATAAGCCGGAGGTGTATAAGAAAAAAGGACTTTCTTCTTTTGAGTTGAATATTGTTGATACTGGTAATCAAATCGACGAGCTTGCGCGCGGTCTTTTCCCAGACGGCATGCTTGTGAAATCTCGTGATGACACAGAAATCACGAAAAAGCTTATGGAAGAAAAGACCCCTGTAATTTATCAGCCTGTTTTTGCAACTGAAAAATATTTTGCAGTGGCTGATATTTTTGTTTTTAACTCAGACACGAATGTCTATGATCTATATGAAGTGAAGTCATCGACAGTTTCTGAGGAGAATGGAGGGAGAAAGACCGAAGATTATTTAATAGACATGGCTTTTCAAAAAAATGTTTTAGATGACTTGGACATTAAAGTTGGAACTTTAAATTTGATTAGGCTTAATAAAAAATATGTTCGTCACGGGGAAATTAATTTGAAAGAGTTATTTTTCGTAGAAGATTTAACCAGTCAAGTAAATGAAAAATTGAAGGATGTGCGGAATAATATGGAAGGGGCTTATGAAGTGCTGTCTAGCGAAACCGAACCGACCGGACACTGTGATTGCATCTTGAAAGGAAAAAATTCACATTGCACGACCTCATGGTATTCCAATTCAGATCTACCAGAATATCCGGTGCATGCAATTTCGAGAATCGGTAACAGCAAGAAAAAATTAGCCGAGTTGGTGGACAGTGGAATTTTTAGTATCCATGACGTGCCAGATTATTTTAAGCTTTCGGCTAATCAAAGAAGGCAGGTCGACACGGCCAAATCTGGCAAGGAATATATCGATAAAAAAGGTATCTCAGAATTTTTAGGGGCTATGAAATACCCACTGGCATTTCTTGATTATGAAACCTTTCCTTCGGCTTTGCCAAGATATGACAGGTACAGTCCTTACCAACAAATTCCATTTCAATTTTCTCTGCATGTGATTGAATCTTTGGACGGAGAATTAGTCCATCAGGAGTTTATCTATACAGGCAAGGATTGCCCAGATGAATATTTTACCGAAGCATTGAAAAAACATCTTCCTGAAAGAGGCAGTGTTATAGTGTGGAGTCAGAGATTCGAGAAGGGGATCAACAAACAACTTGGAGAGCGCTTATCTGATTACAGGGATTTCATGGAGAGCGTAAATAATCGAGTTATTGATTTGATGATTCCATTTTCTGGCAATACTACGATGTATGATCATCCGGAGTTCAAGGGAAGCGCTTCGATAAAATATGTTTTGCCAGCCCTCGTTCCTCATCTTTCGTATAAAAATATGCATATTCAAGAAGGAGGCTCTGCGTCAGATACTTGGAACCGTATAGTATCGGATGAATATTCTGAGGATGAGAAAAATATGAAAATCCAGGCGCTCAAGGACTATTGCCATCTCGATACGCTGGCTATGGTTGAAATTTGGAAGGTGTTAAAATCTGTTTAAAAATATAAATATGAATAAATCAAATCTAATATTTTTAGATGCAGAAACTACTGGCAAGGACACTGCGGATAGATTGTGTCAGGTTGCTTTTAAATATAATGGCGAGGAGTTTGAAGCTCTCTTTAAGCCGCCTGTTCCGATTCAGATTGAGGCGATGTCCATTTCGCACATTACAAACAAGATGGTTGAAGATAAGGAGGTATTTATTGGCTCAGAAATGTATAAAAAATTATCCGGTATCTTATCAGAAGGAAATATTTTAGTTGCTCATAACGCTCAGTTTGATGTTAATATGTTGCAGAAGGAAAACCTGGAGGTCGAAAAAATAATCGATACCTTAAAGATTGCGCATCATTTAGATAAGGAGGGCGTAATCCCCAAATATAACTTGCAATACTTGAGATATTTTCTTGATCTTGAAATTGACAACGTTATTGCTCATAATGCGCTCGGCGATATTCGTGTTTTGGAAAAAATTTTTGAGCGTCTATTTCAAAAAATGATGGCAGAGCTTAAAGATGAAAGTCTAGTTATTGCGGAGATGCTGGAAATATCATCCAAGCCGATTCTTATGAAAAAATTTCCCTTCGGAAAGTATAAAGGATTAAGAGTAGCGGATGTTGCTAAAACTGACCTAGGGTACTTAAGATGGTTTTTAAATAAGAAACTCGAAGAAAGAGAACAAGGAGGAGAAAATGATGAAAATTGGATATATACTTTTGAATATTATTTAAAGTAATTTTTGCAAAATCATGGCTCAATTTTTTGGAGGCAGGAGCAGGTTCATAATAATCATGCAGAAAATGAACTATATTGCCGCTCTAACAATGTGGGTCATCTTGGCATATTTGGCATATCGTTATATTGGACAACTTTTTGCATTTAAATCGGCTCCGATATTGTCTTCTGCAGTATTAAGCATTATCTATTTCCCAGTAGCTTATTGGGCACTGAAAGAAAAGATAAAATACGAGAGAGACGGAAAAAACTACAAACAAGGCGGAAAAGGAGAGGGTGCGATATATTACGAATTACTAAAATTGTCAGATAATTATCTTGTATTTCAAGATGTAAAATTCCCGACAAAAGATTTTAATATCGATTTTGTTGTCGTCGGTCCGACCGGAATCTTCGCAATCGAAGTTAAGAGCCATAAGGGAATAATTGGATTCAATGGATGATGATATCAGCTTTACATGGAATGCATTGATGGTAAAAAATGTCAGGACATCAAAGAGCGATGGCGAATCATCAAGCCAATCTTCTTCTGCCAATTCCTCATCCTCCTCATCATCTTCTTCATCATCCTCTTCTTCTGAAACAAAGACGCCTTCCATTGCAGATCCTGAAAATATAGAAGCAGGAGAGGCCCAAGCAATCGAGGATAATCCTGAACTGGATAGCGATGAAGATGATAATGAATCAGTCGGTGTCATAACTGATGCCGATACAGCAAATAATTAATAAGTTGGTATAAAAAAGCATTATGAAAAAGACAGAAAACGCAGAACAGCTCTCAAGCGCGTCCGTTCCTAAAAATAAGAAAGGAACAGGCTTTTTAAGAATTTTAACGATCTTGATTTTGGTCGGTTTGGCTGGAACATCAATATATTATTTCAGACAATACAAGAAAATAAAAGAAAATCCCAATAGCATTGCTCAAGAAGAAACGAAAGCGATAACAGAAAAGCTATCGAAGATAATGGATTTGCCGCAAGGAGAAGACCCTACGCTTGCGACTGTGTCTGATAGGGATAAATTAAAGGAACAGGAATTCTTCAAAAACGCGGAGAATGGCGACAAGATCCTCATTTATGCCGGGGCCAAACAGGCGATTCTTTATCGCCCAGTAGCGAACAAGATCATCCAGGTAGCGCCGCTTATAATGGATCAGAATACTCAAGGAACCACTTCGCAAGAGAGTCGTTCTGAGGCGGTTAATACGCAAGAACCGCTTCGGGTCATGATTCAGAACGGAACGAAAATAGCGGGCCTAGCTAATGATATGGAAAAGAAACTAACCTCAATTGATGGAATAAATGTGGTCAGCAAAGGAAACTCGCAGAAAAACGATTATACCAAAACGTTGGTCATTGATCTTACTCAGAATAATTCGGAAGTGGCAAAAAAGATTTCCCAAGCAATCGGAGGAGAAGTCGGCAGCCTTCCGGATGGAGAAGGCAAGCCTGACAATACCGATATTCTAATTATTGCAGGAAAAAAAGATTAATCATCGCATCAACCATTTTTTAAAGATGCTCAAAATGGAGACAAGTTTATAGTTTATCCGTCTGCCCAAAAAGCTATAATCTATGGTCCCGATAGAGACATCATTGTGAATGTTGGAACCTCGGTTTTAGGCAGTAATAATAAAGAGAATCGATGATAAAAAAGTATAAGGCATGGTTTTCAGCGATATTTTCATTGGTGATAATTTTTCCAATGAATGTTTTCGCTTCCATGACGAGCGAGACTTATAGCATAGATTCGGGGAGGATAGGCACTGGGGAAATATCTCTGCCCTATGCTCAGTCAGAGAGCTATTCTTTCCAAGCCACCCCTTCGGGCGAGGTTTCGCTTAATCCGGCTGTAAGTGAGGATGACAGCGGTGGCAGAGGAAGCACTAAGCGCAGCAGCAAGAATGATAATTCAAAAGGCGATGACGCATCTCAATACGTCGGACAAAATATAAATAAGAAAGAATCAATTATTCCCAGAAAACTTTTCGATATAAATCTTGAAATAGGCAATCCTGAAATTACCGATATCAAGAATCTTTCCGCTCGAGTAATTTTTACTTCTTTCGGCACGGAACTCACTCCGGTGGATATGGTTTTCGCAGTTGTAGACCAAGCAGGGAATGAAGCATATAGGTCAGAAAATCATACCGATGTTCAGACGGAGTCCGTCTTCAATAAGGACTTCAAAGATGCCGATCATGATTTGCCATTGGGGAAATATGTTTTGGTTCTGACAACAACATATAATGTAAACGTTGTTGATGAATTCAGGGCTGATTTCGAAATCGTGAAAGTGCCATCCTGGAAAAACCGATGGATATGGATTGGAATATCAATAGCTTTCCTTATGTCCGCAGCGATTATGGTTAGAAACAAGCGAAGGGGCAAATGAAATAATCAATGAAAGATATTTTGTCAAAACACAGCATTATCATTTTACAGATGATAATGGTAGGTATCATACTTATCGTTGGAGCCGAGATATTCATGGATGTCAAAAAAGAAGCAGCTCATAAGAGAGCTGATGATATGTTCATGATCGATCAGCGTCTGAATCCTCTTTTTCTGGAGATAAATAACTTTCCCCGCGGTCCCGGGCAAGACGTTGTTTTTTTAAGCCGCCTTTCCAGCTTGAAAAAATATGTCTCTTCGCCGCAGCCAGGTGATGCCACGCGGGATAAAGTCCTTATGGACTTCGAAACATATCGCAAACAGAGCGCAGCTTACGCGGATATAAAGTATTTTCCTGTGGATTGTGCTGACAAGGGAAAATTTTGTGTAGCATCTCCTGGAGAAGATAGCGCATATCATTGCGCTGAATGCGAGTATTTCAATGAGATGTCTGACAGATTAGGAGATGGAGAAGTGCATATTTCCAGGATGCATCGAAACTACGATTCGGATCGCTCCGTCCAGCTTACGAGGTTGCATTATATGGCATCGGTTTTCGATGACGGAGGTTCCTTTCAAGGCTCGGTGGTTCTCAGTATTGACGCGGATTATTTTCTGGATGATATACGCGCTTATTCCAAGACTGATGAGGCTGTCTACTTGATTGATGACAAAGGTATGTATATCGCCAATACGGATAGAAGCAAAGAGTTTGCCACAGGGGAAGACGGACAGGGATTATTTATGAGTGATTATCCTGATGTAAGCGAAAAAATAGTTTCTTCCTCTGGCCAGCGAGTGGAAAATTCCCAGTATATATTCAGTATCAAGAAGATTTATCCCACAGTATCCAGTTTTGAAGCCTATGAAGGAAGCAAGTCTGCCCAAGATAATAGCGATTCCGGGTATTGGATATTGGTCAGTGCCTGCAAGAAGACTATCGCGCATACGGGATATGATTTCTTCCTATATGAAGATTTTTGGGCAAGCAGCAAGGGAGTAGTATTCATCATAGTCCTCTTCCTTTTGGCGGCAAGTTTCATTATTGCGGAATATCTGAAAAACAAATGTTCGCTTAAGAAAAAGAATACATGAAAACGGAAAGAATGAAATCCATATTCTCATATTTTTTTATTATTTCTCTTTTTTATTTCATTTTTTCTGCCCAGGTTGACACGGCTAGCGCAATGAGTGTTGTTGTGCATGTCCCGGAGAAATACACGGATGTCTTAGCTGGAGAAAGGTTCTATTTCGAACTGGAAATAAAATATCCGGAAAACCCCTCTCGAAAAGATCTGCGCATTGAATACGAAATCATTAGAAACAAAGAGACGATCGCTCAGTCGAAGGTTCTGAAGGCTGTCGAAACGCAAGTTTCTTTTATGGATTACATGGTTATTCCTCAAAGCGCTGAAAAAGGTATTTACGAAATCAGAGTTAGAATTACCGACTATGATGGAAAATTGGACGAGGAAGCGTCTGCCAGTTTCAATGTGATCAGAAGCGGCAATCAATTGCAAATATACTTCTTTATAATAGTCGGATTGATCATTATCCTGGGAATCATAATCAGTTTGGAGGTAAACAGGATAAAGAAGCGTCTATAATTTTTCAGCATTTTAATTCTATGAATAAGAAAATAATACCCATTCTCGTATTAGTCAGCCTCGCTGTTCTTGGAGTCATAGGCTATTTATTGGCAAAACTGGATAATGTGGCCCAGGATGCTGAAAGGACAACGACAGTGATCAATATTGCCAGGCAGGCTTCGATGTTAAGCGAGGAGAATTTTCATACCCAGTTGGAACTTTGGGAATACATCAATGACCCGAACGAGGAAAGACTGAACGCTTTCAAGGAACATGAGAAAACCCTGAGTGATAATCTCGACAATTTATCGAGGATGATCGGAGATGGCGACGCTGCAGCCATATATGATGGAGGATTTGATGATCTTAGCGATATTTCTGATAATTGGAGCAAGATAAACGGGAATTGGCAAGGAATCCTAACGGCAGCCAAAGAGTACAATGAAGCAGTGGCAAACAGCGGCTTGAAAGGGTATGCCCTCGTTAGCAATCCCTCAGTATATGAAAAGCTTATGGCTATGAGGCAGCTTACGTTTGAAAACGAAAAGATATTCGACGAAATCAATTTTGATGGGAAGATGCGAAAATTCATCATCCTCCAAGATGAATACGCGACAAATACAAGGAAAGCGTCAATCGAAGAATTATACGTATGTCAGAATATTTCCCTAGGGCTGGCGATTCTGTATCTCGTCCTGCTTTTCTTTATTGCGGTTTGGCTTGCCATGACTATTCGCATGATTAAGAAAAAAAGCGCGGATATCTGCAAGATTTGAATTATACTCCGGTAGCATCAAATTTTACTTGGATTGTTATTGCAACATCATTCAATTTAATAAAATTTTATGAAAACTTTATCTGTGATATAGTATTCTTAATATCAGGTCATCTCTCCTTCGAAAGATAATCATGTCTCAAAAAAGAAAAATCATCACGGTCAAAGATAAAATGCAAAGCGGATACCGCTATGATTTGACCGAGCTGGTCGGGAAAAATTTCCATCCCGATTTCAAGCCGGATCTGACTCCGAAGGAGATGCTCAAGATAGGGGTTTTCGGCGGGAAATATATGACCGACTGCCGGAAAGAATTTCCAGCTGATTGGTTTGAAAAAGCCAAGCTCAATTCCGAATTCCACGACCCCAAAATAAATTTTTTCGGCATCAACGCTTCGCAGCCGCTTTCGGTCTGGAAAAAGAAAGGCTGGATCTGGGAAGATGATCCGCGAGGATGGTTTCAATGGTATTGCCGGTATTACATGGGCAGGAGATGCCAGGATGACGCGCGGCAGATCAGAAGATGGAAAGCCATCATCAGGCACATCGCGCAAATCAGGAAGAATTGCCGGAAAGGCGATCTGAATTGCCGGGCCCGTCAGCGCCAAGCAGTCCTGCATTGGGCATATGATTCGAGAAAAATGTAGCGCGGAGTGTTATTTCGTTATATAATATAAAAGGAGAACAAACAAAAATATACAAATGGAACATTTGCACGGAGAGGGGGTGTTCGCATGAACAAACTAAACGCTATCGATTGGATCGCTATCATCCTTTTAGCCGTCGGAGGATTGAACTGGGGATTGGTAGGAATCTTCAATTTTGATTTGGTTGCCGCTATCTTCGGAGATATGTCAGCCCTTTCAAGAATCGTGTATGCCGTTGTCGGAATCTGCGCTGTCTATGTCTTGGCAATTTCTGGAAAACTCGGAAAAAACTAGCATTCAAGCTCAAAAAAACAACCCTCTGATCAGGGGTTGTTTTTTTATAGTGAAACGTCTCTTTTTCGTGATTAGGTCATGAAGATAAAATCATAGTCCGTGAAGATTTCAATCATTCGGATTGTTTTGGTATACTTAGGTTGCATAACGCTGGCCGAAACAAAACTTAACGAATAAAAGATCGGGATTCGATTACTATGCTTGCCGATGAAGTCGGGAAACATTATGGAAACATTCGGATAGTCCAAATGGCGCGCAATATCGCAGAGAATGCCACTCGTATTATTGAAGAATAAGCATGGCCGAATAATTATTGAACGGATTGAAAAGATGGATTATCAAATAGCTTCGGGATATTTGTCAGGAACATTTGAATTTGTTGGCGCATTGCCTTATCTGCACTCAATAATAAACAAAAAGACAAAGCCGAACAGAGCAACCTGGCTGATTTGGTCGCTGGTCAGCGTCATACTTTTCTGCACGTATTATCTCTCAGGCGCTAGAGCTACTTTATGGCAGCCTGGCGCAGCCGTCTTGTTCAATGTCGTTTTTGCCTTTCTAGCCTTCCGTCATAGCGGCATGAGCAGAGTTGGCAAATTAGATGCTGGGTGCTTTCTAGGAGCGATGCTTGCCCTGATCGCTTGGGGATTGACGAGGAATCCGCTGATAGGAATGACTGTCATCGTAATAGTTGCAATAATAGGTTCTGTTCCCACTATATTGAAGGTATATGAAAATCCGGGATCAGAGGATCGGCTTACTTGGCTTTTGTGGTCATTGGCGGCGCTTGCCAATCTGTTCGCAGTGAAGTCATGGACTTTTGCGATAGCCCTATATCCAATCGAAGTTGCTGTTGTGATTCCGCTTATCTTTGCTTTGAATTTGCGAAAAAAGCCGCCCAAGAGGGTTGCATGTTTCGGTAATCAATAACTTGCTTATATGAAAATACTCATCATCGCAGACATGGAAGGCATCGCCGGAGTGTGCCACTACGGTCAGACTTGGGACAAGAATGCCGACTATGATCACTATCGCGATCTCATGATCAAAGAGGTTAATGTCGCCATCGAAGGAGTATTCGATGGAGGAGCGAGCGAAGTGAGGGTGCTCGACTATCATTGGGATGGCCGGAGCATCCTTTTGGATCGTCTCGACCCGAGGGCTGTTCTTTTTTCCGGTAGTGCTACCATGCTGCAGATAAAGAGGCGGATCGAAGGCATAGATGCCATCTGCTTCGTCGGTTTCCATGGCAGGGCTGGCTCGGCAGCTTCGATTCTGGAGCACACGATGGATTTTCATGTGCATCGCTTGACGGTGAACGGAATTGAATTTGACGAGATGGCGCTTGAGTCTGTTTTGGCAAGCGGAAAGAATATCGCCGTCGTTTTTGTTTCAGGCGACAACACTGCTTGCGAATATGCCAAGAAGATGTTTCCTTCTGTGAAAACAGTTGCAACCAAATATTCTCTCGGAAGGCGATCCGGCGAGATGTTTCCCGTTTCCGATGTGCATGAAAACATCAAAAAAACGATATGCGAGGCGGTGCGGGATATTGGGAAAAAAGATTGCGGATATGCGGCTTTGGATATAGCTTTTCCGGCGATTCTTGAAATAGAATTCAATAACGGAGGGATGGCTGACAGAGCGGAAATGATGCCTCGCACGATTCGCGTCGATGGGCAGACTGTCAGGTATGAGGCAGTTGACCACGAAGATCTTTATAGGTCTTTTTACACCCTGCAATCCATGGGGAATGTTAGCGATGATGAGTGATTTAAGGTATAATTGAAGACATAACGGGAAAATAGTCAGGATGAAATCAGCATGATATCGCTGACAGAAATGTCGAAACCGAAAGATGTGCCCAAAGGGGTGCGCATGATTACCCTCATCACCTCGATCAGGTGGATGGGATGGGGATTCGCCGAATCGCTGATTCCGGTATTCCTTTTTTCTTTCGGAAAAACCTATGCCGAAGCCGGGCTTTTGAAATCGGTTCTTGATGTCTCCCTTATAGTGAGCATGCTTTTTGCCGGTTTGATAGCCGACAGCATCAGCGCTACGGCTATGATAGCGGTCGGATTGGTCATATATATATTCATAGGACTTGGATATTGGATGGCTGGTGTTACCGGCTTGGTCGTTTTCATCTTGTTTGCGCGAATCATGAATGGGATAAGCTACGCCCTTGATTCGGTGGGGCGGGAAGCATACATAAGCGGCATATCCCTATTGGGCGGCTGGCAACGGTCTTCGGGTATTTCGATACAATATCCAATTTTTGGTGGGTGGTCGCGGCATTATCGGGGATTTTCCTGATCAAGCATTTTGCCATTCATCAGCTCCTTTTCATTATAGCGCCGACATCGGTAATAAGCCTTTTCATTATATTGATGTATAGGGCTAGGAGGAAAAAAGAGGCCAAGTCGGGTGAACGCAAGCGCAAGAAGTTCAGTGAGGTTTTCGGAAAAGTGGAGGTTTGGAGCTGGGAGTTGCGAAGTTTGGTCACCCTCGGCTTCTTCACTTCTTTTGTCGGATCTTCGATAGGCTTTTTTATTCCGATCGAAACCTATGAGAATGGCGGAAACCTGACAGAGGTCATTCTTATGGGCGTCGTGCTGACAATCCCTTACCTATTCGGTTGGATGCTTGGGTGGCTGTTTGATAAAAAAGGTTCTTCGATGTTCGCCCAAGCGCTTCTTATCTTTGGCATGCTTGCCTTATCTCTGGCTTTCTTTGACGGGTATCTTTGGAGACTATTCGTTCTTCTGGCCATCGGCATCGTTACGGAGCTTCTTTTGGTTGGCAGTGATGAGTTGGTTTCTTTCTGCACCAAGCCGGATCATTTCGGGCGTACCAGTGGGTTCGTGCGCAGCATCACCAGCATCGGAGCGATGGCCGGGCCGATTATCGGCGGAATCATGATAGATGAATACGGACTTAGCTATGCTATGCTGGCTAACGGATAACTGTTGGTTATTTTGTCGATAGCTGCCAGTTTCATGATACGGAACGGTCTTGGGAACGGTATGCTGGATAGGGTGCCATATCGGGAACGCGCACAGTCTTTTTGATTACTCAGGAGCTCAAAAATCAATAATTTATAAAATATGAAAATCAATCGTTTTTACAAGATCCTCATAATTTCATACGCTATTTCGACATTTGCCGAAGGCATTATAGCTCCGATATACGCTATCTTCGTTCAAAAGATCGGGGGAGATATTCTTGAGGCAACCGGTGCCGTAGCAACCTTTCTTATTATGAGCGGTGCCGCTACTATAGTCATTCACCGTTCCCGCTGGAGCCAGAAACATCGCAAGACGCTTATGATAGTGGGTTGGTTCGTGTGGGTGCTCGGTATCGGGATGTATCTCATCATCTCGGATCTGCCAACCCTTTTCGCCGCGCAGGTGCTTATAGCCCTTGGCAATGCCACGGCCAACCCCGCGTTCGACGCGGAACTGGATGATCACACGGATGCGAAGATAAAATCATATGAATGGGGGCTGTTTGAGGCTTTGCAGGATATCCTGAGCGGCATCGCGGCTATCACAGGAGGCTTGGTCGCAACCTTGTTCGGATTCGAAGCCTTGGTCTATTGCATGATAGCGGCGGCGACCATATCGTTCTTCCTTATTTTGTATTATCTGCATATGCAGCGAGTCTCCCGATATCCGGCATAGTTGAGGATGATCGTATGAAATACGGCTGTCAGTTTTCCGGCCTATTGTGTTATCATTGAAATTATGGATAGGAAAGAAATTGCGGATTTCTATAAGGCTCAAGGAAGCAGGACGAAAGTCAGTGCGGACTTTTTTGTCGGCTTTCCAGATGATGTTGCTGGAATATGCAAAATCATCCAGGGGCTGATGATTCATCCTGTCGATCTTAAGCTGTATGGCTTGAATTTTCCTGAAGAAAGGATCAAAAGCCGAAGGAGCAGAAGCGTCCAAGAGATCCTGGATCGGATAAGATCAATAAATAGCGAACCGTTGATTGTTCCTAGAGAACCCAGGGATAGGGTAGTCGGTATCTGCAGGAATTTCGCTATGTTTTTCTGTTCCGTCTTGAGGGAAAAAGGAATACCGGCAAGATGCCGTTGCGGTTTCGCCACCTATCTTTCCAATGGTTGGTTTGAGGATCATTGGATCTGCGAATATTGGAATGAAAAACAGCAGTCCTGGATCAGGGTCGACCCTATGATGGGAGAAGCCCAAATGAAGAATTGCGGGATAAAGAAGGAAGAGACCGATCCATTGAATCTGCCTGGCGAATCCTTCTTCTGCGGAGCAGCCGTCTGGAAGCTTTATAGGCAAGGTCTGGTCAGCGGCCGGCTATGCGGCTTCTTTTTTGAAGAAGGAGAATACGGAGAATGGTATATCCGAGGGAACATGCTGAGAGACTTTTTCGCTCTTAATAAAATCGAGTATACGTATCAGGAAAGAAGCAAGCTTATGAGCAGGGATTACGAACCTAGCGGAAAAGACCTGATATTTCTGGATAAGATAGCCGATTTGACTTTGAAAGCGGATGAGAAATTCACTGAGTTAAAGGATTTTTTTGAGAAAATGGAAAAAAGAAAAAAGTGGCCGATAATTTACCAATCATTGGCTGGCAAGAATTAGAGCTTCCTTTTTTCCCCTCGATAATAATTAAAATAAGAAAGTCGATTTTTTGTTTAACGATATGAAATTTTTCAAGCAGACGGAAGAGAATACTTGCAATATCATCGCGATTCAGCACGTGTTGTCTTTTTTCGGGAAATATCCTTCTTTTGAAGAAATCAAGAAAGGCCTTCCTAAACACGCATTCGGGGATTTCCTTCAGGAAATCGGCGTTTATTTTGACAAAATGGGAATCAGAACAGCGCTGATATCCAATCGTGACTACAGCAAAGGCAAGAGCTTCACTAAGACGCTCAATGAATATAGGCGGCGGGAGGATTTCGAAGACAGGCTTCCGGCTGAAAAGGACATCAAAGACAAGCCGGTAATCGTCAATGTGGATGCTTCCAAGATAAGAGGGGAAAGAGGAGATCCGGGGCCGCACTACGTTGTTCTGCTTCGGGAAGGCGGTGAGATATATCTGTATGACGGAGCGAATTTCGATAGGAAGATAAAAACGAGTTTCGAAGAGATCCTGAAGGCGAGCGTGGATATAAACAAGTCCGATGAGGATGGCATGTGGCTGTTCCTGAAATAGGGGTAGCGCGTTGTTGTCATGCTCGGAATATCCATCACGAAAGCAGGAAGATTGATAATCTTGCAAACGACGAGCCTCGTATTTCATATGAGGATTGACGAGCTGAAGATGAAGTCGGTGTGTCTATCTGGTGAATTCGTAGCGGTTCCCTTGCTTTTTGTTGCAAGATGAGTTAGTTTAAAGCCGAAAACAAAGAAGGAGGCCTGTTCTTTGACATGAGAGACTGAAGGCAAAGAGATCGATCAGGCTACAGATTACTGCCGATCAGCAGCGATTAAACTGCTCAATAGCTAAACAAGGAGCGTGGCTTATGAACGGCAATGGTTTTGATAAGGTATATGTAGTTGACACCAGCGCGTTGATTGACTACCCGCCCTTGGTCGAAGAATTGGTGGCAGGGAACAATTTGGTGCTCGTGCCGGCGATCGTGCACAAGGAATTGACCGGGAAAAAACGTGACCGGGAAGCTGACATCGGCAGGGACGCTCGGGAAGCGATCAGCCGGATGAATCAGTTGCGCTCAGCTAACCATCTTCTGTTGCGAACCAACCGTTTTCCCAACTGGGAAGGGGTCGGCAGGCTGGAAGGTGTGAAATCGCTGGAAAAGGAAGTTCCGGATGACATCATTATTGCGGTGGCGCTGTCGGCCTACAAGGAATATCCTGACAAGGAAATCGTCCTGATCACCCATGACCAGGGCATGCAGCTCAAAGCCAGGGATATGAAGGATGGCAAGAAGCAATGTCTTATCATCGAGGAATGTCAGAAAACCAAGGGAGTAGCTCTTGAAAACCTGAAGACTCCTGACCTGGAACTGCCAGACAGTACCAATATCAGGGACCATTCTTTGCTTATCAAGGATATTTCTGGAAGCGAGAACATCCTTGAAAACGGCGGCGTAATTTGCACCAAGCATCCCTTAAATGGACAACCCAGCGAGACCCGGCCTTTTATTCGGAAGGGATCGAGGCTGGTGGCTGTGCCGCACGGAGTCAATTTATTCGGCGTCAAGCCCAAGCCGATCAATGGCTCAGGGGTCAATATGGAGCAGATGCTGGCTATGCAAATGCTCCAAGATCCGCGTATCGTTTATTACTCGATGTTCGGCGAAGCTGGCAGTGGCAAGACCTTGCTGGCTCTGGCTCTGGCCTTACAACTGCTGGACAAAGGCGAAATCCGTTATCTGTATCTTACCCGCGCGCCGGTTCCCTTTGGTCCCGATCAAGGCTTTCTGCCTGGGGACGCTATCGATAAGATGGCGCCTTGGGTTGCTGGCATGATGGACAACATCCATCTCATCGCCGAGCTCAATCCGTCTAAAGCCAAGAAGATAGAGTTTTGGCTGAAAGGTGATTCGGCGGCAGCAGAAGAAGCTTTCGTAAAGCAACCGACTGGCAAAAAGACCAAGAAAAACAACGGACATGATGATGTTCCTGCCGAGAAAAAGGATCGGCGCATGCGGATCATCATCCTGCCATACTCGCATATTCGCGGGAGGACTTACCCTAACTCGGTGGTTCTGGTTGATGAAGCCCAAAACATGCGGCGGCAGGAACTTTTGACCTTTGCCACTCGTCTGGGCGAAGGCTCGAAGATGATCTTTACCGGTGATCCCAGTCAGATCGACACGCCCTATCTGTCCGCGACCAACAACGGGCTGGCTTGGTTCACCTATCTGATGATGGGCGATCCGCTGTTCGCTTTGATCTACTTCACTGCCTCGGTGCGGTCACTCGGGGTGCGCACAGTTCTGAGGCGCGTGCGGGAAAAGAAGTTGTAAGAAAACCGAAACCGGCGCAAGTCCTGGTTTTCCCAATCGG
>JAAXWW010000003.1 GCA_013334765.1 Candidatus Moraniibacteriota bacterium | reverse complement strand
CCGCAACCTGACCGAATGGCTGATCGAATACAATTTCAATCGGCCGCATCAGGCCCTGGATTATCTGACTCCTATCGAATTTACCCAGAAATACTCCCGGGTGTCCAAGATGTACTCATCTAATACATGCATTTGACATCTTTTTTCTTTCTGTTAGAATTGTCATTGTTCGCGTATGAAAAATCCTGCCGCATGAGTGGCAGTAATTTTTTTAAGAAATAAAAAACCGTTAATTCTAAAACAATGGCAAAACTTATTACTGAAGAAGGATTCAAGAAAATCAAGGAAGAACTGGAGAACCGCAAGACGGCTGTCAGGCAGGAAATCGCTAATTCCATCAAGGAAGCCAAGGAGCAGGGAGACTTGAGCGAGAACGCTGAATACAGCGAAGCCAAGAGCCAGCAGTCGGAAAACGAAGCCAGGATTGCCGAGTTGGAATTCATGCTGAAGGAAGCGACGGTGGTATCGTATGACGGGACTGCTGGCGTGATCCAGATGGGTTCCAAGGTGACTGTCAGATTCAATGGCAATGAGATGCAGTTCCATATCGTCGGATCGAACGAAGCTGATCCGGACGTTCTCAAGATTTCCAATGAGTCTCCGATCGGAAAGGCTTTCATGGGAAAGAAAAAAGGCGACAAAGCCGAAGTGGTCACTCCTGGCGGCAAGATGGAATATCACATCGTCGAAATCAAATAAAGGTATTTTTTCCTAGATTTCAGACATACGCATCGGTATGTGTCAACTAATGTTCCGGCCCGCGAGTTGAAAGCGGCAGTGTGGCTGGCTCCACTTGCGGCAAAGCCTGTTCATATTCGAAGGTTCATCGATTTGCCTCCATTGATTAGTTGCCACATACCGATGCGTATGTCTTCTTCAAAGGTAGCTCTGCTCAGGCAGGGCTGTTTTTGTTTTCATTTGATTTATCGGTCTTTTTGATATAGAATCAAGACAATAAGAATCTTTTATCCGATACTTCCTATGCGTGAGGACATCCTGAAAACCAAGCTCGAAAAACTGGATAATTTCAAGAAGGCGGGAATCGATCCGTATCCGGAGAAGGCGGAGCGGACGATGACCAATGCTGAGGCGCTGGAAAAATTCGATACTATAAAAGGCGAGATAAAACTGCTTGGGCGGGTGAAATCGTATCGTCCGATGGGCGCGTCGGCTTTCGGGCACATCGAGGACGAGAGTGGGAAGATCCAGATATTCATCAATAAGAACAATCTGGATGTTGAGAAATACAAGCTTTTTTCCAAGAACATCGAGGTGGGCGATTTCGTGGAAGTTTCGGGAGTGCTGTTTTTGACCAAAAAGGAAGAGAAGACTCTGGAGGTCCATGACATCAGGCTGGTTTCGAAGAATATCCGTCCGATTCCGACCGAGTATTTCGGATTGAAGGACGAAGAGGCGCTTCTTAGGAAACGCTATTTGGATCTCATGATGAATCCGGAAACGCGCGAGATTTTCAGGAAGAAGAATGTTTTCTGGCAGACGGTGAGGAATTCTTTGGCGGGTGTCGGATTTTTGGAAGTGCAGACTCCGGTTTTGGAACATATTCCGGGCGGCGCTGACGCGGAGCCTTTCATCACTCATCACAATGCTCTCGACCAGGATTTCTATATGCGCATTTCCCTTGAGCTTCCGCTCAAGCGCCTTTTGGTGGGCGGATATGAGAAGGTTTTCGAAATCGGCAGGGTTTTTAGGAATGAGGGGGTCGATCGCGAGCATCTTCAGGAATTCGATCATATGGAGTTCTATGCCGGCTATTGGGATCTGGAAAAGGGGATCGATTTCCTTGAGAAGATGTATAAGGATATCGTCTTCAGGATAACCGGCGGCTATGAGACGGAATATGAAGGCGAGAAGATAGATTGGAATATCGATTTTCCGCGCGTGGACTATTTCACCAAATTCAAGAAGGAAACTGGAATCGATCTTGGGGCGGACGTGTCCGTCGAAGAGCTTCGTCAGAAGGCGGACGAGCTAGGGATCAAATATGAGAAGGGATACGGCAAGGGCAAGATGATAGATACCCTATACAAGAAAACAGTCAGGCAGAAACTGATCCAGCCTTGCTTTTTGGTCGGTCATCCGATCGAGGTCTCTCCTTTGGCGAAGCGCGATCCTTCGAACCCGAGAAGGGTGCTGCGCGTTCAGCCGGTTGCGGGACGCTCGGAACTGGGGAACGGATTCGCCGAGCTCAACGACCCGATCGATCAGAAGAACAGGTTCCTGGAGCAGATGAAAGCGCGCGAAGAGGGCGACAAGGAAGCTCAGATGCTGGATGATGATTTCGTGGAGGCTTTGGAATACGGCATGCCGAACGCTTTCGGATTCGGGATGAGCGAGCGCTTGTTCGCGTTCATCATGAACAGGTCGGTGCGTGAGACGGTCATTTTCCCGCCGATGAAAACCAGAGAAATAAATTAATATAAAAATATGAAAATAATGATTTCCGGCAGCATGGATTTCTCGAAGGAAATGCTTGATGCCAAGGAAGAGCTTGAAAAGATGGGACATGTCGCCATGCTTCCAGGCGATATCCATGCCTGCCTAAGCGATCCGGATCTGAGGAATTTTTCCGATCAGGATCGGGAAGACGGATATGAGAAGACCCTCAGGCATTGCGTGGAGAGGAATCTCCTGAAGGATGCTTTGGACAAGGTGTCGGAAAGCGACGCGGTGCTCATTTTCAATCAGAAGAAGAACAATATCGAAGGATATGTCGGAGCGGCGGTTCTCATGGAAATCGGTTTGGCGTTCCACTTGGGCAAGAAGATATACCTTTTCAATGAGGTGGATAAGAGCCAGAGGTGTTCCATAGAGATAGGAATCACGCAGCCGATTGTCATCAATGGCGATCTGGGAAAGATAGAATAATTAAGAAACTACGGATTATGCTGGACATAAGATTCATTCGTGAAAACAGCGCGGCGGTCAAGGAGGCCGCGAAGAACAAGAATATCGACCTGGATGTGGAGGCTCTTTTGGAGTTGGACAAGAAACGCATAGCTAGGATGCAGGAAATCGAATCGCTGCAAGGAGAGAAGAATAAACTGAACGATCTTATCGGCAAGGCAACGTCTGAAGAGCGTCCGTCCATTATTAAACAGGGAAAGGTGGTCAAAGAGAAACTCGCTAAGATCGAGCCGGAATATGACGAGCTGAAAAATGAATTCGAATCGTTGAAGGTGAAGGTGCCGAATATCATTTCTGCTGATACGCCGATTGCTCCTAGTGAAGAAGGGAATGTTGAGGTTGGGAAGTTCGGAGAAATCCGCAATTTCGATTTTCCGATAAAGGATCATATCCAGCTTGGAAAAGATCTGGATATCTTGGATCTGGAGAAGGGGGCTAAGGTGGCTGGCTATCGTGGATATTATGTGAAGAACGAAGGAGTGTCGCTCATGATGGCGATGATGATGTTCGCTCTTAATAAGATGATTGAGAAAGGATATACCCCGATGATCCCGCCGACTTTGGTGAGAGGCAACGCGCTTTTCGGAACGGGATATTTCAAAGGAAAGGAATATGATCCGGATGAAGATAATATATATCAGTTAGCTACTCATGATGAGGAGGCTGACGGCAAATCGAGCAAAGAAAAGAAATTCTTAGTCGGAACGGCTGAGCCTTCGCTCTTGGCGTACTATTCCGGAGATACATTGAAAGAGGAAGACTTGCCGATAAAAGCGGTCGGCTATTCCCAGTGCTATCGCAGTGAAATCGGGACATACGGCAAAGACACAAAAGGCTTCTATCGCGTGCATGAATTCATGAAGGTGGAACAGGTGGTGCTGATGGCGGCTGACAATGAGGAATCGATCAGGATGCACGATGCCATGTTTAATGTATCGAAAGAAATCCACGAAGAGCTCGGGTTGCCCTATCGCGTGCTTCAAATCTGTTCAGGTGATATGAGCGCTGGAAAATACCGGGCGTTCGATATCGAGGCCTGGATGCCAGGACTCAACCGTTGGGGAGAAACCGGTTCGGCTTCGAACTTCACGGATTGGCAGTCGAGGCGCTTGAATGTGAAATATGTGGACAAGAACGGGGAGAAGAAGCATGTGTATATGCTCAATAATACCGTTTTGCCTTCCCCGCGTCCTTTCATTGCAATCTTGGAAAACTTCCAGCAAGCGGATGGGTCCGTCGTCATTCCTGAGGTGCTCAGGAAATATATGCCGGGGAATGTGGAGAGGATTTCGCCTAAGAAATAGCTTTTATGAATGTCAGGCCGATAAAGACGCATAAGATCGTTCCGGGAGAATGCGACATCTTTTCCGTTCTTGATGAGCATATCGGGAATATCGAGGAAGGGTCGATCCTTTTCGTGACTTCCAAAGTCGTTTCCATCTGTGAGGGCCGAGTGGTGAAAAAGGAACCGGGACTGGCTCGGAAAGGCCTGGCTATCCAAGAAGCTGAGCGCTATCTTGAGCCGGAAGAGGGGAAACGCGGGATGCTGATGACGATCAAGAATGGGATGGTCTGTTTCAATGCCGGCATAGACGCTTTCAATAGCGACGGGTATTTCGTCCTTTGGCCGGAAGACCCATGGGAATCGTCTGATGCAATACGCCGATACCTTTCAAAGAAGCACGGACTTAATGATTTCGGAGTGGTCATAACCGATACTTCCGCTAAGCCGTTCAGGCGTGGCGCTTCGGGTGTTGCCATTTCCGGCAGCGGATTCTCTTTCCTGAATGATCATGAAGGGAGGGAAGATCTTTTCGGTCGGAAGATATTCCTGACGAAATCCAATATCATTGATCCTCTGGCAGCGGCCGCGGTTCTCGTGATGGGTGAATGCGACGAGCAGACGCCGATGGCTATCATGACGGATATCCCCTTTGTCGATTTCAGGAAGGATGCTCCGACTGAAGAAGAAAAGGCTGAACTCGCCATCGATATCGAAGATGATTATTATGGCAATCTTTTCGGAAAAGCTGAGTGGAAAAAGGCGGTAAATTCAAATAGGATATATAAATGGAAAAAGAATTGAAATTCCCGGAAGGGTTCCTGTGGGGCGCGTCGACCAGCGCGCATCAGGTTGAAGGCGGAACGAAAAACCAGTGGAGCGAATGGGAAAAGGAGAATGCTGGAAGATTGGCTGAAAAGGCCAAGACATATTGGCAGCCTTGGCAGCGGGAGAAATTCCCTGAAATGCTGAAACCGGAAAACTATATTTCCGGCCGCGCTGCTGATCACTATAATCGCTTTGAAGAAGATTTCGATATCGCCAAAAGCCTGAATCATAATGCTCATCGGTTTTCCATCGAATGGTCGAGGATCGAGCCTGAAGAAGGAAAGTTCGATGAAAAGGAAATCGAGCATTACAGGTGCGTTATAAGAGCCCTGAGAAAGCGCGGAATGGAGCCTTTTGTGACTCTTTGGCATTGGACCAATCCATTGTGGCTGGAAGAAAAAGGCGGATGCGAAAGCAAGGATTTCATTTTCCATTTTTCCCGCTACAGCGAATACATAGCTGAAAAACTAGGAAAAGAAGTGAAGTTCTGGATAACATTGAACGAGCCGACAACGGTTATTGCTGGTGCATATTTGATAGGCGCCTGGCCTCCTCAGAAAAGGAACTTGCTGGTCGTATGGAAAATGTACCGGGTTTTTGCCAGGGCTCATATTGAAGCATACAAAAAAATCCACGCTATCGACTCGAAAGCGCAGGTTGGTTTTGCCAATATGTTGCATTCATTTGAGCCGTATAGGCGAAGATGGTTTTTGGATGAAGTCATGGTCTGGATGGGAAAATACCTGACCAACAGGAAGATGCTCAGTCTCACCAAGGGTTACAACGATTTCCTGACAGTTCAGTATTATTTCCATAACCGTTTCAAATTTCCGCGAAAAGTCCGAGTCGATCATCTGCCAGTTTCAGATCTGAATTGGGAAATTTATCCGCACGGGATTTATCGCGTCATCAGGAAATTGAAAGAGCATAATCTTCCGATATACGTCACGGAGAACGGCCTGGCGGACGCATCTGATTCGAAGAGGGAAATTTTCATCAGGGAACATCTGAAAGAGATCCATCAAGCCATTCAAGAAGGCGCTGATGTCAGGGGATATTTCCATTGGTCGCTCTTGGATAATTTCGAATGGGACAAGGGCTTTTGGCCACGCTTCGGATTAGTCGGAATAGACTATGCGACAATGGAGCGGAAAGTAAGGGAAAGCGCGCTCTTTTATGCCCAAATATGCCGTAAAAACAGCATAAATCTGATAGAGGGGAAAAAGTCCCGAAAAACCCTTGACAGATAATCAAAACTTGCTAGAATGGGTTAAGTGAGTTGAGCCAGGTAATTATTTAAGACCAATACGGCATTAAATAAGAGCTGACAATCTTTCAAAACCGGGTGAAAGAAGATACATCCCTGTGTGCCGAAAGAATGGTATATGAGGATGTGTTTTTTATTCCCTCCGTCGCCCCATTCGGGGCTTTGGCGGGCGAAGCACAAAAACGCAAAACCTGAACCTTGACAATTTGATAGCAACAAGCGTTTTGAATCTTGTTTCAGTCTGACCGCTGAATCAAGAGTTCGAAAAAATAATCGCAATTTTTTGCGATTAGTCCTTTGCCCGCCAAAGCTCGAAAGAGCGAAGGTGGGCTGAGTCCGCCGTCGCCCCTCGGGGCTTTGGCGGATGAAAGAGTATAGAGTCTATTCAAATCTTAGAAAATTTATTTTTTCTTTTTTATTGAGAGTTTGATCCTGGCTCAGGATGAACGCTGGCGGCGTGGATAAGGCATGCAAGTCGAGTGGGTTTAGGCCCACGGCAAACGGGTTAGTAATACATAGGAACGTGCCCCTAAGTCGTGAATAATCCGGAGAAATCCGGAATAATACACGATGTGCTCTACGGAGTAAAGATTTATCGCTTAGGGAGCGGCCTGTGTCCTATCAGCTAGTTGGTAGTGTAATGGACTACCAAGGCTATGACGGGTAGGGGGCGTGAGAGCGTGACCCCCAACATTGGGACTGAGACACTGCCCAAACACCTACGGGTGGCTGCAGTCGAGAATATTCCACAATGGACGAAAGTCTGATGGAGCGACGCCGCGTGCGGGAAGAAGGCCCTTGGGTTGTAAACCGCTTTTCTCATGGAGCAATTCGTGAGAGTACATGAGGAATAAGAGGTTACTAACTCTGTGCCAGCAGTAGCGGTAATACAGAGACCTCGAGCGTTATCCGGATTTATTGGGCGTAAAGCGCGTGTAGGCGGACTTGTTAGTCAGATGTCAAATCTCCGAGCTCAACTTGGAAACTGCATCTGAAACGGCAAGTCTAGAGAAAGCGAGAGACCAGTGGAACGTATGGTGTAGCAGTGAAATGCGTTGATATCATACGGAACACCAAAGGCGAAGGCAGCTGGTTGGCGCTTATCTGACGCTGAGACGCGAAAGCGTGGGTAGCGAATGGGATTAGATACCCCAGTAGTCCACGCCCTAAACGATGCATACTAGGTATTGGGAGAATCGACCCTTCCAGTGTCGTAGCTAACGCGTTAAGTATGCCGCCTGGGAAGTACGAGCGCAAGCTTAAAACTCAAAGGAATAGACGGGGATCCGCACAAGTGGTGGAGCATGTGGTTTAATTCGACGGTAAGCGAGGAACCTCACCAGGGCTTGAAACTAGGCTGCATTGTATGGAAACATACAAGCCTTCGAGGGTGCCTAGCAGGTGTTGCATGGTTGTCGTCAGCTCGTGCCGTAAGGTGTTCTGTTAAGTCAGGAAACGAGCGCAACCCCTATCGCGTGTTATATATGTCACGCGAGACTGCCCGGAACTTTGTTCATGAATATTTCGTGACCAGGGTTCCGGGAGGAAGGTGGGGATGACGTCAAATCAGCATGGCCCTCTGACGCCCTGGGCGACACACGTGCTACAATGGTCGGTACAAAGGGTTGCCAAACCGCGAGGTGGAGCCAATCTCAAAAAGCCGATCTCAGTTCGGATTGGAGTCTGCAACTCGACTCCATGAAGCTGGAATCACTAGTAATCGTGAATCAGCCATGTCACGGTGAATACGTTCTCGGATCTTGTACTCACAATAAAAGCGCCGGGCAGTTTGTTATTCCAAGGAGTTCAAATCTCCTCCTCTTTGTTCGTCACAAAGAGCGCAGTTGAAAGATAGTCGCCATTCGCGAGGGTGGCGGTGAAGGATCTGGAAACAGATCGCAGTCCAGCAATAAAAGCGTCGCATTGACCTATGATTGGGTGGTGAGGTTAGGGAAAATGCATCGAAAAGACGTGTTGGAATGCGAGGAATAGAATAATAAATGACCCCGGGAGATCTTACGTTGTTCTGCTTTCATGTTATAATGAAAGCAGGTAATGAAACTTACGCAGCGTAAGAAGTCAGCTGAATCGTAGTACCTGCTGCAAAGCAGGGAAGGATTCACTCCATGCATATGGAAAAATTGAATCCAAATTATATCGTTGGCCTAGTCGATGGAGAGGGAAGTTTCACAATCTATGTGAAGGATCCTGATTCATCGAAAGAAGTTCGAAGACGGACAAAGGTTGAGCCGAGATTTTTCTTGAAACTTATAGAGAAAGACAAAGAAGTCCTCTATGAGCTCAAAAAATTCTTCGGTTGCGGCAACGTTTATTTCCAAGGAGATAAACGAGCCAATCATCAAGATTGTTACCGCTTTGAAGTAGCCAATAGAAATGACTTGGATAAGATTATTATTCCGTTTTTCAAAAAGAATTCTTTGATGTTACGTTCAAAGAAAGGTGACTTTGAAATTTTTTGCAAGATTCTCAAGATGGTTTTGGATAAAGACCATTTGAAAGAAGCGGGTTTAAGGAAAATCTATAACCTCAAGCAAAAAATGCATTAGAGCTCGTCGTGTGCGGGAAATCCGCAGGCACGATGGGAACATCAATTCGTAGTTTCACGAAGATAATCGCCCGTCACACCAGGGGAGCTGGTAATGCCCGAAGGCCCTGTCTCAAAGCAGGGACCACGGTAGGATCGGTAACAAGGGTGAAGTCGTAACAAGGCATCCGTAGCGGAAGCTGTGGATGGATCACCTCCTTTCTAGGGAGATACGACGATGACCGCAGAATATTACTCACGAAACGCCGTTTGCCTTAAGTGGCAAGTGGCGGAGGGGTATGGTCATTGTCAGCTGGTCGACCCCGCCTCGGCGGGGAACAGCAAAGGCAAGCCGAGCCAAATAAAAACGGCAGTCGTGGGTTTTGTACAGCTCACGCATACGATTCTATATTCTCAGGACTAATCACAAAGAATTACGAAAGCTTGTTGAAAAAAAGGATCCTAAAAGCATTTATTTATCTAAGTGTTTTTAAGATCCTTTTTTTCGAAACGTGAGTCGGCGGTAACTCAGTTGGTAGAGTGCACTCCTGCCAGGGGTGAAGTCGCTGGTTCAAATCCAGCCCGCTGCTCCAAAATCTCCTTTGAATGTGGGTCTGTAGCTCAGCGGTAGAGCTACCGGGCTAGCACCCGGGGTAGTCGGGGGTTCGAATCTCCCCAGGCCCATCAGGCCTTTCCCATAGAGGCTGTCGATATTGTCGATGGCCTCTTTTTTTGCACTCAGTAGATGGGTGTTTTTTATGTTTTTTAGAATCGTTATGTTACAATTTAAATATTACTAGCTTATTATATAAACCAAGATATATGAATAGTAAAAAGGTAAAAAATACCAATGTCTTTGAAGAAAATTTAGAAAACTTCATTAAAAATATAAATAGCTTAAAACGTGCACTGCATTTAACAATGGGATTAATTGAGGTGAGTCACAAGGTTAATCAGAGCAAACTAGCTCATTTTATTAAAAAAAATGGTAAGAATGTAACGAATAAGTCTTTTAAAATTAAACACGAAAATAGAAAATATTTTGAAGAGCTCAAAAATGATACTAACATATCAAAAGCATCATTAAGAATAGTTCCAAGGAGTATATCGGTTTCACTTATTAGTGAATTCGATTTTTTTATAGGTATCATAATAAGAAATATCATTCTTTTAAACCCTGAAATCCTTAACAATTGTGAAAAAAATGTTAATTTCTCAGCACTAACCAATTTCAAAAATATTAATGAGGCGAAAAATTATATAATAGAAAAGGAGGTCGAAAGTGTTTTAAGAGAAAGTCATACATTTCATTTTGAATGGATAGAAAAAAAGTTGAATATGTCTTTGCGTAAGGATTTATCGATTTGGCATAAATTTGTAGAGATAACAGAGCGACGAAATTTATTTGTTCATTGTGGTGGAATTATCGGTAGCCAATACGTCGCGATCTGCAAGCAGTCTGGAGTAAAGCTAAGTCATGAATATGCGCCAGGATTGGAATTGGGCGTTTCTCCTCAATATTTGGATGATATTTGTAATTGCTTGATTGAATTGGGAGTAAAGCTAACTCATGTTATTTGGAGAAAGTTAAAACCGAATGAGCTTTCAAAAGCAGATGATAATCTGAATAAAATTTGCTATGATCTTATAGATAGGCAATCATTTGCATTGGCTGATGTTCTCTTGGATTTTTCGACGGATGTTCTAAAAAAACATGCAAGCGATGTAAACAAAAACGTTTTTATCATAAACAAAGCTTTATCTAGGAAACTGGGAGGTAATAAGGAAGATGCGTTTAAAATTATCAATAGTTGGGATTGGAGTGCATCCTCAAATGATTTTAAACTTGCCAAAGAAATTATCCTAGAAAATTATGAAGCTGCTTTTTTGATAATGAAAAAAATTGGCAAGGACGGAGAGTTTATCTCCAAGGCTGGATATAGAGATTGGCCACTTTTTAGAGAGGTGAAAAAAAATAAAAAATTTAAGGAATTGTTTAAAAAAATTTATAAGGAAGAATATGAACTTAAAGAAAATAACCTAGAATATGATCTTACGCTTACTGTTAAGCCAAAGAAAAAGGCAACTAAAAAATAATTGGTCGAAAGGCGATGAAATGACAATTATTGCACAAACTTCCCCAATATGTTACCTTGAATCTACTGAAAAATTCTTGTAACTGAGAATCACACCACTTCAAGCCAGACCGACTTAACATAAGCAGGGACGAATTGTATCCGAAAGGGCGATTTCCTGGCTTATGCATAAGTCTTTTTTTAATCCCTATGATCAATAAGGAAACAATCCTATCCCAAGCCAGAACGCATCTGGCCGACGTTCGTGCCGCTATCAAAGCCGGCTTCAAGCAGCTGGAAAACAATCTGAAATCAAGCAAAGAGAGAATCAGCAGCCTTTCCTATGCCAATCAGATGGTTGAGAATATAATTCTGGCTAATGGCAAGAAAAGAACGGGGGAGCTTGCGCATCTGGAGGGCTCTCCATATTTCGTGCGATGCGATATTCTTTTTCCAGATGACAAGAAGGAGTCGGAAATATATTTCGGAAAATTCGGTTTCGATGAGAAATCGATCTATTCCTGGGTAGCCCCGGCTTCCGTTATGCGATTCGAAAAACCAGGAGACGTGAGCTATAAGCGGCCGGACGGCATGATCCAGAAGGCGAGGCTCCTCCGAAAGGATCAATATATGATAGTGGACGGAAAGATCAAATTCCTATCGACCGAAGGGATCGATGCGCCGAGGGAGCTGGTTTATGAGGAATATTTTTCCGCTCAGAAAACCGGTTTCGTCCTGCCGGAAATCGTGGCCCAGATGGAAAAGGCCCAAGACAAGGTGATCAGGGCCCATCATGTCGGACCATTCCTCATTTCCGGTCCGGCAGGAAGCGGAAAGACGACATTGGCTTTGCATCGGGTCGCCTATCTGGCCCAGTCTCCGGATCTGTCCCATCTCTATGCTAGTAAATCGATCATCGTATTCGTCCAAGACGAAGGAACGAAGGAATATTTCTCGCATCTCCTGGCGGAGCTCGGCATCGATGAGGTTGAGATAACGACATTTCAGAAGTGGGCTTTCAAGATTCTCGGAATGGATGGAGTTTTCGTTGATAGATACGGGGATTCGGAATATGAGAAGGATCTCTATGAATTCCAGAAACTGAAAGCCCTCGCGAAGCTGCCTAGGAATCTCATCGGCAATGATCTTTCAATGCTGGAAAAAATTTATGGACCACATTTCAGCGATAGCCAGAAGGAGCTGTTTCGCAGTCAGAAAGCCGGGAACATATATGACAGGATCGATCTGACCCTTCTTCTGAAGATTTTCCATAGGCGCAATAAGGAGTTAAGCGTGGTGAAGGAATATTATGTCGAACAGAAGAACGGGAAGGTGAAGAAGAAAAGCGGGCCTGTCCCTTTGAAATATTCATTGGCCGTGATCGATGAATTCCAGAACTATCTGCCTGATCAGCTGAACCTCATCAAGACGTGCGTGAATGAGAGGACCCGGGCTGTCATTTATGTCGGCGATATGGGCCAGCAGGTGAAACTGGGAACGATCCGCCAGTGGGACGATATCGATGAGCGGATGGACGGGGAAAGGAAAGTCGTTTTGGAAAAGGTCTATCGCAATACCAAGAACATCCTCAAATTCATCAAGAAGCTTGGATATGGCATCGAGATCATCGATCAGCTCAGGGATGGGGCGGCGGTAGGAGAATATGTTCTGGAAACGAAGGATAAGGAAATCGAACAGGTCAGAAAAATCCTCAAAGACAAGGATTATTCCACTGTCGGCATTTTGGCCAAAGAGAGCGGGTATCTTTCGGATTTCCGGGAATTCTTTTCCGACAACGAAAAAGTCCATGTCATGACGATGAACGAGTCTCAAGGGGTGGAATTCGACGTCGTTATCCTGGTCGGGATCAGCAGGGAAATGTTCGCATCTTACGCGGATGACAAATACAAGGATTTCGCTGAAGAAAAAAGAAAAATAGACAGAGACCTCCTTTATGTGGCGCTTACTCGGGCGGTGTCCGAGCTGCACATAATCGGTCGGGAAAAGCTGGAAGAGTTAGTCCGTACCTCAGCGGCATAGTTGCCGGATTAGCATCCGGGTAGTCGGAGGTTCGAATCCATCTAAGTCCAATTGGTCTTCTCCCTAGAGGATGTCGACAATGTCGATAGCCTCTTTTTATTTTGCACTCAGCAGGCGGGTGTTTTTTTGTTGGTTAAGCTGGGATATAATGTATATATTAAATATGCCTGAGGATAATCTATTTTTTATGGAAAAATTCATGCCAAAATCAGAGAGCATCTATAGTGAAGAAATAACAGAGAAATATTATGAAACTATCGGCAAGGATGCGGAAGGCGGTGAGAACAAGACGGAAGCTGATAAATACTTCGAATCCTTGATACCGGAGAGTTTCGAGGGGAAGACAGTTCTCGATCACGGCTGCGGGAACGGCCGTTATTCCGAATTGTTCTGCCAAAGAGGAGCTAAGGAAGTCTTGGGTATCGATCTGAGCCGCTCGATGGTGCAAAAGGCAAAAGAGAGAAAGGAGGAAAAAGATCTGAGGCGATTCGAAGTGGTGAATGGGGATATAAATAATTTGCCAGCTTTCGAAAGGAAGTTCGATATTGTTTTTTCCCGATTCAGCTTGGTCTATAGCACTGATATAAAAAAAAGCGATGCGTGATATAAGCGATAGCTTGAAAGAGGGCGGAGAAGTCTTGATCGAAACGAACGTAGCCTATATAGGAGATCATGAAAAAGAAATCAAGAATAATTTCGTTCCAATAATCTTGAAGCGCGGCGAGTCGTCGGTTTCCATAAAAAATGCTGCCATAGATTTTGGCCAATATCTGGAATCTTTTGAAGAAGCGGGATTGAAAATCGAAATTGAAAAAGAATATCCATCTGAAGAGGTGAATATCGATCAAAATTATGAATATAAAGATGCGGTGACCTTTAAGACACTGATTATCAAGCTGATCAAAGGAAAATACCCAAAGCTCAGGAAGTGAACATATCTTGGTGTCTTAAGCAATGACGAGGCGGAACAAGTGCATGAAATGGGGATTGATCTCATATAGTCGGAATATAAGGATAAAATGTTACAATAAAATGGTTCATATCAGCCATTTCAATGTAAAAATAAATGGCTTGATTGACTAAATGTAACACAAATGTTACATTTAAGGCATAAAAATGTTACTATTATATTCGTATGAAAACTGAAAAGCTAAACAGAAGGCAGGAAATAACCCTCTCTTTTATTGAAGAAAAAGGGACTGTTTCTGGCGGTCAGATAATCGAGCATATAGAAAAAGAACTGGGCAAGGTGACTAGGATGACCATCTCTAGGGATTTGGAAAAAATGCTGGGGCTGGGCCTGATAGAAAGGCAAGGTACCGCCGGACGAGCTGTCACCTACAAACTTTCTTCCAGATATCCGATTATAAAAAAGATCGATGTTGAGAAGTATTTTGCCAATGATGTCGACCAGCGGGAAGTGAAAGAGAAATTCAATTTCGATATTTTCGAACAACTGAAGGATATCTTCACTGAAGTTGAAAAAAACAAGCTCTCTGATTTGAATGAAACCTATAGGCATAAAATCAAGGATGTTTCTCCTGACGCGCTCAAGAAAGAAATCGAAAGATTGAACATCGATTTCAGTTGGAAATCTTCAAAAATAGAAGGGAATACCTATAGCCTTTTGGAAACGGAACAGCTGATCAAGAACCAAAAGGAAGCAGACGGCCATTCCAAAGAAGAAGCCGCTATGATTCTCAACCACAAGAAAGCCTTGGAATATATCGGCAGCAACAAGAATGAATTTCAATCCGTATCCGTTTCTAAAATAGAAAACATTCATTCCATGTTAGTTGACGGTTTGAATGTCACGAAAAATTTGCGAAAAACTTTAGTGGGAATAACCGGAACGAATTATAAGCCGTTGGATAATGAGTTCCAGATCAGAGAAGCCTTGGAAAAAGCTTGCAAGGTTGTGAATGAAAAGCAGGACGCTTTCGAAAAAGCGGTCATCCTGATGCTGCTTATTGCCTATATCCAGCCGTTCGTGGATGGCAACAAGCGCACCAGCCGGCTAAGCGGGAATGCGATCCTGCAATCTTTCGATTCTTGCCCTCTTTCTTATCGAAGCATGGATGAGGGTGAATATAAGAAAGCGGTCTTGCTGTTTTATGAGCAGAACAATATTTCGTATTTCAAAGAGCTGTTTTTGAGACAGTTCGAGTTTGCTGTGGAGAATTATTTCGGATAGGAATTAAGTCCCGGTGGGATATGCGGTAATTTTTAAGTAAAATGGAATATATGGGCAATAAGATTATCAGGACAATCTGCTGTTTTTCTCATGATCCTAGCGAGGAGACGCTGAGGCGGCTTGGCGAGATCGAAAACGTTTTAAAAGACAGAGGTTTTGAAATCCAAACCAAAAGAATCTGCTCAAACGGAAAAACATTCCAAGATTTGGGACAATCCGTCAAGGACGAATCGATTCTCCTGAATATCGGGACGATTCCTATGGATGAAGCTAAGAAGCAGATGGGTCATTTTTTGGGAGCTGAGAAAGGCATATCATTCAATGTTGATTTGACATCAGAGGAGATAAACACGGAACATGCTGAGCTACTTTTTGAGATAATAAAGGGAAATTCAGCGAGGACATTCCAATTCTCCTACGTATTCAACGATTCTCCATCAAGCCCGTATTTCCCGTCGGCAACTTATGAAAAGGAAGGATTCTCAATCGGACTCCAACCTAATGATTTGGCAGACGGCTGCAATTCGCTGGAAGAATGGTTCAATAGAATGAAGGATATTTGGGATGAAATTGACGGATTATTCGGTCAGGACAAGGATTATCTAGGAATCGATTCGTCGATCGCCCCACTATTCGAAGGGAAGAGCAGTCTTATAAATTTCATCAAGGCAATGAGGCCAAGCTTTAATGATTCCGTTGTCAGCGATGTATACATGAGAATAACCAAATTCATCAAAGAGAGCAATCCGAAGCCTATCGGTCTTTGCGGACTGATGTTCCCGTGCCTTGAGGATTTCGAGCTGGCTCAGGAATATGAGAAAGGAAATTTTTCGATTGAACGGAACATTTTCCTGTCGCTTCATTCAGGACTCGGTATCGACACTTATCCTATCGGCGTTGATGAGGAACTGGGCAAAGTGGTTGACATCCTCAAGACCATCCAAGGATTATCCAACAAATACAAGAAGCCTCTTTCGGCGAGGTTCGTTTCGGATGGCAAAGCTAAAATAGGCGAAAAAACTGATTTCATGAATCAATATTTGAAAGATGTGATAATCAGGAAACTATAGCCTATGAAAAATAAATTGGTCAATGCTTTCAATCAGGTCAGGGATATACCATACAAAATACCAGTCTCGCTTGGCGAAAATGATTGCTGTTGCAGTGGAAAGCATATGCTACTGAAGAAAGCGTTTGAGAATCTTGGATACGAGTGCAGGTATCGGGTTTGCAGTTTCAGATGGAGCGATCTGAAACTGCCTAAAGGCGTATGTGAGGCTCAGCATGATGACAATAGCACGCATGTTTATCTCGAAATGAAGATTGACGGAGAATGGAAAAATATCGATGCGACATGGGATAGTGGGCTTTCTGGCGTTTTTCATGTCAATGAATGGGACGGGGAAAACGACACGGAGATTGCCGTTCCAATAATGGATCTTCTTTCTGATGAGAAAAGTCACGAGATAATGACTAATGAGAATATTGAAGTTATCAGGGATGATTTGAAAAAGAACGGAGAATTTTATAAAGCCTTTAATAAGTGGTTGGAAGAGTGCAGAAGGTTAGGTAATTGATTTGATAGTGAATAAAATAATTTGAATGTTTCGATAAGATTGGAACAAGGAAATGATCAAAGAATACGTCGAATACTTAAAAGACAATCCGAAAGGCTATTGGTTCAAGCGGAAACTCTACGGCTGGGGATGGACGCCAGCGAAATGGCAGGGGTGGTGCGTCATATTTCTCTACGTCTTGCTCATCCTGAGTCTCGCGCTTGCCAGGGAAGAGGATATCCCAGGAAATCCCGATTCAGGAAGTAATTTCTTGACATTCGCGCTGCCAATCATTGTATTGACCATCCTTCTCATCATTGTTGCCTATAAGAAAGGAGAGAAACCAGGCTGGCAGTGGGGTAAACCAAAGGAATAATTAATTTATAAACTTATGAAACGAGCCATTGTTATCCATTGCTGGGAGGGTTATCCAGAATATTGCTGGTATCCTTGGGTTAAAAAAGAATTGGAAGCTAAGGGATTTAAAGTCGAAGTTCCTGCTTTTCCCAATACTGAAAAACCAAAACTGAATGAATGGCTGCCGATGTTGAAAGAAATAGTGGAAGAACCAGATGAAGATTTGTATTTGATTGGGCATAGCCTGGGTTGTATAACCATTATGCGATATCTGGAAGGCCTAGATGATAATCGAAAAATTGGCGGAGTCGTATTTGTAGCAGGATTTACGGAAAATGTCGGTTATGACGAAATCAAGACTTTTTTTGAAACGCCTGTTGATTTGGATAAAATCAAAAGCAAAGTTAAGAACGGTTTTGTAGTAATTCATTCAGATGATGACCCTTACGTAGATTTGAAATATGCTGACTTGTTTAAAGAAAAACTAGGAGCAGGGGTTATAATAAAACATAACGCTAAACATTTCTCTGGTGCAATAGAGGGTGAAGACTCTTGTCTGGAGTTGCCTGATGTTATTCAAAGTATTGAAAAGTTGGCTGACTTATAAAACTTGTCTATGTCACTCACAAAAGAAGATATTGAAAAATTCAAAAAATTATATAAGGAACAGTATGATGAGGAACTGAATGATTTTGTCGCTTATGAAGCTGCTAATCATTTGGTAAATATGATTAGAGCTGTATACAAGCCGATTCCAAAGGCAGATGAAGACCTGTATAACAAACTTGAAAAAGAACACGAAGCTGTACCTGAAGACAAAAAGATTGATTTTGTTAAACATCTGGTTGAAGATGCTAAACTCACCGAATTTAAAAATGAAATTGGTGAGAAAAAATATTGGGAATTAGTAAGGATGGCGAATGGTATGATTCTACAAGGAAACCAAGTTAATTTGAAAAAGAATTTCTTAAAGGAAAATTATCCTCAGCTTTTGGCGTGGCTCACTGATTTGGAAATAATTGGATATCTGTATTCCGCTAAAAGAATGGTAGGTTTTAGAACAACTAAGGATATTAAAAACTTTCTGGTTAAAGAAAAGGATGAGATATTTTGGAGAATTTATACGAATGACGATAAGTTTATTGGCTATACTTCGCTCTGTAGTTTTCAGGGAAAAGAACAATGCGAGTTTAACATCTTTATTTTAGATAAGAATTACTGGGGTAAAAGCATAGGATTGGAGGTCACAAGGTTGATACTAGGCTATGCTTTTAATAGGCTGGAAATGAAGAAGGTCGTGCTTGAGACCAGTGAATTTCATCAAGGTGCGATAAAGCTCTACGAGAAGGCTGGATTTAGGAAAGTGAAAGTAGTGCCAAATGACAGGACAGTTTTCCATAATGGAGAATGGGTGCTAAGCGGAAGCCTAATGATGGAAATCGTAAAAAAGGAGATGCAGGATAAGGATGTTATTGATTTATACGCCAAGCTGGAAGACTTGGGTATTAAAATATGGATTGATGGTGGCTGGGCAGTAGATGCTCTTCTTGGCGAGCAAACCAGAAGTCACGAGGATTTGGATGTTGCCGTTGAGCGCAAAAACTTAACAAAGCTGAGGGAATATCTGGAGTCGAAGGGATATAATGAGATAAAAAGGGATGAAGACAAGATGTGGGACTTGGTTATGGGCGATGACAAGGGTCACGAATTGGATATCCACGCTTTTAGCCTTGACGATAAGGGCAGTGTTATAGCGGAGGAATACTGGGATGGCTATTCAAGCAATTCGCTTACAGGCTCAGGAATTATTGATGGGCAGACAGTGAGATGTGTAAGTCCAGAACAATTGGTAAAGACCCACGATGGAACAAAGCGTAAACTCAAGGATAGTGACCACGAGGATATGGACGCTCTTTGCAGTAAATTTGGGATAAAACTCTGATTCCTCCCACGAATCACCTCCTTTCTAGGGAGATATGGTGATATCGTAGAATATTACTCACGAAACGCCGTTTGCCTTAAGTGGCAAGTGGCGGAGGAATATCGATATCGCCCGCTGGTCGTACCCTGAGCAATCAGGGAACAGCAAAGGCAAGCCGAGCCAAATAATCCGCCAACCGGCGGAGGCAGTCGTGGGTTTTGTACAGCTCACGCATACGATTCTATATTCTCAGGACTAATCACAAAGAATTACGAACTTGTTGTAAGAAATCAAGGCACTCATTGGATGGGTGTTTTTTTGTTGCCATATTCTGTTTTCCCTGGAACGAACTCGTTTCCTGGGCATATTTTTTAAGCATTTTTGCTGCATCCTTCGTTTTCAATCTAAGCATGTAACTCGCCAATCCCAGAAAGGGAACCGTTTGTTTTCCCAAAGATATATATGGGGCGTTCAATGGCTTGAAGGATGAGAATCAAACAAGAAGATATTTTGTCTTGCTGTTCTATTTATCGATTGCTGCGGGCTGATTGTGCTATAATAGCAATAAATTTTTTAGCTTTATGGAATCATCAGTGCAGATCGACTATCGATGCAGTTGCGGAAAACTTCTCTTTAGAGGATTGGTTTTCCGGTCGTTTTTGGAAGCTAAATGTCCTCGGTGCAATAAGCTGAATTTTATTGATGGCATGAGTATCACGCATAATCCAAATCGCGTTAGTTTCCTGACCACCAAGAAGGGGAAAATCGTAAATATTAGCAGTTCAGTAGAATCGGCCCTGGGATTTTCTGCCGGAGAATTGATTGAGGAAAATATACGAAGAATATTTTCGGATGACTCAATTGCTAAAACTGACGAATTTTTTATAAATAAGATTAATGGCATAAGATATCTGCGATTGGATGCGTCTTGTCGGAAACGAAACGGAGAAATCGTCCCTGTTTCCATCATTTATCGCCATCTATTGGTCAACGGAGGAGAATTGTTTCTGAGGATCGTTGATATTATTCCCGAAATCGATAAGAAGTTATTGGATGAAGCCAAATTCGATTCTGCTAATTTTTGCGATGTTGTTACGGAAACAGATGAGAATGGCACCATTTTGTATCTTGATAAGAATTTGAAAGATATCACTGGGTTAAATCCGGAAGATCTGGTGGGGATGAAAGTGGATGACTTGGTATTCGACGAGGAAAAAGATTGGCATTTGAAAAATTACAGAATGCTTCGAGCTAAGAAAAGGGCATATAGAATAGTTCCTGGATATAAAGTGAGTGGAAAAAACGGGGAATTTTTTGAACAGGAGGTTTACTGTACGCCGTTTTACGATGATGCTGGAAATTTTATCGGGTTCCGAAATATGCATTGGCTGAGAAAATTGCCTGTGGATAAATAATAGTACAGAGCAGTATTGCCTTAAAATCTTTTCGTGTTATAATTCAATCACTTAATGGAGGTTCTTGAAGACCCGGATCATTTTTGATTTGGGATTTTTTATTCCCGTAAAAGTCATGAAAAAAATAAACAGGAATAGTGTAGTTATTATTATCGGAATATTGATCGGTCTCGGATTTTTGAATTATATTCACTATCTGAGCAAAGTGTCGTCTGCGAAAAATAGATTGAACGCAGAAAATGAAAAAGTGGTCGCAATTTTGAATTCCCAAAATTATAACGTTAAAAGCTTGCCATATGCTGTTGTGGATATCAAAGACGTGAACGATATAAAGGTTAACCAGGATTTTTTTGCTGCTGCAGAAAAAAATGATCGAGTGTACTATTTTGAAAATCAGACAACGGATGAGCGTTTGGCGGCTCTCTACCGTCCGGAAACCGAAAGTATCATAAACATCAAAAAAGAATAATAAAATTAAAAACATCGGAATGTTTGAGGTAAAAAACAAACATACAAAAAATTTCATTATTTCTGTCGCTTGTTTTTTGTTGGTAGGATTTTTTCCGCATGCAGTCGATGCGGCGGAAAAGGGAAACGCATCTTTCATCCAGGAATTATGGTGTTCTGTCAGTTCTTGGTGGAATGACCAGTGTTTGCAAAGTGAAATCGGACAATTAGTTTCTTCCGATAAGGAAGCGGATGAAGAAATTGAGAAACGGGCTTTGGAATTTATCAAAGGTCAAGGAAATATTGTTCTGGTGAGCAAGGTTATTACTGAGCAAGATATTTTGCAAGGAAAGGAAGGAGAGAGTGGAGCAGCTGGGGAAATGGGCGCGCGGGGAATTGAAGGCGAGCGGGGAATGACAGGGGAAACTGGCGCAACAGGAGCACAAGGCATTCAAGGAGAACGCGGATTGCAAGGATTAACCGGAGCGGATGGTAAAAACGGAGAAGATGGGGAAGATGGGGAAGATGGGGAAGACGGAGAGGATGCTAGTTCAGTCTTTGGTTCATCGATCGATTCTTCTGAAATCACTGATGGCACAATTACATTTTCCGATTGGGCATCAAATTCATGTACGAGTGATCAGATTCCGAAATATAATGCGACGAGCGGGGAATGGGAATGCGGCAATGACGGCGGCGGTGCGAGCTATTCCGCCGGATCCGGTCTGGATTTGTCAGGTTCTACTTTTTCATTGAACTTGGATGGCGTAACCCTGACCGCTTCGGCGTCAGGACTTAAAATTGCCGACAGTTATGATGATAATTTCGCCCTTACGAACGGATCATACGCCAATCCGGGCTGGATTACGTCTTTAGCAGGCTCAAAAATAACAGGAAATATTTCTGGCAATGCTGGAACAGTTACCAATGGTCTTTATACTACGACCGATTTTGGCGGAGATGTTTCTGGGACATACGACGCGATTGTTTTGGATAATTCCGGGGTATCAGCCGGAACTTATGGAAATAGCGGAGCCAGTGTTACGCAACTGACGATTGATGCTAAGGGAAGAGTCACTTCTGCAAGCAATAGAACGCTTACGAAATCCGATTTGAGTTTGGGAAATGTGGAAAATACAGCCCTTTCTCTTTGGGCTGGTTCAACTAATCTGACCACGCTCGGAACAATCGGAACGGGAGTCTGGCACGGAAGTGATATTGCCCTTGGGACTTATACTTCTGGAAACTATGTGGCTTCTATCGCCAATGGAACCGGAATTACCGGCGGATCTTCCGGATCGGAAGGGGCGGCACTCACTTTATCTTTGAATATCAATGGTCTTACCGGAACTTCAGCGGTAGCGAGTGATGATTATATTCCGATGTATGACACGTCCGGATCAGCCATTTTCAAGGTAAGTCGGAGTGATTTCCTATCCGGAGTTATGGGATCGCTTAATTATCAAGGAACTTGGAATAATTCAGCGACAGCTACGCCGGAAACTTGTGATTCTGGGACTGATGGACATTATTGGGTAGCGACAACCGATGCTTCCAATGGATACAGCAATAAAGACTGGGCGATTTGTAATGGAACTTCTTGGGAAAAACTCACTAATTCCAATAATGTCACTTCGGTTTTTGGTCGTACCGGCGTAATCACGGCGGATAGTGGGGATTATACGGCGCTTAAAATTACCAATACGGCGAGTGGAAATATTGCTGCTACTACTGTTCAGGCTGCAATTAATGAATTGGACACGGAAAAATTAGCTATCGACGGAAGTATCACCAGTCTTGATGTGCCAGATTATACCAGTAACGCCGGAAAAATTCTTACAGTCAATGGCACATCCAATGGAGTGATTTGGTCTTCGGGGCTCACAACCAGCCTTGCTTCCGGCTATCTCTATGTTGGCAATTCCGAGGGTACGGCGACAGCGGTGGCGATGAGCGGCGATGCGACACTTGGAAACACCGGAGTTCTCACTATTGCCAATAGTGCCATTACTTCCGCTAAAATTTATGACGGTACGATAACCAATTCGGACATTTCCAGCTCGGCTTCAATTGCTGACAGTAAATTAGCCACTATCGCGACGGCCAATAAAGTTTCCGGTTCGGCGATTCAATTGGGAACTAATTCCGGCCTTGAAGATTCAACTGGGCTTATGATTAATCTTGATGGCACATCGCTTTCTCTCGGGTCATCCGGATTATCAATTAATCTTGCCAATGCCAATACTTGGTCAGGCGTACAAACTTTTTCCAATGCGATTGTCGCACCGGCTTCATCAAATACAATTAATAGTTTGGTTATAAATTCCGGAGCACTTTCTGGTGTGACAACACTCGCTTTAAGCGGAGCAATTTCTGGAGCAACTTCAACTGATACGATCAATGGTTTAGTTATAAATTCCGGTGCGCTTTCCAATGTTGCCTCATTGGCCGGTTCCGGAGCTTTGTCTATTATTTCTGGTGGAACTGGCACCATTGCTCTTGATTCAAATTCGACGGGCGCAGTCAATATAGCTACAGGAACAGCCGGAAAAACTGTTAACATTGCTACAGATAACACCACAGCCGACACGATAAATATTGGTTCTGCCTTAGACACGGTTACCTTGAAAGGGAATATTGTTCTAGACGGCAACGTGACAGTAAATGGGAATATCTTGCCCGGAACTACCAATACTTATAATCTAGGATCTTCTTCCAAGCAGTGGAATGAAATATATGCTTCAAATAATACAATTTACATTGGCGGAGTGGCTCTGTCCAATGATTCCGGCACTTTAAAATGGAACGGGTCTGCTATTGGCGGTAGCAGCACCAGTGCCCTCTCGGTTATGACTCTTGGTTCAGGCGGAGGCATACTTTCAGATTGGAATTATTTGATAAAAGCTAGCGCTTTTAACACAGCTTCATCCATAGTACTTCCTACTGCCGTTGGGAATGATGGTAAAGAAATAGAGATAGTAAAGACCGATGCCTCTACTAATCCCGTTATGGTGGAACCATATAGTGGTGAAAAAATAAATGTTTCTACTGATAGTATTATACTTGATTCACAATATGAATCAGTCACTATTCGTTCTGACGGTTCTAATTCCTGGATTATTGCTGATAATCGTGGCGATACTGCAAGCAACTCTTATGATTTTTATCAAGCGCGCGCCTCCACCTCGCAGAGTAGCCTTAGTGCCGGCACCACGGTTGCATTCAATTCATCATTAGCAACGCATCAAGGCTCGGATATTTCTTTCAGCAGTAGCAACAATACATTTACACTTGCCGCCGGAAAGTCATACCGACTTTCTGGTAATGTTGGATATGCTGGTTTTTCTGGAACCAGTGGTTACATGAGATGGCAATGGTACAATGCGACCAGTTCATCATATATTGGAGAAATGGGCCAAATTGATGGTGGTAGCAATGCATCTAATTCCGCTCCGGTAGCGGATAACGCTGTCGCCGTTATCACCCCTACTGTAGATACCCAAGTTAGATTAGTTCTCTTGAGTGGAAATCAATATTCTTTTATTGGTCAATCAGGATCAGGTCCATATCCAAGCGCCTATATTGAAAACATTGGCTATGATAGCACAGGAGGTAGTATCACTATGGATGCTTTAGCTGCAGCAATAGATACTAATGCTATAGATAACACCAATTATGCCCAAACTTGGAATTGGTCAACGGCAACTACACAAACTGGTCTCACTATGACCGGTAATGCGCTTACTACTGGTGGGTTGCTGAGCCTTACTTCAAGCAGTGCCTCACTTAATTCCACTAACGGACTTCTGTATGTTGCTAACACTGGTGCTGCTACTAATGGAATTATTGCCAGAATTGCTTCCAATTCCACTGCCGGATCGGGACTTACAGTTTTAGCTAATGGTAATGTTGGGGTTGGGACGACGAGTCCTAGCTATGGTCTTGATATCCGTGCTGCTGGAGCGACGACCATGCGTGTTATGGGCAATGATGCAAGTGATACAAATTTTGTTATTCAGGCAGGTAATGCTTCTTACTCTCCACAATTAATTTTTAAGAATTCCAGTGGAGCTTCTAGATGGCATATTATTTCTTCTTCCGGTGATTCTGATAAACTTAAAATTCGTGATTATGGTGATGATACGGGTGTTTACTTAGCTCAGGACTCTACTTCCTGGACTGCTACTTCTGATAGCAGAAGGAAAGAGAACATTTCCAGTTTAGATTCAGAGACCTTAAAGAAGGTGCTTGAATTAAATCCAGTCACGTACAATATAATCGGATCTTCAAGAACCGAACTTGGTTTTATTGCACAAGATGTCTTATCTCTTTTCCCAGACCTAGTTGATATTCCCGATGACCCGGATGCTTGTGATATTTCAACTGGGGATAATTGTTACGGTCTCACCTACGATCGCTTTGGTGTTATTGCCATTAAGGCTATTCAGGATCAGCAAGGAGAAATCGAAGCTAATATTAATGAAATTACCGTGCTTGATTTGCGTACGCAAAATATTGTTTCCTCGGAAGATGGTAAAACAGTTTTTAAAGGAACAGTGGTGGCTGATACAATTCAAGCCAATCGTATCGAAGGTCTCGATTTTGTTTCAGGGTCGCAGTTGTCTGATGTTGATGCTCAATTGGTGGCTCAAGGACAAGCCCTAAACGACATCAGTGAACAACTAGCCCTGTTGCAAGCCAAAATTACCGGAACGGAATTGTCTTTGAAGCTGAAAGATCTGCAAGTTTCCGGTGGAGTAACTTTCAAGAGCTCAGTGGAATTTCAGGGGCCAGCCGTGTTCAAGAAATTGGCTGAATTTATCGACAAAGTCGTGTTCAAAAATGATGTGGAATTTGCTGGAAATGTCACAGCGGACAAAATTGTGACTTTCAATTCTGATACAGCCGGGTTTGCCATCATTGAATCAGATGACACCGGAGTGGAAGTGAAATTTGAAAAAGAATATGCTAATGCGCCAATTGTGACTATCACTCCGAACAATTTTATTTCCACCCAGTATAAAGTAAAGAACGTGACATCCAAAGGATTTGAGATTATGATAAAAGAAAAAGAAGATGATGATGTGAATTTTTCCTGGACGGCAATTTCAGTGAAAAGCGCCAAGACAACTTCAAGCGATGGCTCGAATAATTCCGAGGATAGCTCAGGTGATGACAGTGACGTTCCGAGTAGCGTAGACAGTAACGTACCCAATAGCAGCGGGGCAGTAACGACAACTGCAACTGGCACAGACAGCGATGATTCAAGCTCATCGGCTGGTTCCGGATCAACTGACACTTCAGGAAACAGCTCTTCGGATAGCGATTCAGGTTCAACTGATTCCGCGTCCGATAGCTCTGAATCCGGTTCTGCAAGCAGCGATAGCAGTTCATCAGCTGACACTCAGGCAAATTAGCGTTAATAAAAACAAAATAAATAATTTAATCAAAAAATATGGCGAGAAAAATTGCAGAAGAAATTTCAAGAGAAGAAGCGGCAGTTACCGCGCAGCCGAAGAAAAAAAGGAAATATTTTTTCAAAGTTATCGTTTTTCTGATAATCGTCGGACTCGCTGGGGTAGCCGCGTATTATTACAAGCAGTACAAAAAAATTAAAGACAATCCGCAAGTGGTTTCTCAGGAAGAAACGCAATTTGTAATTTCCGAGCTTGGTAAATTGATGGAACTTCCTGAAGGAACGCCTTCAATGGCTACTGTTCAGGATAAAGAGAAATTAAAAGACCAGAGTTTTTTCAAAAAAGCTGAAAACGGAGATAAGGTCCTGATTTATGCCGATGCCAAACAGGCAATATTATTTCGTCCGTCGACCAAAAAAATTATTGAGGTGGCGCCGCTTTTGTTGCATGGGAACGAGCCTACGGGAGAGATTGGAGAGAATAGCAATAAAGATGAAAGTAATTAAGATAATAGTCAGAATGAATGATATCGGATGATTTCTAGAGGCTTCTATGGGGGAGTTGGCAGATTGCTGGCTCCCCTTTCTTTTTTTAAGAGGTTTATAATACTGAGAATTGCTAACCAGTTGCAAGAAATAGAAGCACTCATTGGATAGGTATTTTTTTATCCAACTACCATTGAATTTCAATTTCTGATAGTATGAATCCATGGAAAATTACGTCACCCGATTCATCGGCAAGGAAATAGGAATAAATATCGACCGTCCGATCGGTTCGAAGCATCCGAAATACGGATTCGTGTATGGCGTTAATTATGGATTTGTTCCGGACACCAAGGCTCCTGATGGGGAAGAAATAGACGCATATCTCATCGGCATAGATTATCCGGTCGAAAAATATACCGGAAAGTGCATTGCCGTGGTTCATAGGACCAATGACCGAGATGATAAGCTTATAATTATCCCATCATCGGTAGAAAATGTAAGCAATGAAGATATCATCAAGGCTGTTGATTTCCAAGAGAGATTCTTCAAGTCTGAAATCATCAGACGAGGCTGGACTAAAATGCAATAAAGAATTATGAAAGATGTTTTTCGTGGTAGAATGGAAAAAATGATTAAAATAAACAAAATATGAATAAAAAAGCAGACCTCATAAAAAACAATAAATCGATAGCGATGCTGGCACCGACTTTCGCTCTTGATTTCAAGTATCCGAATATCATCGGAATGCTCCGCCATCTCGGATTCGATAAGGTTACGGAGCTGACATACGGAGCGAGAATGGTCAACTGGGCATACGCTGATTATGTCAAAAGCCATCCCGATCAGAAGCTTTTCATTTCCTCTCCTTGCCCCACTGTCGTATCGTTCATTCAATCGCAGTATCCTGAATTTGCGGAATTTCTGATGCCGATAGTTTCTCCGATGGCGGCTATGGCTATGATCTATAAAAAGCATCATCCGGATTACAAAGTTGTTTTCATCTCTCCTTGCCATGCCAAAGAGAATATCGAGGCGCCGAAATTCCCGGATTTCATAGATGCGGTCATGACTCTCCAAGAACTGAAACAGATTTTTAATGAAGAAGGCATCAAAGAAGATGATTTCAAGAAAGATTATTATTTCGACTCTTTTGTCAGGGAATATACCAAAATATATCCTATCTCGGGAGGGTTGGCCTCGACTTCCCATTTGGGAAAGCTTTTCAAAGAAGGGGAGATATCGGTGACTGATGGCATATTGAATATCAGAAAGATATTGGAAGACATCAAGACGGGGGAATCGAAATATCGATTCTTGGATTTGCTCAACTGCGATGGCGGATGTATCGGCGGACCTGCTATAAATAACAAGGATCTGTCAGTTGAAGAGAAAAAGAAAATAATCCTTGAATATACCAGCCAGTCCTCTGAACATACGATGGGAAAGCATGAAGGCAAAGTCGATTATGCCAAGGATATCGATTTCGGGACTGTGTTGTAGGGATTTGCAATCTATCAAGACTGATTGCAAAGGAATATAAACAGCTTGTCATGAACTTTGAAAGCAGGGATAAAACCCTGTTTTTATGCTACAATGACGGAATGGATGCAGAAATAATGAAAATCGAAGACTTGGGCTATGACGGCTTTTTCGAATCCAACCGGACAGAACTCGGGTTGGACGGTTTTGAAGTCGCCAGAGTGGTCGCTGAACATAGGGGCGGTTATCGGGTCAGGAACGCCAACGGCGAATATCCGGCCAAGATCACCGGAAAGCAGATATGGAAGGCTGCATCGAGAGAGGATTATCCTGCCGTGGGTGATTGGGTGGCGATTTCTGAGGCCGACAAAGAACAGTGGGTGATCAGGGGCGTGTTGCCCAGAAGGACGATAATCAAAAGGAAATATGGGGACAGGAACAGAGTCGGCGAAAAAAGCGAAGTCCAGGTCATAGCCGCGAATGTCGACGTGGCTTTCATTGTCGAATCCGTCGGCAGGGACTTCAACCTGAACCGGTTCGAACGCTATTTCGCTATCGCGAAGGACGGCGGGGTGAAGCCGGCCATGATACTCAACAAGATAGACTTGATTCCGCAGGAAGAACTGGATTCGAGTTTGAGTCGGATCAAGGAGCGGTTCGGCGATATTGATGTCATCGCGACCAGCACCAAGACTCTTGAAGGGCTGGAGGAATTGAAAAAATATATAGTCAAAGGCAAGACGTATTGCTTCCTGGGTTCATCGGGCGTCGGGAAATCGACTTTGATCAACAGATTGCTTGGTTCGGAGGCTGCGAAGACAGGCGATATTGGATCGCTTTCAGGAAGAGGGAGGCATGTCACCACGAGCCGGGAAATGTATTTCCTGGCTGACGGAGGCATCGTTATCGACAATCCCGGCGTGCGCGAGGTGGGGATGACGGATGCGCTCGAAGGCATAGATGAACTGTTCGACGAGATCGCAGCGCTAGCCGAAAAGTGCAAATATACCGACTGCACGCACATCCAGGAACCAGGCTGCAATGTGCTTTCTGAATTGGAGTCAGGGAAACTGGATAAGGAAAAATATTCCAACTATATCAGCCTGAAAAAAGAAGCCGAACATCATGAGATGAGCAGGAAGGAAAAAAAGGAAAAAGACCGCCAGTTCGGGAAGTTCATCAAGAAAGCGAAAAAGGAACTGAATAGTTCCGGACATAAGGATTTTTGATCTCGCCCTATTATGGTTGGTATCCTTGCTTGAATAGAATAATAATAATTTATTGTCTTCGTAGCTCAGTGGATAGAGCGTCTGGTTCCGGTCCAGAAGGCCGCAGGTCCGATTCCTGCCGAGGACACTGATAGTGTTTTTATTGGAAGTTGGCATTTTAGGTAAAATAAATTAGTTAAAATCAAACATATGTGTCACGCTGATTTGATCATATTCATATTCTCCTTTTCCATATTGCTTCTCGTAGCGATCTTTTCCGGCCGCCTGGCTCATAAGTTCGGGATGCCGAAAATCATCGGCGAGCTCATCGGCGGGATAGTTTTCGGGCCGACGATCATGGGAACGTTCTTCCCTGAAGCGCAGAACTGGCTTTTCTCCTATTCCAGCCCGATCATCGTTTCCAGGGATGTGCTTTTGAAATTCGGAGCGATCCTTCTCCTTTTCATAGTCGGGCTGGAAGTGAATCTATCCAAAGTCAAAGAGCTGAAGAAGACCATCCTTTGGACGAGCCTCTTCGGCTCGGCATTCCCCTTTGTCTTGGGAGCGTCTTCCGTTTTCCTTTTTCCGAAAATATGGGATTATGTCCCGTCTGAGAACGGTTTGCTTCTGCCGCTGTTCATCGGAACGGCCCTGTCCATTTCCGCTCTTCCGGTCATCGCGAGGATCCTGATGGATATGGGAATGCTCAAGAGCAAGGTCGGTTCGATCATCCTGGCTACCGCCACTATCGACGATATTGTCGGATGGATCCTCTTCGCGGTTCTCACTGCATATTTCGTTCCTAGCGGAGCGGGGCACATGAATCCGCTCATAACCGTGGGAGTGGTGCTGGCCATGTTCTTCTTCGCCATCACATATGGCAACAGGTTGACCGGGAAGCTGGTGGCCTGGTGCGAGAAGAGAACGGACGGCGATAACCTGTTCCTGGGAGTGACGGTGGCGCTCGTTCTTGCTTCATCCGCCCTGGCGGAACGCTCCGGCATCCATGCTGTCCTAGGGGCCTTCCTTGTGGGGCTGGCTTTTTCCAATTGCGAGCCGCACAAGATGCATGATTCTCTCCGCAAGGTGGTTATGTCCGTTTTCTCTCCTTTGTATTTCGTTTCAGTCGGTTTGGGTGTGAACCTGGCCAAGAATTTCGATCTTTCCTTAGTGCTGATAGTCATTGCGATCGCCACTATCGGAAAGGTGGGCGGGGTCTGGCTGGGAGCCAGGATTTCGAAGCTGAACTCCAGGGAATCTTTGGCGGTCGGGTTCGGAATGAACGCTAGGGGAGCAGTGGGAGTCATTCTTGTCACTTCTGCCTATCAGGCGAAAATAATAGACGAAAGGGTTTTCGTGGCTCTCCTGGTAATGGCTATAGTGACAAGCCTCATTAGCGGTCCGATGATGAAAAAGGCGCTTGCAGCGAAAAGCTAGGTTTCTTTAGTGTGCATGCTTATTTAATGAATTGTAATTACGGCTGTTAGGATTTATAATACAAGCATAACCATTAATAAAAAATAATATGAAAGGATTTTTTGCGAACATCGAAAAGGAAACCGTGGAAAATATTAATTTCCGCAAGGTGCTCTATACAGGAAAGAACAGTCAGTTGGTTCTTATGAGCCTTCTTCCAGGAGAGGAGATCGGAATGGAAGTCCATGAGGAAAACGACCAGTTCTTCCGTTTCGAAAAAGGAGAAGGAAAATGCATTATTGACGGGAATGAATATGAGCTGAAGGATGGAGTGGCGATCATCGTTCCTGCCGGAGCTCAGCATAACGTGATCAACACTTCCGCCACTGAGGATCTGAAAATGTATACGATCTATTCTCCGGCTCATCACAAGGACGGAATCATCAGATCCACCAAAGAAGAAGCCGAGGCTAATGACGCTGAATTTGACGGAAAAACGACTGAATAACAACTGAATTTAGCTACACAAAAAGAGCTTGGGAAGCCGAGCTTTTTTTCTTGTCCTGGAATTTTTTTGAGCATCATGCTATAATTAAATATAAAAAAAATGAATCAAGGCTTGATAAAGCCATCTAATCATTAAATCAGATATATAAGTACCATTATCTTTTTTAATTTCCACTCGGATAGTGTTTTTTCTCGTTCATCGTTATGTTCTAGTTTTATTGGTCCTGAATATTTGTTCAGGACTTTTTTTTCAGGCAATACGCATCCGAATGGTCTGCATGACGTATAACCAATAAGAATATAAAAAATGATCAAAATTGAAAATAAAGGAATAATACTTGAAAGGACAGAGCTTGATTTTGAAAATCAAGCTGTGCTTAATCCCGGCTGCATCAAGATCGGTGATACGGTTCATATGCTCTATCGAGCAGTGCATGAAGGCAATCTTTCAACCATAGGATATTGCAAATTGAAGGATTTCAAGGTCATAGAACGGTTGAATTATCCTGTGCTTTCTCCCGAACATGAATACGAGAAACACGGGCTGGAAGACCCGCGCATAGTCGAATGCGAGGGAATATATTATGTTTTTTATTCTGTTTATGACGGCATAAATGCGCTTGAGGCTTATGCGACTACGAAAGATTTCAAGACTTTCAAAAAGCATGGGATCATTTCCCCAATCATCTCATATGATTTGGCTTTGGAAATATTCGAAAAGACTAACGTGCCTGAAAAATATGTTTGGTATGGAAGGCATTATAAGGAATCAATCGGTAAGAACGTCAAGCTTTGGAGCAAGGATATGCTGTTGTTCCCGAAAAAAATCAATGGAAGATTCGCTATGCTCAATCGGGTAATGCCAGGAATGCAGATCGTATATTTCGATGATTTTTCTGAACTGACTAATGAATTCTGGATTAATCAGTTGTTCGAGTTATCGCACAGTATTGTTCTTGATCCGAAATATTGGTATGAAAGCAGGAAAATCGGCGGAGGATGCCCGCCGCTGGAAACCGAAGACGGCTGGCTTCTGATATATCATGCAGTGGAAGACAGTTTGTCGGGCCATATATATCGAGCGAGCGCAGCCTTGCTGGACAAGAATGATCCAGGGAAAGTCATAGCCAGGCTTCCTGAACCGCTCTTTTCTCCTGAGGAAAGTTGGGAAAAGGATGGAGATGTCGCTAACGTGGTTTTTCCAACGGCAGCTTTCATTGATGGCGAAGATTTGGTTATTTTTTATGGCGCAGCTGACAGAAGGATCGCGGCCAAGGTCATCAAAATTGATAGCCTTATGTCAGAGCTCAAGAAATTCCCCGTTAACCATTAAATACCAACCATCATGAAACAGAAAAATAGCTCGTGGATAGTCCATTTGTCGACTTTTCCTCCAAGAGAATGCGGCATCGCTACTTTCACCAAAGATCTTATCGATACGTTCGATGAACTTTTTCTTCCAAGAGAAGAATCGAAGATCGTGGCTATGGATTTCAATGGATCGAATGAGGAATATTCCAAGTCTGTCATAGCAAGAATCCGTCAGGAAAAAAAGGAGGATTATATAAAAGCGGCACAAAAGCTTAATGATTTGCCGCAAGTCAAGCTTGTCTGCATCCAGCATGAATTCGGAATTTATGGCGGGAAAAGCGGTTCGGATCTGCTTTATTTACTTCAGGAAATAAAAAAGCCCGTCGTGATCATACTCCACACGGTTGTGTCGCCATCCAGCCAGTTTTTCGAGGAGCAGAAAAAGATGATAAAAGTCATAAACGATTATGTGAGGACGATGTTCGTTATGACTGAAACATCCAGGAAAATACTCATAAGTGATTATCTCATCAATCCGGAGAAGATCAGCGTGGTTCCGCACGGGATACATGCTAGCCAATATCAGAGCACTTCTGCCGCAAAAACAGCGCTTGGTTTGAAAGGTCAGACGGTGCTGACAACCTTCGGTCTTCTGAACAGGGGAAAGGGTATCGAATATGCCATAGGAGCTATGGCTGAAGTTGTCAAAGAATTTCCCCGAGCAGTCTATCATATCGTCGGCGCGACACATCCAGTTATTCTGAAAAAAGAAGGCGAAGCCTATCGCAACGAGCTTGAAGCGCTAGTTTCCAAATTAGGCATTGAAAAGAACGTAGTCTTTCACAATAAATATTTTTTGACTGCCAGAATATTGCGGTTTTTACGGGCTACAGACATATATCTTTCCCTATCCCTTGATCCTAATCAGGCAGTTTCTGGGACGCTTTCTTATGCGCTTGGAGCCGGACGTCCGGTGATTTCTACCGCCTTCGCTCAAGCCAAAGAAGACGTTACTGATGATGTGGGCCGCTTGGTGGCGTTCAGGAACCCCCAGCTGATCAGCAAGGCAATCATCGAGCTTCTACGAAATAAAGCGCTGCGCACGGAAATGGGCAAAGTCGCCTATATCAGGACGCGCCATATGACCTGGCAGAATGTCGCTCATGCCTATATGAAAAAATTCAAACTGATAGTTCCGGAACTCAGGATTCAGGAAAAAAACCTGCCAAAGATAAAGCTGAAACAATTCAGGAAGCTTACAGACAATTTCGGAATGTTCCAATTCGCCAAATTCACCGAACCGGATCCTGAGTCAGGATATACGCTTGATGATAACGCAAGAGCTTTGATCGCCGTCACGCAGCACTATGAAAAATTGAAAGAAGCGACAGCTCTGAAGCTGGCCAGGATTTATCTGGACTTCATAAAGTATGCTTTCAGTTATCCAGGATGGAACAACTATATCAATCATGACAAGTCATTCCATGTGGGGCGCAACACGACGGAAGACCTGGGTGATGCCTATGCTCGCGGCATGTATGCGCTAGCCGTAGTTGCAGCTTCAAAGAATATGCCGTCAGAAATCAGGGATGAGGCTGCCGGGATTTTCAAGGAAAAATTCAACGCGGACATGGTCATTCGCGAACCGAGAACAGCAGCTTTCTATATAAAAGCCATAAGCGCTTGGCTTGATTATGACAATGATGAAAAATACAAGAAAATCATGGAAAAATATTGCGAATATCTGGTTTGCCTTTATCAGGAAAACAGCCATCCTCAATGGCAGTGGTTCGAAAATGCTTTGACCTATTCCAACGGCGTGATGCCGGAAGCTTTATTTCTAGCGTATAAGATAACCGGCAATCAAAGATATTTCAATGTCGCCAAATCAACGCTCGATTTTTTGGTTGCCAATTCTTTCGAAGCGGATATATGCGTTCCCATCGGACAAGGCGGCTGGTATGAAAGGGGAAAGGAAAAAGCGATTTTCGATCAGCAGCCGGAAGAAATCACTGCTTTGGTTCTAGCGCTCAAGGCGGCTCGCGAAACATCCGGAGACAGGGAATATGAAGTTTTGATGCGCAGCGCTTTCAACTGGTTCCTGGGAAACAACATCTTGGGTCAAGTGGTTTATGACCATGCCACGGGAGGTTCCTATGATGGAGTAGGGAACAAAATAGTCAATTTCAATCAAGGAGCCGAATCGACAGTCTCTTATCTTATCGCACGTCTGGCTTTGTAATCAAAACTTTGCCTTTTTCGTTCAACTATGGGAAACTCTAAAGATGAATAAGAAAAAAATCAGTATCATTGTCGGAGTATCGCTGCTTGTCGCCGTTTGTTTTTTTGTCGCATACCGCTCGTTCTTTTCCGCGCCTCAATCTCAAGAGGAAAAAGTCGTCTTTATCATCAATCGGAATCAGACGGAATCCCAAACATTGGATAAATTGAAAAAACAAGGGTTGATCAAGAATAAATCAGTCTTTAAGGCCATGCTTTTTTTGAAGCGCAACCAGATATCGTCCGGAGGTTATTACTTGTCCAAAAATATGACAGCCTGGCAGATAGCCGCAAAGATCGCATCTTCTCCTGATATGGATTGGGTAGTGATTCCCGAAGGTTTCAGAAAAGAGCAGATCGGGGAAATTCTAGCAAAAACATTCGGCTGGAGCGATGAAGATCTCGAAAAATGGAACACCGTATATACCAAAATGAAAGCCGATTATGTCGAAGGGACATATTTTCCTGACACATATCTCATTCCCAAAAGCGAGAACGGGCTGGATATTGCCAATCGGATGAGCAGGCGATTCGATGAAGAGTTCGCTCCATATGTCACCCAGTTCGCCCAGCAGAATATCAAATGGACAACCGGACTCACTATGGCGTCTCTCATCCAGCGGGAAGCGGCAGGAAAAGACGACATGCCTCTTATTGCGGGAATACTCTGGAACCGCCTCAATCAAGGAATGAATCTTCAGATCGACGCGACTGTCCAATATGCGCGCGGCAACACTGGTGACGGTTGGTGGGCGCCGATCAAATCGGCGGACATAGGCAATATCGATTCCCCATACAACACATACAAATACAAAGGCTTGCCTCCTCATCCGATCTGCAATTCAGGGCTTGCCGCAATCGACGCAGTGCTGCATTCCCAAGAGACAGATTGCCTATATTATCTCCATGACAGCGACCGGCAGATCCATTGCGCCGCAACATTCGAAGATCACAAAGCCAATATTGAAAAATATTTGAAATAGGTAAAACAAAAAAATAGATTTATCATTCGGCAGTCAGACCTGCGCCATTGCAATAGCGGACGCAGGTTTTTTATTTTTCTTTTAACCTTATTTTATTTTTCCTTATTTTGAAAATGTTATCTTGATTATTGTTGATTTAATAACATGAAAAAATAAAAGAATAAATGAAAAGAAAAATAATCGGTGGTTTCGTTTTCGCGTTTTTCACACTCTTTGGATTTTTCAGTTTTCTTGAGGTTGGCAATGCCGATAGTGAACATGTCATCATAAACCAAATCAAGACTGGCTCGGCATATTTCATCGAGCTATACAACCCGACAGATTCAGCTGTTAGTATCGAGAGTTGGTCGGTTCAATATCGAGGAGGAAGCGCTGCATCTTTTTCCAGGAAGAACTTCGTTTCCGGAAATAAGATTCCACCACACGGATATTTCCTGATCGGAAATTCTTCAGAATATAGCGGATCAGTGCCGCTTGATATGTCTTGGAGCCAGTCATTGTCCAGTACGGGCGGGACCGTTTTCTTGGTGAACAATCAATCATATCTAAGTGATGATAGCGTTTCCGGGACTTCCATAGTTGACCGCGTCGCATATGGTGCAGGAATATATCTTTTTGCTGAGGAATTTCCTGCCCCAAAACCGTCGGCAGAGCAAAGCATCGAAAGGATTGATTTTGAAGACAGTGACGACAACTCGGCAGATTTTTTACTGAACGATTCGCCTTTGCCAAGAAATACCAGCAGCGTTAAGGAAGGAGGTGGTGATGAAGCAGGTGATGGAGATGATCCGGGAGGCGATTTGAGCGAGTGTGCCACTTCTTCTGAAAATGTGAAATTGAATGAGATTTTTCCATATGCCGAATCGAGCGATAATCAATATATTGAAATTGGAAATTTCGGAGATGCATGTATGGATATTTCAGATTGGAAAATAACTAACGGGATTCACAAATACATCTTTCCTGCTGGAACAATAATCGAGCCTGGTGACTTGCTTGCACTCACAAGGAATTTCAGCTTGAATCACTCATCGCCTCAAACAGTTCATCTTCTGGACTCTCAAGACAAGGAAATCGATCAAGCCTCGTATACCGGGGCGGATAAAAACTTCTCATTCAGTTTCGATGGCAGCGCTTGGGTTTGGACGTCTATTCTTACTCCCGGAGAAAATAACAAATTCGATGAAACCGAATCGGAAGATGAAAAATCCGGAACATCCGGATCCAGCGACTACGACATCCGCCTTAATGAGCTGTTGCCATATCCGAAAGGGGAAAAGAACAAAGATTCGTATATCGAGATATATAACGGAGAAGATTTTGAAATAAACCTCAAAGACTGGATGCTCAAGAATAACGCCAAGACGACCAAATTCGTTTTTCCAGAGGGATATGTTTTGAAATCTGGCGGATACCTGACAGTTTACCGCAAACTTTTCAGTTTTGCTCTCAAAACTTCCGACACGATATACTTCATGGATCCAGACGGCAACACGATTTCCTCAGTGAACTATACGAGCGCCAAGAAGGATATTTCCTTGGGTTTCGATGGCGATGATTGGAAATGGAGCAGTTCGAAAACTCCTGGAAAGAAAAACAAGTTCGATCCGGCGCCAAAAATAAAGATCGGAAAAATAAAAGATGCCTATCTTGGTCTCCCTATTTTATTTTCAGCGGAAGTAAGGGACAAACACAAAGATGAACTCAAATACGTTTGGGATTTCGGCGATGGAAAAAGAAGCTATCTTCAAGAGGTCAACCATACCTATTTGAAGAAGGGTAAATATGACGTAACATTTTCCGTTGATAACGGAATTGAAAAAACGACCAAAAAAATGAAAATCGAGGTCAAGAAATATCCGTCGTTCAAGCTTGAGATAGTCGGGCTTTCACCAAATCCGCTTGAAGATGATGAAGGAGGGGAATGGATCGAAATAAAAAACAATTCCAAGAAGAAAGTGAATCTTGTAGGCTGGAAGATGGTGACAGGGCAAAACGTTCTCCTTAATCATGTCATCCTTTCCGATTTCGAAATCGATGCCGGGAAAACGAAAAAGATGACCCGGGAATATACTCTTTTTTCACTAGGCAACAAAGCTGGAAATCTGGAACTCAGATATCCGAGCGGCAAAGCGGCTGCCAAGATTTCATATGCCAAAGACAATATTGAAAAAGGCGAGATTTATCAAAAGCTCAACGGGCAGTGGAATTGGATAAAAACAGGGAACGATGCTGATGACACGGCTGCTTCGGAGGCAGAAAACCCAAGAAGCGAACCAACAGTCGCGCAAGATGAAGTGACAAATAATCAAGAAGAAGCACAAGGTCCAGAACTGGAAAAGAAGGAAGAGGATAACAACAGCTATGCAGATAGCGAAAATGATGATTCTGAAACTCTGGAAATTGCTGGAAAGATTTCCCCAATGAATTTAGACCAACAGAAAAGGAGGATTACTCTTTTGAACTATGGAACATCCATAAAACCGAACGAGTGCACAGCAGAAAACATAGGCAATCTTATCCATGCTCATGGAAATATTATGTCAGAAGGCAATCAATACAGTTTCACCGATTGTCATGATCAAAAACATTGGGCAACGCAGTTTTTGGAAAACAGCTTGATTTCAATGAATCTTTCCATTAATAAAGTATGGGGCTATTTCTAATCTTTTTGACATGGATGATCCGGCGTGGTATATTTAATGCAACAATGTTGCAAATAACTATATCTTCCCGTGGATAATATCCTTCAGAAAATAAAAAAAGACGGATTCCGTCTCACCAAGATCCGCAAGGCAATGGTTGGCATATTTGTCGGTGAGAAAAAACCAATCACATCTTCTGAAATCCAAGAAGGATTATCTTTAGTGGACATTAAAGCCGATCGAACCACTGTCTATCGGGAATTGCTCTTTTTACTGGAAAGAAAAATCATCAAGAAGATACAGTTTTCTGATCACAAAATGTATTATGAAATCTGCAGCGATCATCACCATCATCTTGTTTGTCTAAAATGCAACAGTGTCAAAGAAATCGTTCTTGAAGGACATCTGGAGCGGCAGGAAAAAGATATTTATGCCAAAGAAAAATTCAAAGTTCTGGAACATTCCCTAGAATTTTACGGGTTATGCGAAAAATGCATATAGCCTTTTATAACGGATCAATTTTTTATCTTATCAAATATGAAAAAAAGAAAGGTTATCCCATTCCTAGTTTTATTAATCGCAATTGTCGGAGTGGTTTATTATGCTAATCGAAATATCAAACATTCTTCCGAAAAAGTTCAGTCGGGGAAGATTCAAGTGACGGCCAGTTTCTATCCGCTCTATTTCTTCGCTTCCCAGATCGGAGGCGACAAGGCGAATGTTGCGAATGTCGTGCCATCCGGCGCCGAGCCGCATGACTATGAGCCGACTGCCAAAGATATGGCAGGGATGGAAAAGAGCAACCTCATCATCCTGAACGGCGGAGGACTTGAAGCCTGGGGAGCTGATATTCAGAAAAATATCGATATCCAAAAAACCAAAATAGTCTTCGCGGGCGAAGGATTGACCACAGAGCAAATGATGGAGGAAGGAAAAGCGCGAACCGATCCGCACGTTTGGCTTGCGCCGTCACTAGCCAAGATGATGGTCGACAAGATTGCTCAAGGGTTCAAAACAGCTGATTCATCCAATGATGCCTACTATCAAGCTAATGCTGATAAACTCAAAAAAGATCTGGAGGATCTCGATCAAGAATACAAAAAAGGATTAAGTAATTGCTCCGAGAAAAATATTATCACTTCTCATGCTGCGTTCGGATATATGGCAAAAGAATACGGACTCAATCAGGTTTCGATTGCTGGGCTTTCACCGGATGCCGAGCCGTCCCCATCGCAATTGGCAGACATCTCAAATTTCGCTAAAGCTAACAACGTCAAATACATATTTTTCGAGAGCCTAGTCAGTCCCAAGCTTTCCGAAACGATCGCTTCAGAAGTCGGCGCCAAAACGCTCGTTCTCAATCCGATGGAAGGCCTTAGCGAAGAAGAAATAGCCAACGGAGAAAATTATCTGACTGCCATGAGAGATAATCTTATCAACCTAAAAATAGCATTGCAATGCCAGTAGATCACACTAAAAACATCATCGAAGTCAAAGGTCTATCTTTTTCATATGACGGGATAGATAATGTTTTGGAAGACGTTACCCTAGCGATCCACCAGGGAGACTATATCGGAATCGTCGGACCCAATGGTTCAGGGAAAACAACGCTTCTCAAATCAATGCTCGGACTCATCTCTCCCCAAAAAGGAACGGTGGAGTTATTCAGTTCGGATATCCGGAATTTCAAGGACTGGCACAAGATCGGTTATGTGCCTCAGAAAGCTGTCAATTTTGATGCTAATTTTCCTATTAGCGTTCATGAAGTCGTCATGATGGGGCGATATGGAAGCAAGAAATTATTTCAGAGAATTTCCCATGAAGACAAAGAGGCGGTCGAATATGCGCTCAATCAAGTCGGAATGTGGGAACACAAAGATAAGCTAATCGGAGATTTGTCCGGCGGACAGCAACAGAGAGTTTTCATTGCGCGCGCGCTCACTAACCACCCGGAAGTGATTTTTTTGGATGAACCGACGACTGGCGTAGACAAAAAAACGCAGGATGGTTTTTATGCATTGCTCCAAAAATTGAACAAGGAAATAGGCATAACGCTTGTTCTGGTGTCTCATGACATAGAACGGATGACACGCGAAGTCATGCATATAGCCTGTGTCGATAAAACCCTCACATGCCACATTTCACCGGAAGAATATTTGGCAGAAAGCGAGCTTTCAGATATTGCTGGAAACAAAGTGAAATTCATAACCCATCATCACCATAACTAAATGTTTGAGAATATCTTTCAATATGCTTTCATAGTAAGAGGGCTCGAAGCCGGCATCCTTGTTGCCATCATTGCTCCCGCAATAGGAATATTTCTTGTCCTGAGGCGTTATTCACTCATCGCCGATACATTGGCGCATGTGTCATTGGCAGGCATTGCAATTGGAATTTTTTTCGGAATAAACCCAGTCCTAACCGCTCTTGCAACAGCCGTTGCCGCTTCTTTGGGTGTTGAGAAATTGAGAGTTTCAAAAAAAGTCTATGGCGAATCGGCGCTGGCGCTTTTCCTCTCCGGATCGCTCGCTCTGGCGGTTGTCATTCTGAGTCTTGGACATGGATTGAATTCTAGTTTGTTCAGCTATCTTTTCGGCAGCATCGTGACAGTGACAGCTTCGGACGTTCGCATAATTTCAATCCTAGCAGTCATTGTAATATCAATCCTGGCAGTTTTCTATAAACCGCTTGTCTATGTCACCTTCGACGAAGAGGCGGCCAAAGTGAGTGGCATCTCAACCAGACTCATAAACACCATACTCATAATCCTGGCTGCTATGACAGTTTCGCTAGCCATTCCGATTGTCGGAGTTCTCCTGATTTCGGCGCTTATCGTCATTCCTGTCATAACCGCGCTTCAATTCAGAAAAAGCTTCATTCACACAATCATTTATGCAGAGATCATCTCTCTCTTATCCGTAGTTTCAGGGATTTTCGCTTCTTTCTATTTCAACCTTTCAACTGGCGGAACCATAGTCCTCGTCATGCTTGCCATTTTTTCTTCCGTTTTTTTATTGAAGAATATCAGAGGAACAGTGCGATATTGATATAATATAATAGCTTTTCAGAATTGATGGCAGATGTTTTTATGGCAAATCATCGCCATTTTTGTTATCATTGGATTATCGGTTAATCATTTTTTAAGGGAGCATGGCTATCCTCATCAGGAAATTTTTCAGAATAATATTAAGGATCTCGATTACTATCGCAATCATTGCTATCGTTTTTTCTCCGAACATAAAAGAACGCCTTTCTGATAGCATCACTAATATTCCCTTGCTCAAAAAACGTTCTTCCGTTGTCGAAAATAAAACCGTCGAACTCACTGATCCCACCGAAAAATCGTTCGATTGGAAATATCGCAATCAGTCATATTCCATAGATCTGACCCTATACCAATCCCTCTACGACTACTATTACAACCTGCCGCGCCAATACCAATATCAAGGAACGCTCCCGACCGATTGGGAAGAGCAATATGCTGGCATGTTCCTCACTGGCCTGCCGAATGACAGATTCATAACGGAGCTTGCCGATGCCATCCGCGCCCAGGCGCAGAAAAGCAAGCTGACTGATGACCAGTCAGCTGAGCTCATCCTGGCTTTTGTCCAAGCGCTTCCATATGACGACGCCGGAGCCAAAGAGCTTCTGTCGGACGGCTATGGAAACCAGGACGGAATCCATCTGCCGCGCTATCCATACGAAACCCTTTTTGACAAAAAAGGCATCTGCTCGGACAAGAGCTTCCTGGCCTATCTTCTTCTGAAGCAGGCGGGATATGGCGTCGCGCTGTTCGAATATCCCGATGCGCATCACATGGCCATCGGTATCCAGTGTCCCGATGAATATTCCACCTACGGCAGCGGATACTGCTATGCCGAAACGACCGCGCCGGAAAACATCATCGGGCTGGTCCCGAATCTTGACCCGCTCAGCAACAAGCCGTTAGCAAACCAGGATATCCCATATTTCGGCGCGGAAGCCGGGAATCAGACCGCCCTTGGCGATCCGAACATCCTAGCCAAGACAGCCGGCAAATCATATGGCGGAATCGTCGCCACGCTCAAGACCGAAAAAAAGATCGTTCAGCTGAAAAGCGACATCCAAAGCATGGACAAGCAGCTCGCTTTGGAAAAACAGCGGATAGCCTCCGACAAGGAAGAGCTGGAAAGCATGAAAACCAGCCTGGACAAATACAAGAAAAACAAGGATTATGAGAAGTATAACAGCCTGGCGAAGGAATATAACGACCAGGCGGATGCATATAGCAAGGAAGTTTCGGCATATAATGCTAAGATAAATTCATATAACCAGAAAGTCAGGGAATACAACAAGCTCATAAAAAGCTTCTATCCATAATCAGTGACCCGGCCGGTATTGATTGCCAGCCGGAAACATGCTACTCTTAGCCTTCCGGAAATATAACTAAAAAACTATGCCGACCCAGCCGAAAGCCGAAAAATTCACGTTCGTCTCATTCGAAATGAAGCCTCAGGAGAAGAAGGCCGTTTTCGACTATGAAATAGGATTCGCCAACAGCCCCGCGCTTTCTTTCAGGGAGACCATAGCTTTTCCTGAAGGCTTGGAGTTCGACACGGTTCCGCCCGGACTCCTAGAGAATATCCTTCAAGACGTGCATCTGATGCTCGGCATCAGCTACTACAAGCTGTATTGTCCGCCGAAGATGGTCCTATCCAGGAAAATCTCGAAAGCCCAAGCGGATTTCTGGAACACCATATATCGAAAAGGCCTGGGCGAATTTTTCTATCAGAACCGGATCGACTCCAGGAACCTGATCGATTTCCCCTGTGATGAAAACCTGAAAACCGAAGCCTATCCGTTGAAAAGGAAAAACCGGATACTGCTCGGCATAGGCGGCGGGAAAGATTCCGTCGTTGCCGGCGAGCTGCTCAAGAAAAACGGCGACTCAGTCACGGCGCTTCTCATCGAAACCCAAAAGGATTCCTCGATCTCGGATGCTGTCGTCAAAGAGATGGGCGTTCCGTCCCTGAAGATCAGGCGCTATCTGGACGAGAAGATATTCGCGCCTCACGAGGGATCATACAACGGCCATGTCCCGGTTTCCGCCATCTTCGCGTTTCTCGGCTACCTCGCCGCTGCCATATATGACTTCTCGTATGTCGCTGTCGGAAACGAATTCAGCAGCAATTTCGGCAATGCCGCGTATCTCGGCGAAGAAGTGAACCATCAATGGAGCAAATCCATGGAATTCGAGAAGCTTTTCCAGGACTATGCCAGGCAGCGCCTCTCTTCCGGCATCACATATTTCTCGCTGCCGCGGCCTTTCTATGAAATCAGGATCGCCGAGATGTTCGCTCATCACAAAAAATATTTCCCATATTTCTCAAGCTGCAACCGGAGCTTCAAAGTCCATAAGGAAAGGCAGCCGTCGCTTTGGTGCTGCGAGTGCGCGAAGTGCGCTTTCGTTTTCACGCTTCTTTCGGCATTCTTGCCAAAGAAAGAGCTGCTGGAAATTTTCGGCAAAAACATGTTCGAGGATGAAAATCTGATCCCGATGTTTGGCGATATCCTCGGATTCGGGGAAATGAAACCGTTCGACTGCGTCGGCACCTTCGACGAATCGAGAGCGGCGCTGAGTTTGGCGAGCAGGAAATTCAAGGAAAGCATCATTGTCAAAGAATTCCTGCCGAAAATAGAAAGCCCGGAGAAATTGACCCGGGATGTTATGAAAACCAACAACGCTCCGACTCTCCCCGCCAAATTCAGATTGCTCGGCATAAAAAACGTCTTGATTCTGGGCTATGGCAAAGAGGGGAAAGTAACCGAAAAATATCTCCGGAAATATTTTTCAGATCTCAAAATAGGCATCGCAGACAAGGAACTGGACGAAGATTATCTCGAAAAACAGTCCGGTTATGATCTGGCTATCAAGACTCCAGGAATCAGAAAGGAACTGCTGACCATCCCATACGTGACTGCGACCAATCTGTTTTTCTCCAACGTCAAGAATACGACGATCGGAATAACAGGCAGCAAAGGAAAGAGCACCACATCCTCATTGATATATTCGATCCTCAAAGAGGCCGGCAAAAAAGTCAGCCTGCTCGGCAATATCGGCAAACCGATGCTTGAATCATTGATGGTGCCTGTTGATCCAGATGAGATTTTCGTGCTGGAACTTTCAAGCTATCAATTGGACGACATCGAATATTCACCAAGCATCGCTGTGGCACTCAATCTTTTCCCGGAACACATGAACTATCACGATGGAGTGGATAATTATTATGCCGCCAAAAAGAATATCATTTCTTTCCAAAAACCAGGAGATATTTTCATCTATAACGGAAAAGACGAAAGGCTTGTAGCGTGGGAAAGTGAAACCGCGGCGAAAGGAATTTCTTTTTCCAATATTTCTCTTTTCGGAATCGAAACGTCGCTCTTGGGCGAGCACAACAAAAACAATATCAGGGCAGCGATCGCAACCGCAAAACAATTTGGCATATCGGATGATGTAATCATGCGTGCAATCAAGAAATTCAAGCCTCTTGCTCATAGGCTCGAACCGGTCGGAGAGTTCAAAGGCATCCGGTTCTATGACGATGCCATATCGACCACTCCAGAATCAACCATCATGGCAATCAAAACCATCCCACACGTCGGCACTATTTTCCTAGGCGGAGAAGACCGCGGATATGATTTCTCGGAACTGGAAAAGGAAATCAGGAAGAACGGCATCAAAAACATCGTCCTTTTCCCCGACAGCGGAAAAAGGATTTTCGCGTCCCGAGAAGAGCTGAATATATTGGAAACGAAAGACATGCAGGAGGCTGTAGCCTTCGCCTATGCCAACACCGCGAGCGGAGATGCCTGCCTCCTTTCCACCGCCTCGCCCAGCTATAGCCTCTGGAAGAATTTCGAAGAAAAAGGCGACCAGTTCCAGCACTGGGTCAGGCAGCTGGGAGAATAGGACACTTCAAATTCCAATCGAATATAGCTTATGAAACAGCGTCAGGAATGGCGCTGTTTTTTTGCGCCGATTTTATCTTTTCTCCATAACAATTTTATCGAAAGTTTATTTCCCTCTGTCTAGAATGGAAAAATGCTTCATAAAACAGAGGCAAAGAACATATGCGAAGGATAAGCCAAGCCATAAGCGCGCTGCTCATTTTCATTCTCACCGTCCTGCCGGTTTCGCCGGAAGGGCTGCTTTCGGTTTTCAATCGCACGAACCAAGCCCGCGCATGCTATGACGACCGGATGGAAATCGACCATGATACCGTCTGGAGCGGAGAGGTGGATATTTCCAATACTGATGTCGAGATCATCGAAGGAGCGACGCTGACCATAGAAAAAGGGACCCGCATAAGGATGGGGAATATCTATGTGTTCGATGGCAGGATCGATGCAAGAGGGACTTCCAAAGAGAATATCGTTTTCGTAAAGCCGCCTTTCGACCCATCCTCCATTCCTGAAGAAGACCAGCAATACGATCCGAAATGCTTCATGTATGAGGGCGGCATGATCGAATTTTCAGACACGCCAGAGGAAAATGAAGATCCATCAATATTAGAGCACGTCAGTTTCGAGGACATGGGGACATATGTGGAATACGATACTTCGGACTGTCCGCCGCGTATTGGGATTAACGATAAAGCAAGGCGGAACATCTTCAACACGGCCTATGCGAGCCAAGAACTCAGATTCAATCCGGCCGTCACATTCTATAGCGGCAGAGTCGACATCGACAACTCGACATTCAAGGACAATTCCTATGCGGACATAGAAGTTGATTATTACCATTCATCCGAAGAGGAATCGCTAGACAGCAGCCTTATGGTTTCCAATTCCAATTTCGAAGGCAATCTCCAAGGCACCGCGTTGATATCCTTTTCAGGAAAAGATACTGAGCACGGCTTTGTCCGTGATAAAGAAGCAATAAGGCTGGAAAACAACTGGTATGGCGATGCCTCTGGACCGAGCGGAGCCGGGCTTTCAGGGTCAGGCGAAGAGATTTCCGGCGACTATACCTTGGACGGCTGGAGCGATCATCGCTTCGAAAGCGTTTGTGCTGACTGCGCATCAAACGTCCTCTTCCTGCCAGGAATAGAAGGTAGCAGCCTATACAAAAATGATCTGCTTGGCTCAGAAGACCAGCTATGGCCGCCGACTCCTTTCAGCAATGACATGGATCAGCTTCTTTTCAAAGACGGCAAGAGCATGGAGGATGTCTATACGAAAGACGTTATTGATCAAATATCGTTTCTGAAAACAACCCAGAAATTCTATAAGTCATTCATAGATGATTTGGAATCGAAAAAAAGTGCCGAAATTATCAGTGGCTATGAAGCCTTTCCCTATGACTGGCGCCAGAGCGTCGAAGATGTGGTTGAGAACGGAACTCCGCACCCTGGCGGCGAGAGGAAATTTCCAGTCGCGACGGTTGATGAACTGGCATCGTCATCGAAGAACGGCAAGGTGACCATAGTCGCTCATTCCAATGGCGGGCTCCTTGCCAAGGCCATCATGATGAAGCTGGAAGAAGAGGGGAAAGCGGGAGAGGTCGATAAAGTGGTGTTTGTCGGAACGCCGCAAATGGGGACGCCAAAGGCAATCCTCTCCATGCTCTACGGCTACAAGGAAGGGCTTCTCGATGGGTTTCTTACAAGCGATTATGAAGCGATGAAATTGGCGATTACTATTCCTGGAGCATACGGGCTTCTGCCTAGCAAAGAATATCTCGATAAATCACACGATCCCTTAGTGACATTCTCATCCGGCCGCTTCAAAAGCGACTACGGAGAAGGCATAGAGGGCTATGACGAATTCAAGAAATTTCTGACTGGAGAAGGGGATGAAAGGGAAGACTCCGTGATGAACGATGCTTCGACGCCTGCCGTACTGAATGGAAATATCCTGGAAGAGGCTCGGAAGATGCATGAAAAAGAGGATGCATGGAAACCTCCTTCCGGCACCAAGGCTATCCAGATTGCAGGTTGGGGGCTGGATACTATAAAAGGGGTCAGATATGGAGAAAAGGAAAAGACTCGTTGCCATGCTGTTCCTGGATCGAAAGTTCCGTCATGCACAGGAACCGGAGAATACGACAATATATTCGATCCGGTTTTAACAGTCGATGGTGATGGAATAGTCACTTCGCCGAGTGCCCTTATGATGCCGGAAGGGGATGATGTGGAGAGGTATTGGTTTGATTTATATAGAAGCAATAAGGATGATAATGATAGTAAGAATCATGCATATCTCTTTGAAACTGATTCGATAAGGCAATTTCTCTCCAAGATAATTTCCAATAAGGGCGAGAACGCCTCGCTGCCGGAGTACATCCATAAAAGTCTCCCAAAAGACTATGAAGGAGCCAAGTCGCGTATCCGCATGTCGCTCTATTCTCCGCTCAATATCCATCTCTATGACGACCAGGGCAACCATACCGGACCGAAAACCGTCACGGTTGACGGGCAGGAAACGACAATCATCGAGGAAGGCATTCCGAACAGCTACTATATCGAGCTGGATGAGCGGAAATATGTCGGATTTCCTAGCGGCGAAAACATCAAGCTGGAAATGGACGGCTATGACAGCGGATCATATACGCTCAAAGCTGAAGAAGTGCAGCCGTCTTCTTCTGGCAATGACGAGATTTTGGCGGCGGCGGTCTTTTCCGATCTTCCAGTTTCGCCTGACACCAAGGTCAATCTCGATATACCGAGCAGTGGCGTATCCGGCATAACAAAACTCATAGCTGACTATGACGGGGACGGCGCGGAAGACTATTCGGCTGAACCTGATTCTGACAGCGGGCAGAAAAAAACGGATTTTTCAGTAAGCGATGAGAGCGATAGTGGAAATGATGATAGTGATGATGAAGAAAGCATATCCCGAACGAGCATCATCAAGAGAATATCAGTTGTGGGAAAAGAAAATGTCTCGACACTGACACCCCAGGGAATCAACGGGGGAAAAATTGAAGGAGATGCTGCGGAATCCGCACCAAACGGAGTTCAGGTGGATTGTGCTGATAAAGCAAAGGCTCCCTGCAATTGCCGAATGGAAAGCAGTGAGAGGATGATAAAAACGATTATTCTCTTGGTGATGTCCATATATTCTTTCCTGATCGTTCAGGTCGCGATAGTGGTATACTACAAGAAGAGTAAGAGATAATTATTTATCGCAGTATCATGAAAAAAACATATTGGTGGAGGATTGTAATCTTAGCATGTGGAGTTGTTGTTTATGGTTATAGCTATTTGTCATCCAAAGCGGGAATATTAGGATTATGTCATTTAGAAAACGAGGTTGAAAAGTGCGCAATAAAATATAATTCATATATTATTTCATTGCATTTCACATCAATATCTCTTGTCATTGTCTCCTTCTTACTGTTTTTTGTTAACGATAATATTTTTAAAAAATGGATGAAGTTTTTTATAATATGGCTTATTGCGTCAGTTTATTTTATAACTATAACTCCTGAATATCGTGAAAGTTGGATGAGTATCGGACCAAACAGGAGAACGATCTCAATTATAATGGGTCAATTGCTTGTATTTGCAAGTTTCGCCAAAATAGTCTGGGATTCGATAAAAGGAGACAGGAAGAAACTTAAAAAATAAATCCGAACATGAAAAAAAGCCCCCATTACTTAGTGAATGGGGGCCTGGGTCGCGGCGATGCGCGCGGCGGTCTAGCTGCTTTGGTTTCTCAATCGCTTCATGCGTTCAGACTCGGTCTTGGCCAGACTCACTCTGTCGAAATAGTAGTCCATGAACACTTCAATTCCGTGAATAACCTCATCCCGGCAGCTCTTGGCGCTGATATTGAAGGTCATGCCGTGATTGTTGTTCTCATTGGGGAACCATACTTCTGTGACAGCCGGGATGTTTTCCGAAATGGCGTTTGCCATCTCTTGGAGCAGGATGTCGTCATCGGGGAAGCTGTTGTTGTTCCCCAGGATGAGGGTGATCTTGGAACTGTCGGTGCTGTCGATCCAGTTGTAGGCCGACGAGGGGCAGCTGTTCGATGGGGTCTGCTGTGCCGAGTCCGGCATGACTGCGAACAGGCCGAGCGTAAGAAGCAGGGCGATAAAAAGAACGGAAAACAGGTTGGTGCGCTTCATGGCTTATACCTTTGCCTTTGAGGGCAAGTTTAAGGTTCAACGCTGATAAAATCCATCCCGACCTATTAATATACACCCATATTGCACTTTTGTCAAGAGTGCCCAACCGAAATATCCCCAAATACTCACAAAAAGACTTAAATAAAGCAAAAAAAGCTAACACAATCCTTTCAAAACCATGCCCAAAATAAAAGATCTGCATAAAATCGAGCGGCCGAGGGAGAAAATGGAGAAATACGGTCCGGAAAAGCTCAAGGATGCCGAGCTCCTGGCCATATTGCTTCGCACCGGCACCAAAGGGAAAAACGTCGTCGAGCTTTCCAAGGAAATACTGCGGAAATTCCCGGATAGCGCCATTGCCATTGCTGATTTCAAGGAGCTCAAGAAAACTTTCGGGCTCGGCGCTGCCAAAGCAGCAGAAATTGTGGCATGCTTCGAACTTGGCCGGAGGAAACTCAAGAACAAGAAAACTGCGCTCATTATGAAACCCGAAGACGTTTTCGATAGCCTAAAAGACATCCGCGATCACAAGAAGGAGCATTTCGTCGTTTTCTATCTCGACACCCGCAATCAGGAAATCTGCCGTGAGACTATCTCCATCGGGACGCTCAATGCCAATCTGGTACATCCGCGGGAAGTTTTCGAGCCGGCGATCAAGAACGTTGCCGCGCACCTGATCGTGGCGCATAACCATCCATCCGGAAATCCGGAGCCGTCCGACGAAGACATAGAAATCACCAAGCGCCTCTCGGAGGCCGCGAAGATCATCGGCATCGGACTTCTCGATCATGTAATCGTCGCCAAGGACGGATATTTCAGCTTGAAAGACGAGGGGATGATGTGACTTTGCGAATCAGGAATTCTGCCATAGAATTAGTTCAATAGGATAATTCAAATATATTCAAAACAAAATGAAGAAGAAAATAGGGTTATCGGTTTTGTGGCTTGCAATCGTTCTTTTGATTCTGGCTTTTTGGGATGTCATATTCTTTCCGATCTCCAACAAGAAACTGGATTTTGTCCAACGTTTCGCAGTCGACCAGATAAACAAGAATTGGGCGGCGAAGCTTGAATCGATGCCGAAGGAAGAAAGGAAAGTCATCACCTATGACAGTCTGATAGCGAGCCTCAATCCCATAGAACGGAAATTCGTCAAAAGGATATTCGCCATCAAGCCCTCAACGCTCGGTTTCAAGGGGCCGGAATTCTCAAAGGATCCGGTCACCGATCTTGCGAGAATAGATTCCATGACATTCGTTCATGATGGGAACGAGATAGACACGGGAATCAATTTCTTCCCGAAAGAGCATTATGCCGATTTCCAGAGAATGATGGAAGCGATGAGAAACGATATTGGGAAAGAGCTTTATATTTCGTCCGGATACCGCTCGCCCGGATACCAGGCCTATCTCTTCTTCTACTATCTTGGTCCTGAGAACGGATATTCCCTCGATGAGAATGCCAAATGGATCGCCATGCCCGGCTACAGCGAGCATGGTTCGCCTAATACTGCCGCCGACCTTATCAATGCCGATGGAGTGAGCGGTCAGGACAAGGGTCAAACTGCTGACGATTTCTATGCCCTCCCGGAATTCGCTTGGCTTAATGAGAATGCCGCGAAATACGATTTCTATCAGACCTATCCCAAAGGAAACGATCTTGGGGTGTCGGACGAGCCCTGGCACTGGCACTGGGAGCAGAAATAGCCTGAGCTTTTTTTATCCATATTTTATCTTGATATTGTAAGATGGACTGATACAGGATAAGATGAAAGACATGCTTGAAGGATACCTAGAAAGATATTTCAATTTTTCCCAGTTCCGTCCGGGACAGCGCGAAATCGTCGAGGCGATCCTGGCAGGGAAAGATGTTGTCGCTCTCATGCCGACCGGCGGAGGGAAGTCTTTGTGCTATCAGCTGCCGGCCATTCTCAGTCAGAAAACCTCGATTATCATTTCTCCGCTCATCGCGCTCATGAAAGACCAAGTCGACGCGCTCAACGCCCGCGGCATCCCGGCCACTTTCATCAACAGCTCGCTGTCTCCTTCCGAGGTCGATTTCCGCGTCCAGGGAGTCCGAAACGGGAAATACAAGCTGCTCTATGTCGCTCCGGAAAGATTGTCCAACCGGAACTTCCAAGCGCTCATCGCCGATATCGATTTTTTCCTTCTGGCAGTCGACGAGGCGCACTGCGTTTCCGCCTGGGGACATGATTTCCGTCCCGACTATCTCGAAATCAAGGATTTCATCGGCCGTCTTCGCAACCGTCCCGCAGTGGCCGCTTTCACCGCGACGGCGACGCCGGAAGTGAAAGACGATATTTCCGTGAGGTTGGCGCTCAAGGATCCCCAAGTGTTCGTGCGCGGATTCAACCGTCCTAATCTGAAATTCTTTGTGGAGAAGGATCTCAAGCCGCGCGAACGCTATGCCGAAGTCCTGCGTTTGGTCGGCACCATGGAGGGAGTTGGGATCATATATACCCTCACAAGGAAAGAAGCTGATCAGATGGCGCTTTTCCTTAAAGAAAACGATGTTCCGGCTGCCGCATATCATGCCGGCATGAGCGGGCCGGAACGCGAGAAGATCCAGAACGGTTTCATGGACGACAACTACAAAGTCATCGTGGCGACCATCGCTTTTGGGATGGGCGTGGACAAATCCGATGTCAGGTTCGTCATCCACGCCGGCATGCCCAAGAATCTGGAAGGATACTATCAGGAAGCCGGACGCGCCGGCCGGGACGGGGAGACAGCATATTGCATATTGCTTCATGGCAAGCGTGATGTCACGATGCACAAATTCTTCATCCGTAACGACCGCCAAGCCATGTGGGATCAGGGCAAGTCGGACGAAGAGATAAGCTGCCTCATTTCCATAAAATACGACCGGCTCGACAAGATGATCGGCTATGTCGAAACAGCCAAATGCCGCCGGAAGAACATCCTCAAATATTTCGACGATCCGGAATATCCGACGCATGGCGACAATTGCCAAGGCTGCGACGTGTGTCTCGGCTGGAAAAGAAAGAAAGACGACAGCAACGATTTTAGGAGCCGCTTGAAGGAGAAAAGGGCAACCAGGAACCTGATCGGCGCCACTGTCCGGGCGACAGGCGATCTCTATCAGCGTGGATACACTCTGGAACAGATGGTGAAGATCCGGGGATTGAGCGACCGGACCATCATCAGCCATTTGGCGGATTGGCATCTTTCCGGAAAAGATTTGGATATCCGCAAGTTCGTTTCTGAAGCTGAGGAAGAGGACATTGCAGCCGCAATCGATCGGGTCGGAAGCGCCGAAAGGCTGAAACCGATTAAGGATATCCTGCCGGAGAACATAAGCTACGAGAAGATAAAACTGGTCGCGGCCAAAGCGGAACGGGGGAAGAATTTGAAGGTATAAATACGCCCATGAACAGCAAAAAAGTTTCAGCAATACGAAAAGAGATGCGCCTTCTGGCGAACAAGGAGAAAGCGCTGGTTCTGGCTGGGTTTTTCAAGACTGGAAAAGGGCAATACGGCGAGGGCGACAAGTTCCTGGGCATCGTCGTTCCGGACACGCGCCCCCTGGTCGCGAAATACCGCGGCATCCAGATGGATGACATCCTTTTCTTCCTTCATTCCGCCTTCCATGAAGAGCGCCTTTTCGCGCTTTTGGTCATGGTTGATCAGTTCCAGAAAGGGGATGAGGAAAAAAAGGAAGGGATTTTCAATGCATATCTTGCCAACACGGAACATATCAACAGTTGGGACCTGGTCGATCTGACGGCTGACAGGATTGTTGGCAGCTATCTCGAGAACCGTGACAAGAAGATCCTGCTTTCGCTCGCCGGATCGGATCTGCTTTGGGAACGGAGGATTTCGATCCTAGCGACTTTCCATTTTATCAAGAAGGGCGAAAGCCAGTGGACTCTCAGGCTTGCCAAGAAGCTCCTCGGCGACAAACATGACCTGATGCACAAGGCGGTCGGCTGGATGCTTCGCGAGGTAGGCAAGCGGTGCGGCGAAGAAATCGAATGCGCCTTCCTGGACGCCCATGCCGCCAAGATGCCCCGCACCGCCCTCCGCTATGCTATCGAACGCTTCAGCGAACCCAAGCGCCAACACTACCTGGCACTCAAACAGAAGATTTGAGAATAATTTTATCTCCCGCTTGCTATGATTATACAGTGGTTGTTATTTATGAAAAATTAAAAATATGAAAAAGAAAGAAATGAAAAACGATATAGTCATCTATCAAGCCAAGAACGGAGCCATTGAGCTTCGGGGCGATTTCGAGCATGAAAATATCTGGGCGACGCAAAAACAGATTGCCGATATCTTCGGGATCGATAGAACGGTAGTCAATAGGCATATTAAGAATATTTTCACTGATAAGGAGCTTGATAAGGACAAGGTATGTGCAAAATTTGCACATACCACTAAGCATGGCGCAATTAAGGGAAAAACTCAGACAAAAAATGTCGAATCCTATGCTTTGGATGTCATTCTTAGCGTTGGATACAGAACGAATTCTTCCAGGGCAGTTGAATTCAGAAAATGGGCAAATAAAGTCTTAAAGAGCTATCTGATTCAGGGCTATACCATAAACCGCAAGCAGATCGGCAAGAACTACGACGCTTTCATGAAAGCGGTCGGGGACATCCAGATGCTTCTGCCTTCGCATATCGCGCTTGATCCCAAAATGGTTCGATAGCGAAAAGAAGCGGGATTTCTGCCCTTTTTCGCCATCCGAAAGAAAATTTGAGAATAATTTTATCTCCCGCTTGCTATGATAGGCACGATAGGCAAATCGTGCTTTTTTGGGTTGGGAATAAAACTTAAGACATAAAAATGGACAATAAAAACAACAACAAGGTAATCCTCTATAGCACGGAGGACGGAAAAACGGAAATCGAAGTCAGTCTTGACGGCGAGACTGTCTGGCTCAGTCAGAAGCAGATGGCGGAACTGTTCGATAAGGACGTAAGGACAGTGAATGAGCATGTTCTGAATGTTTTTAGCGAGGGAGAATTAGAGAAGGATCCAGCTATCCGGAAATTCCGGATAGTTCAAAAAGAGGGCAATAGGCACATTTCTCGTGATATTGAACACTACAATCTTGATGTGATAATCTCTGTAGGATATAGAGTCAAATCCCTCCGCGGCACCCAATTCCGCATCTGGGCGACCCAGAAACTCAGGGAATATATCGTGAAAGGTTTCGTGATGGATGACGAGCGGCTGGCAGAGGGCGGAACGAAGAAGCCTTTCTTCGATGAGCTGCTGGAAAGGGTGCTTGTTTTCGCTTGAACTAGGGTTAAAAAAGGAGTAGAATGGGAGTACAGGAAAAAATATCAACAATGCGGGTATTGTGAAATTTTTTCATGGTGATATAATATCACCGTATCATATAATTTATAAAAAATTATGCAAACACAAGAAATAATAAAAAAAATCGAGCAGTTGCGTGGTTCAAAGGTTATTACCTATGCCACGAGCGATCGGCAAGGTCCAGTAAATGCGCGTGTGGCAATGGATATTATTCCGATCATCAGCAGCCATCTTCGCAAAATCGGCAAACAAGAAAAAATCGACCTTGTTTTGTATAGCGCGGGAGGAGATACTATGGTTCCATGGAGGTTGGTTTCGATGATTCGTGAGTATTGCGACCATTTTTCTGTTATTATCCCATACAAAGCCCATAGCGCGGCTACTATGATTTCACTTGGTGCTGATGAAATTGTGATGAGTGACATGTCCGAACTTTCTCCGATTGATCCTTCAACCGCCAATGTTTTCAATCCAGTTGATCCGCAAAATCCACAAAACCGAATTCCAATTTCAGTCGAAGAGGTCATGAGTTATTTCGATTTGGCAAAGAATAAATTCGGCATCAAAAGCGATGAGGAACTGACTAAAATATTCAACAAATTCGTGGAAAGCAACCCATCGATTCACCCATTAGCGCTCGGCAATGTGAATCGCACGCATAATCTGATCAAGATTCTGGCCAAGCGTTTGCTCAAAAGCCATAAGCAACCGCTTAAGGAGGATGAAATTGAGAAGGTTATCGAATTTCTGACTGAAAAACTATATTCTCACCAATACTATATCGGCCGCAAGGAAGCCAAAGAGGATTTGGGAATCAAAACGGTCGTGGATGCTGATAAGGAGATGTCTGATTTGATGACTGAGGTTTATGATGGATACAACAGGGATATGCATATGACTGAAATGTGGAATCCTGAAATTGAACTCAAAAGTGGAGAGTTACATAAATATATGATCGCGTATGTTGAGAGCGCGGAAATTAGTAATCATTTCGAGATCGATATGGAATTTAAAAAAGTCCAGCAAAATGTCCAACAGCAAACTCAGGTGGGTGTTATTAATATCCCGCAGGAGCAGATTGTGTGGAGGGTGCTTGGACAGGGGTGGAAATAAGGTTATGAAAAACAAAATTTTAATTTGGGATACATCAGGAATTGATCCAGTAAGGTATTCCTTAAAAGAAGATCAGATTCAAATAGAAAAAATAAACGCTTTTTATGCGCAAGCTGGATTAAAAACAGCTACGAGCTCCGAGTGTGTTTCATGTGAATTTACCTATGAACATAATAATCAACGAAATATACTCGTTGAGTCTATAGCAAATACATCTTGTATTTCAGGAAAGAGTGGGACTGTTTTTTTGGCAGCTAATGGTGATTTTTCCTATAGTTTCTATGGCTCTAGCATTTCAGTGAATGTAATTTACTCTAAAACAGAAGGGGTGTCCACTCTTAGAGGTGGTACGCTTTGGAAAAATTCATGCCAATGGACAAGTAATCTATCCATTGAAGATAAGAGTTTAATAACGATAACGGGAGTGTTAGATTATTCAGATTGTGCAATTTTGACTAATGATAAAGGCTTGAGGAAGCAGTGCGATCTTGAGGGGGTAAAAAACTTTGGAACTTGCTCTATGCTTGCTGGCATGGTTATTTCTAATATCATTAGTTATCAAAAGGGAACAATTATCTTTAAAAATTGGGCAGAAAAAGATAAAAGATGGATACCAAAGCGTACCTTTGCGGAAATTTTGAACATAGAGAGGGATAGATTTGATAACGGCAGTAGCTTTTGGGTAAATTAACTTTAAAATTCAAAAAAATTATGACAAATATTGAATTAAAATTCGTTCATATTAGTGAGAACGCTTTCTTTTCACAAGAAGGCAAGTTGAATATTATTGGTATTTTTGACAGAATATTTGTTGTAAATTTTCCAGCAATGCAGCCAGCTTTTGCAATTTCAATTGGCTTAATTGGAAAGAAAAATTTTTACAATATAAAAATAGAGATTGTTTCTCCTCAAAATCAGGTAATTGCTTCATTAGGTGGAAATATTGAAATAAAAGAGGATGGGGGAGGGGCAAATTTTGTTGCCAATGTTATTGGGTTGCCATTTGCGAGCGAAGGGAGATATTTAATAAGAATTAAATCAGGAGAACATCTTTTGAGCGAAAGTAATTATTTGATTCTAGAAAAAGCAAATAATGTCTAATTTGAAAGAAAAAATTTCAACAAGTTCGACGTCTAGTGAGGTTTCTGTGAAAGCAACATCAGTTCCCGCTTCTACCAGGCTTGATGCTTTGGAAATTAAGGCGCTTGATATAGAGAAATCCTTGAGGAGATCAGAAAAAAATCAAGATAAGGCGATAAATTTTATTATGGGGATTGCTGGTATAATTATAGTTGCTTTTTTTCTTGCATTGATTCCTCTTCTTTTTGACTACTATAGGGATAATGCAGAGAGGTATGAGAAATTTACAAAAAGAATCGATAATTTAGACATGAGGCTAAAAAATATAGAAAATAAAAAATAGAAATAGAAATTATCCAAGTTTGCAATATTATGAATAAATACTCAAATCTATCCAAAGAAGATCTTCTAAAGCTTGTTGAAAAACAGGAGGCAGAATTGTCATCTAAAAAATATGGATTAGTTTGGGATTCGGAACGTGAGCCGGAGCAGGTTGTTTTGGATTGTGAAAATAATCTACCGGTTTTGAAGCACGTAAAGGGAAAAGAAATAAAAACATGCGATGAGACTGACAATATTTTGATTGAAGGCGATAACTATCATGCGCTCACCGTTTTGAATTATACGCACAAGGAAAAAATTGATGTGATTTATATTGATCCGCCGTACAACACTGGTGCAAAAGACTGGAAATATAATAATAGATTTGTAGGCGAGGATGATGGTTACAGGCATTCAAAGTGGCTTAATATGATGGAAAAGCGATTAAATATTGCAAAAAATATTCTAAAAGAGGATGGTATCATTTGCATAACAATTGATGATTATGAACTACGAACACTATGGATGTTATTAGATAAGATATTTGGTGAAAATAATCATCTAGGTACTGTTGTAATTAGAAACAATCCAGGAGGAAGAAAAAGCAAAAAGAAAGTTGCTTTGCAACATGAGTATGCTATTTTTTTCGCAAAAAGCATAGAAACGAAGGTTTCTCCATTTTTTGTCCATCCAAAGGATAAAAATCACAAATATTATCAGGATGATTCAGGAAATTGGTTTGAAGAACGTAATTTGAGAAAGGAGGGGCAGGACAGTCTTGCGATAAAAAAGGACGGATCTTTTTATGACAGATACTATTCTATATATTTTAATCCAAAAACAGGAGAAATTAGTGCGTTAAAAAAATTAGAAATTGAGATTTTGCCAATAGATACGAAAAATCAAAAAAGAATATGGAGAAGAGGAAAAGATGATATTGAAAAATTATATAAAAATGGAGATCTTTCAGTAAAACAAACTAAACATGGGTATCAGGTATATTTTAGATTTAAAGGAGGATTAGAAGGTGAAACGCCAAAAAGTTTTTGGGATGATGTTAGATATTCAGCAAGTGAGCATGGAACTTCAATTCTCGACGAAATAATTGGAAATTCGGGCAGTTTTTCATTTCCAAAATCCTTGTATGCAGTTGTTGATTGTATTCGTGTTTGTTCAAAAAATGATAATGCTATAATTCTTGATTTTTTTGCTGGTTCTGGTACTACAGGGCAAGCAGTTTTAAAATTAAATGAAGATGATGGAGGAAATAGAAAATTTATTCTTTGTACGAACAACGAAAATGGTATTTGCGAAGAAGTGACATATCCTCGTTTGCAAAAAGTTATCAATGGGTATAACAAAAATGGTAACGGTGAAAAAGTGGAAGGGCTGGGCGGGAATTTGCAATATTTCCGCACTGATTTGGTTAAAAAAACAAAGAGCAAAGATCAGGTGCGTGTTGATCTCACGCAAAAATGCACACAGATGCTTTGCGTGAAAGAAAATATATTCAATCTGGAATCCAAACAAGAGGATTACAAGATTTTCTCATCTCATAAAAAAGATAAATTTCTGTGCGTTTACTATAATTTTCTTGACGACAGTTTTGAAGATTTTCTGAAAGAAATAAAAAAACTCAAAGGCAAGAAAATAATATATATGTTTTCGATGGATGGCACAGTTGATGTGAGTCTTTTCAATGATGTCGATGATTTTGACATCGAGGAAATTCCTCAGAAAATCCTTGAAATATATAAGCAGCTGGTCAAAATGAATGTTTCAGTAAAGGCTGATACGATCTTTTCTGATCTCGATAAGGCGAAAGTCAAAATTTTTGAAGAAAAAGAGAAAGACGAAGGTGCGAGAATCCTGCGCATTGTGCTCGAAAAAACTATTCAAAAAATCGCGCAAAGAAGCGGTATGAATATTCTGAAGGAAAATGCCAAGGAAGAAAAAGCTGCTATTCTTAATGATAAGCTGAAGAATGAGAATATTTTTTCCAAAGTTCAGTGGGAAGAAAACAAAACATATCTGGCAATTGGAAATCACGCGTCACATGGAGAATATTCAGAATATGAGCTCAAACATGCGGAGAATTTCTATAAACACGTGCAAGCCTTAATTGAAAGCTTTAATATATAAGCTATATGATTCCTAAACAAGCAAAACAATATCAGGAAGCGGCCATAGAAAAATTGTTGACGCGAACAAAGGAACTTCTTCATGGAAAAAAAGATAAGCGGACTATTGTTTTTCAGGCACCGACCGGAAGCGGAAAGACATTCATGGTGTCACGATACATCGAGCAGCTTATCGCTGAAATGCAGGAAGAAGATTTGTGTTTTCTATGGTTGAGTCCTGGAAAAGGAAGTCTGCATAAACAAAGCTTCGATGTTCTCAAAAAGGAATTCCGAGGATTCCCGTTGACATATTTGCTTGAAGAGGAGTTTTTCGGTTCGCGAAGGGTTATTGGAAAAAATGAAGTTGTTGTTGGCAATTGGGAAAAACTAAGCAGCAAAGACGGCAAAACAGGTGAATGGAAAAATGTTCTCATGAGGGACAAAGAGACGGTTAATTTCAGAGAATTGGTGCAAAAAACGAAAGAAGCCGGTGTGAAAATCATTCTCATTATTGATGAAAGTCATTCTAGGGACAAGGCAGAAAGAGCTTTTGAACTCAGAGATGAAATTATAAATCCTGAGTTGACTATTGAGATGAGTGCTACGCCGGTATTGAAAGAGGGCAAATATGACGAAAAAGTTACCGTTCAGTCATCGGATGTGATTGATGAAGGAATGATTAAAAAGGAAATCATAGTTAATGAAAACATTGATCATATTATTGATGATGAGATTACTTCGCAAGAATTGATTATGGAGGCCGCATGGCAGAAAAGATTGGAAATAAAAAAACAATATGAAAGTGAAGGGGTTTGCATCAATCCTCTTGTTTTGGTCCAGATTCCGGATAGTGAAGCGGGCAGTGACAAAAAGGAATTTGTGGAAAGTTTTTTGGCGAGTAAGGATATCACCTATGATAACCATAAACTGGCTGTCTGGCTGAGTGAAGAGAAAATAAATCAAGAAAAAGAATTTGTCACTCCGAACGAAAGCGATGTGGAATTCTTGATTTTTAAACAAGCGATTGATACTGGTTGGGATTGTCCGCGCGCCCAAATATTAGTCAGGTTCAGGGAGATCAAAAGTTTGGTTTTTGAAATTCAGACGGTGGGAAGAATTTTGCGTATGCCGGAAGCGAAACATTACAATAGCGATGATTTAAATCGGGCATATGTGTATACCAACGTAAAAAGCCTGGAAGTCAAAAAAGAAAACGACCCGAATCTTAATATCATCAAATCGATATTTGTAAAAAGGGAGGATAAATATGACAAATTGAAGTTGAAATCATATTATCGAAACAGAATCGATTTTGGTGACATAACTGCAAGTTTTTATGGTTCCTTGGAATCCGTATTGTGTGATTATTTTAGCATAGCGCAAGGGAAATTGGAATTTAGATTTGCAGAAAAAAATAAAAAAATTGTCAGCAAAAAGATAGTCATTGATGATTTGGAAGGAAGGGATGAAATAATTCTTAATAAAGAAATCGACGCCAAGCTTTTCGATCATCTTGATCATGAGAAAATAAAGTCATCAGAAAACTACCAAGCCTTTCTTTCGCAGGATGATAAAGAGAGAGTCTTTGAGAATCTCATAAAAATAAACTTAAACGGGTTTGCGCCAAAGCGATCGATTCCTATTGTGAAGAATTCATTATATAGGTGGTTTAAGAAATATTTAGGTATAAATCTGATTGGTGGCGGTATCATTTATATTCAAAACATTGTTTTGAATAATGCTGAGGAATTCGAAAAATTGTTCGATAATGCTATTTGCGAATATAAACCAATAAAGGAAAAGGAAAAGAAAAAAAAGATCGAGGAAATTGAACAATGGAATGAAGAATGGGAAATCGCCGGTAGTCGAAATTACAACCCGAATACGTATAAACCATATACTAGTAAATTATCCATATATAAATCACCCAAAGACGGAAAAGCATATTTGAACTTCGATAGCAAAATCGAAGAAGAGTTTATTGATTTCTTGGAAAAAAATGAGTCAAAGATTTCTTGGTGGTGGCAGAACGGCAATGAACATATGGAAATGAATTTCGGTATCAAATATGGAGATGGTTCGACGTTCCAGCCCGATTTCTTGGTTAAGTTTAAAGATGGGAAAATAGGAATTTTTGACACTAAAGCAATCGGATACAACGAAGATGATAATAAACTTAAAGCTGAGGCATTGCAGAAGTATGTAGGCAAGGAAAATACAAAAAAGAAAAAAATGAGTCTTTTTGGAGGGTTAGTAGTTAAATATGGAAATCAGTTTAGAATTAACAGTGATGAAAATTATACCCCCTTTGGGATGCTAGAAAAGATCAGCGATAGGTCGGAAGAATATGGGGATAATGGTGAAAAGCAGAGGGGCTGGACTCATTTGGAATTCTAAAAGGCTCCTCTTGGTGAGTCTAACAGGAAAGCTTACGGACAGATTTTTTATGGTATACCAGGAAAAAATGTGAAATTAGGGTCGCTGAAACGTACAGTTGGAAGCAGTGAATATTTTTTGTACCACCTGATCGAACAAGAGATACAAAATCAAAATCTATCTTCGCGACGGCCATGCCCTCTTTGGCAAGACCGCCAACGACCGCACCGATTTGCTCAATGACTGATCGCCGTTCCTGGAGGATTCCGGTGAATCGTCTCCTTCTGGGACTAAGGTTGATTTATGCATACCAGCTCCAAGCCGTATGATGCACAAATGGGAAAAAGCATATAAAGAAAACAAATTTTCAATAAAAACTGACAAGCCCAGTCGGGTTGTTGGGATGGTTGTTGACCACTTGAAAGATGGATCGCGAGTCCTTGATTTGGGATGCGGCGCAGGAAGGAATGCCGTTTATCTGGCAGGAAGAGGTTTCCATGTGGACGCTGTTGATGTGGCGGATCTGGATTTCCTGTCGGATGTCCCTCAAGAAATCATGGAAAGGATCAATTTCAGGAAATGCCATGTCGAAGACGCGTTCAGCGGTGAAAAATACGGCCTTATAATTGCAGCAAGGCTTTTCCAATATATCAGCAAAGACGAGCTGGAGAATCTGTTCGCTTCTGCGTGGCAGTCGCTTGAAGACGACGGGATTTTCGTTTCCAGCTATACTGTAGAGGGAGGGATATTCGATCGGGATGATATCGAGGTGAGCAAGTATGCCTATCCGATCGAAGTGATTGAAAAATCGCTTCATGACCATGGCTTCAAGAATATCGCCATTTCAAGCGGGAGCAGCGAATCCAAATACGTTCCATACAGCTCAGCAATCAAGACGTTCGATATCATAGCTTGCAGATAACCACTCTAGGCGTATCTTCATAATGAGCGATTTCGAACTAGCCGCGCGAGCGGTAATCATAAAAAATGGAAGGATGCTTCTTTGCAAGCCGGTCGATAAGGATTGGTATTTCTTTCCTGGCGGTCATGTCGAATTCGGTGAGAAGACCGAAGATGCTTTGGCACGGGAATTGAATGAAGAGATGAATATCGTTCCCGAGGATATCTCTTTCATCGGTCTTATTGAAAATCGTTTCGAAAGGGATAATGAGAAGTATCATGAAATCGATGTCGTTTTCAAGGTCGGTATTGGCAGTCAGGAAATTTCAGAACGGGAGGATCATATCGGGTTCGAATGGGTCGACATTGAATCATTGAAAGAAAAACAAGCGCTTCCGATTGCCCTGAAAGATGCTATTATTGAATGGATGTCAGACGGAAAGGCCTTTTGGGGAAGCGAAGAAATTCCGGAATAGGTAAGTATTTAAATATCCATCCCATAACTACAAACGATATGCAAACATACGAATGGTATCAGACTCTCATTAAGCCTTCTTGGGCGCCGCCGAGCTGGGTTTTCGGTCCGGTTTGGAGCGTCCTATATGTCCTAATTGCCGTTTCATTCTGGACGGTCTTTCTTGGTGCTTTCAGGAAGAGGATTCCGTGGAGCGTTGCGCTTCCTTTCGCGCTCAACCTTGTTTTCAATTTCGCCTTCACTCCGATCCAGTTCGGGCTTCAGAGCAACCTTCTGGCTGTTGCCGACATCCTGCTGGTGCTCGGGACCCTGGTCTGGGCGATAGCCGTCATCTATCCGCGCATGAAGTGGGTGGCGCTCATCAATATTCCATATCTTCTCTGGGTAGCTTTCGCGACAGTCCTGCAGCTGACCATCACTGTTCTTAATTATTAATATCGGTTCTTGAAATTATTCATGAACAATATTTCTTTTATCATCGCCTTCTTCCTTTTGGTCAATCTGACTGCTTTTTTCATCATGCTTCTGGACAAGGGCAAATCAAGAAAACAGGGGGCGGAGCGGATTTCGGAGGGGATGCTGTTTTTCATGGCGGCGGCGTTCGGGAGCGTCGGGGTCTATGCCGGGATGTTCGCCTTCCGTCACAAGACCAGGAAATGGCATTTCATTGTCGGCATTCCCTTGCTCATGATCGAAAATGCTGCAACGCTTTTTTTGGCCTATCAATATCTGGGGCAATAATATGTATCACCTATATATCCTCGAATGTTCTGACAAGACGCTGTATACCGGAATCGCTGTCGATGTCAGTCGGAGAGTCGAGGAGCATAACAATTCGCAAAAGGGGGCGAAATATACGGCCAGCCGCCGGCCGGTCAGATTGGTTTTTTCCAAGGAATTTGCCAATAGATCTGAGGTCCTGAAAGAGGAATGCCGCGTCAAGAAGTTGCCGAGATGCAAAAAGCTGGATATGATAGGGAATGCTATAATCGGTTAATGCAGAGGCAGAATATTTATGAACATAACTTCAGCCAGATTCGTGAAGGGGATTATTGGGACGGACGACGCGCTGGAGCGCGAATTTCCGCAGGTGGCTTTCATCGGTCGTTCGAATGTCGGGAAATCGACGCTCATCAACTCGCTCACCAAACAGAAAGGCCTGGCAAGAGCCAGCGCCCATCCCGGACGGACTAAGGAGATAAACTTGTTTTTGATAAACGACTCGTATTTTTTTCTTGATCTTCCGGGATACGGGTATGCCAAGGATTCCCTGGCGGTTCGCGTCGAGCTGGAGAAAATCATTTTCGGCTATCTTTTCGATTCGCCCTATGTCCCCAAGGTGATCATTCTCATTATCGATGCCAAAGTAGGCCCGAAAGATCAGGATCTCGATATGCTTCGCATGCTTGAGGAGCACGGGAAGAATGTTTTGGTGGTTGCTAACAAAGTCGATAAGGTGAAAAAGTCCGAATACAAAAAGCAGCTCGGGATTATTCAGGAAAAGATCGGGGAACATCTGATCATTCCTTATTCATCTGAAAAAGGAATCGGCCGGCAGGAATTGCTGCACGAGATATTTGACAAGCGCTGAGATTGGGCATAATATTTCCTATCCGTAGTTCTTAATATAAAAGGGGGACGACATGGCAATATTGGGACTGGTAACGCTGTCTTTTGATCCTATGGCGAGCGATCACCCGGAAATGCGTAAGATAATCGGTGATGAACTTGCTATGAAAATCTTTCTCGCTTTACAGAACCAGGGATTTGAAGCTTTTCATACTTTCATGTACAACGTCCTGCAGGTCGCTTCTGAAGTCAGCCGTTTAATGGCGATAGGAGAGCTTAACAAAAAAAGGCTTTATTGGCTTCTTCATGACACTGCCCTCATAGAAGTGGGGGCACATGAGTTTGCAGAGGAACTGTTTAAGCTGATAATTAACGGAGAGAGCATCCAGTATCAGGTTGAGGAGGCATGATAAAAAATGCCGATAATTTGGCTCAAAGGCCGTTGGAAACCCGACGGCCTTTTTTTAATGGTATAATGGTATCAGCTAATCATTCACTTCATAGCTATGGAAAAAATAAAAGTCGAGCAGCATGGATTCACGGCGTTCTTATGGTTCGCCGGATGGCTGTTCACCATCGGTTTCTTGGGGCTGCCTCTTGGCAAGGCTATCCTGGCCGTCGTTCTCTGGCCATATTATATCGGCATGGCAGTCGCTTCCATTTCCGGTCGCTAGCTAATTATTTAATTCCAAATAATCATGCAAAGATGCAGCAAGTGCGGAAAAATCCTGGATGGCAAGTTTACAGCAACATCGATGTGCTATCCGTGTTTTGAGAAGCACAAGGAAGAGAAGTTCCATAAATACGGAAAATCGAAATGCAAGATGTGCGGTGCTCTCATTTCGGCCGATCGCACCCATTGCTATGCTTGCTACAAAAAATACGTATTGAAAAAAATAGATTAAAATAAAAAACATATGGATAGCAAGAACGGCGTCACGGAAGTGCTGTGCTATGGCACCGCAGTCAGGATTGAGGAATAATATATATATGAAAAACATACTCATCATAACGGCGCATCCGTCGAGCAGGGGATTCACGCACAAGATTGCTGCAACATTCAAGGAAGTCTCCGAATCAAAAGGCGATTCGGTCGAAATCCTCGATCTATACAAGCCGGAAAACAGGCAGGAGTTTCTTGATTTCGAAAACATCAAAGAAATGCCGGAGGATCCGAGCGTTGTCCGGATGCAGGAAAAGATCACTTGGGCCAACGAGCTGGTTTTCGTTTTTCCTCTCTGGTGGTATGGCGAGCCGGCAATCATGAAGAATTTCTGGGACAAAAATTTTACTGCCCGCTTCGCCTATCGGTATATCGACGGAAAACCGGTCGGGCTTTTCAAGGGAAAAACCGGCAGGGTGTTTTTCACTTCGGACGGGTCATGGTTCTATCAATGGCTGCTTCTCAACCCCGTGAAGCATATCTGGTGGCTGACCCGTTTCGGCCTGTGCGGCATCAAACTGAAATCATTCACGGTCTTCGGCTCGATGTTCAAACGCGATGACGCCGCTCGCGAGAAGCTGCTCGTCAAAGTGCGAAAAGCCGCTTTCTGATGATTTCGATTCGGCTATCGCTATCAATTTGGATTCAAATCAGGACTAATTTTTTAATCGAATAATAAAATGAGAATGACGAAAAAACTCGCGCTTCTTGGCGCGGTGATGGGCGTGGCGGTCTTTCTTTCCGGATGCGGACAGAAAGCGGCAGTGAACAAAGAGGATCAGGCTGCGGATGCCAAAGACAAGGCTGTCGAGCAGAAAGCCGATGCGGCCGATCAGAACAGCGATCAGCCGTCGGAAAGCCTGTCGCTCAAGGACCTGATGTCTGAAGGGAAGAGCTTGGAGTGCGCTTGGTCGACGAAAGACGAGAAAGGGAACAGCATATCCGGCACAGTTGACGTATCCGGATCGAAATTCAAGATGATCGTGCAGGCGCCGGATCAAGCCGGCACCGGAACAGCCAATTTCTATACCCTGAATGACGGAACGTGGATATATTCCTGGGGTGACATGGCGAAAGGCGCCGGAGTGAAGATGAAGGCGGCGGATGCTGAACAGGCCGGAAAAGATGTCCAGCCTGACGGATCAGCAGGGATGCAGGGGAACGCTCCCGCAGCTGGTGGACCGCAAGCTGATTGGCAGAAAAACTATGAATACGATTGCGATCCTTGGGAAGCAACGGACAGCGCGTTCGCCGTTCCGACGGATGTCAAATTCATGGATGCCGCGAGCTTCATGAAAGGAATCGGGGATGCTAAGAATATTCCGAACATGCCGAACGGATCAATGCCGGGCGTTCCGAATCCGGTTCTTCCTGAATGATGAGAAATGATGTATCATAAGAAATAATAATCTAAAAACAAAAACAGCAATATGAAAGATCAGGTATTTGGGTATTTCATGCCGATGGTGAACCTCATGGGTTCCGGCAGTGCCAAGAAGATCGGTGAGCAGATGGCGATCACCGGCAAGAAGAAAGCCTTCATCGTGACCGACAAGGGACTCATGCAATCAGGCATTCCCGACACCATAAAGAAATATATCGAAGAAGCCGGATTCCACGCCGTCATCTGGGACAAGGTCTGCCCTAATCCGACTGACAAGATCGTCCATCTCGGACTGGAAGCATACAGGGACAACAGATGCGACATGATCATCTCTGTCGGCGGAGGAAGCCCGCATGACTGCGCCAAAGGAATCAAACTGGTTGCGGACAATGGCGGAAAAATAAACGACTATGAAGGCGTGGACAAATCGACCAATTCGCCGACGCCGCTTTTCGCGGTCAACACCACAGCCGGAACGGCCAGCGAGATGACCCGCTTCTGCATCATCACCGACACCAAACGCAAAGTCAAAATGGCGATCGTGGACTGGCGGACGACTCCGACTGTTTCCTTCAATGATCCGGAACTGATGGTCGCGATGCCGAAAGGCCTCACGGCGGCAACCGGAATGGATGCTCTCACGCATGCCGTTGAAGCCTATGTATCGACGATTGCGACACCACTCACTGACAGCGCCGCCCTGAAAGCCATCGAACTCATCTCGGTGTGGCTTCGTCCGGCAGTCGCCAACGGCAGCGACATGGAAGCGCGCGATCAGATGGCTTATGCGGAATTCTTGGCCGGCATGGCTTTCAATAACGCGTCGCTCGGGTATGTCCACGCCATGGCGCATCAGCTCGGCGGAATGTATGATCTTCCGCACGGAGTTTGCAACGCGATCCTTCTGCCCTATGTTTCCAAGTTCAATATCCTTTCCAAGACCGAGCGCTTCGCGGACATCGCTGTCGCTTTGGGAGAGGCGACTGATGATTGCATATCCGTCCACGAAGCGGCTGACAGGGCTATCGAAGCCATCAGGAAACTTTCCGCGGATATCGATATCCCAGCTAATCTGAAACTGCTGGGCGTCAAAGAGAAGGATCTCAAGACCATGGCGACCAATGCCATGAAAGATGCCTGCTCCTTCACCAATCCGAGATCTGCGACCCTTGAAGACATCATCGAAATATACCGGCAGGCTCTTATGGGAGAGGAATAGTTTTTCGGTGCGCCTAGAGGTTTTAAAATATGGGATTATTCAGGACCGCAAAGCGATAGCTTTGCGGTTTTTGATATTCCGAATCGGTTTTCCTTTCCTAGAATCTTCAGGATATGATTCGATGTTGATTTAATTTCCAAGACATGGCACAATTAAGTGGAAGTTTATTTTCTTATTAATCATGCTTTTTAGGAGGAACAAGAAGTCCAAAAAAGAAGAACCGGTTTCCGATGCCGCTGTCTCATCAGAAAAACAATCAGCCATCGAGGAAGTTCCGAAAAAATCCGTCTGGATGAAATTCGTTTGGGTTCTTCTTGCCGCCCCGATGCTTCTCTATCTTAACTTCGCGCTCATCCATCTGACCAAGTTCGAAACGGCTGACGAGTCGCTTTGGTATTCCCAGGGGCGTATCCAGAAATATTGGAAAGCCATAGACGAGCGCAACTGGAAAAACACCCGCATCAACGACAAGCCGGGCGTCACGCTTGCCATAATCTCCGGGCTTGCCAGATATTGGGAAAAAGAGGCTCCGCCTGAAGTCGAAGAAAGGAACAGGAAATTTCAATATTTTCCCACAGAGCGAATAGAAGAGGCTCATTTCAACTATCGCATCCCGATCGTCGTGTTCAACGGCATCATGGCGCTCTATTTCTTCTGGATAATCAGGCGCCTCACCAAGAACGAGTGGGCGGCTCTTTTTTCTTCCACTCTGATCCTTCTCAATCCGATACTCTTGGGCATATCTCAGATAATCAATCCTGATTCTCTGTTCTGGACATTTTCCTTGGCGCTCCTTCTGACATTCCTGGCTTTCCTGGAAACAGGGGGAGTCATCGTCGCGATTCTCAGTATCCTTCTTATGGGTTTCACGCTGGCCAGCAAGTATGTCGGGGTCATCTTTTTCCCATTCCTCATCCTGGCGCTTTTCGCGCATGCCATGTATCGCATTCCGGAATGGGTGGAAAAAAGCGAAAAGGTTTGGAAAAAGGTGCTGTGGCGCGCGTTGATCTATCCCGCTACAGTCTGGGGCGGCATAGGCGTCTTCGCGCTTCTTATGCCGGCTGCTATCATCAAGACCAAATATCTGACGAGCGGGACATACAAATCCCACGGCATGTACGGCATCTTCAAGATCTGCATGCTGATAGATGCTGTCATTATCCTCGATGCGCTGTTTTTTAAAAGCCGGATAATGATCTTTATCGCGAAATACATCAAATACCTGAGGATAACGATCGTGAAGCTGCTGTTTTTCTTTATGGCTGGGGTTGTCGTGCTGGTCGGTGTTGATTGGATGATGAAATTGGATTTGTTCCACGTTTTTGATATGCCGTTCGAAGGCGGGAAATTATCAGCGTTCAAAGCTTTGCCAGCCTACAAGCAATTCCTTCTCGAGGCGCGTCCGTTCGTTTTCTCGCAGACCCCGCTGGTCATCCTAACACTGGTCCTTTTCTGGCTGGTCAGTATTTTCAAGAAATGGAAGAGCGAATGGATCGTTGCCGTCATGACCGTTTTCGTTCCGATATTCTTCCTAGCTACCATGGAGCAAGGGCTCCTTATTCATGTTCGCTACAGTATCGTCCTTTTTCCCATCGCTTCGGTGATTGCCGGGATAGCGTTGGCGGAATTCTTCGATTGGGGATTCTTGAAGATCGTTCCCAAGATGCTGGTGTTCGTCATGCTCGTAGCTCTCGGGTCATCATATCTCCTGAGGATCCAGCCTTTCTATTTCAACTACACCAGCCGCTTCCTGCCCAAGGAATATTCGATCGTGGATGGCTGGGGTTATGGAGGATACGAAGCGGCCCAGTTCCTGAACAGTTTTCCGAATGTCAGCACCGCAAGGGTTCTTGCCGACTATGACGGCGTGTGCCAGTTCTACAAAGGCCCATGCATCGGATATTCTGACAAACTGAGGCCGAGCATGCGTTCAAGATGGAATGCGGGCAAATATGACTATGCAGTGATAAGCGCCAAGGGATCAGACAGGTTCGGATTTTCGGACAGCTTCCCTGGGTTTCAGAATCAGCGGTCGGTTTGGGAAATGGAAATCGACAACCGGCCGAACAATTTCTTGAGGATAATATCATCCAAGAACTACAAGATTCCCGATGCTCCCCAACCGGATGAGCCGGTTATTTCGAATGATGACTCCATTGAAGATGAAAATAGCGTCGACGATTCCGACTCTGGAACATCGGATGAAGAATCTGTTCCGGATGTCGAAAGCGACTAGGCTGTTGATTTTTTCAGTATAAGTGCTAAGTGGATAATCTTGTTCCACGCCGCCTTTTTATTTGCCAAAAACCCCCTGACAGTATAGAGTTATCAAGGCAGCATCATAATGACGTTTCAATATCGATATGGAAAAAGAAGAGATATATCCGATGAGGATAAACAAATATTTGGCGCATAAGAATATCGTCAGCCGGAGAGAAGCTGACAGGCTCATTGAAGGTGGGAAGATTTTCATAAACGGGCGACGGGCCAAACTTGGCGACAAAGTCGAAGAGAACGACAAAGTGGAAACGGCAGAAGGACTCGGCGAAGGGAAGATATATGTCGCTTTCAATAAACCCGTTGGCGTGATCACTCATTCGCCTCAGGGTGATGAGAAGGAGATTCTGGATATCGTGAAATTCCAAGAGAAGATTTTCCCGGTCGGCCGTCTCGACAAGGATTCCCATGGACTCATAATCCTCACTAACGACGGACGCATAACCGACAAGCTGCTCAATCCCGAGTTCGATCACGACAAGGAATACGAAGTCAGGCTCAACAAGGATATCAGATCAGGTTTTGTGAGATCGATGGAGAACGGGATCGTCCTGGAAGACGGATACAAGACCAAGAAGTCCCGGGTCAAGAAAATCGATGAGAATGTTTTCACCATAACCCTTACTGAAGGAAAAAAAAGGCAGATCAGGCGCATGGTGACAGCTCTTGGATATGAGGTAGTGTCACTCAAAAGGACAAGGATAATGAACGTGAAGCTGGGGAGTCTCACGAGCGGGAAATACCGGGTCATGAAAGGGAAAGAGCTGGAAAAATTCCTGGAAAGCCTGGGACTGTGAACCGCCGGATGCCAGCCGTTTTCCCTCCGGAGTCCATGGCTATTGACTTTCCGCAAAAAAGGCACTTGTAAAATTTTTGAAAATCCTTATATTAAATACATAGGGGTAATAAATAATCTAAAGCTAAACAAAATGGCAAAGATGACGAAGTCACAAATCATCGGAGCACTGGCAGAAAAGTCCGGTCTCGCGAAGAAAGAGGTTGTAGGTCTTATGGACCAGCTAGCAAGCCTCGCTTATGTTGAAGTGAAGAAGAGCGGAGAGTTCACCATTCCGGGATTCGGAAAGATGGTGAAAGCCAAAAGGAAAGCAAGAACAGGAATCAATCCTGCAACAGGAGAAAAAATCAACATCCCTGCGAAGACAGTCGTGAAATTCCGCTTGGCTAAGGTTGCCAAGGAGGCCGTTCTCTAAGGACAGGAAAACCAAGTTTTCAAAGCAGCTCCGCTATGGCGGGGCTGTTTTTTGATGTATAATGGAAGAAATATATCGCAAAACGCGGAGGCGGATCATGTGCGATATGATAATGTCAAGCGATATATGATCGAAAAAAGGAAGATCGTCCTGAATGATGAAAACTTTTTCTATACCTTAAGGATAAATAGGCGGGCGAGGAGCCTCAGCCTATCTCTTCGTCCTGGCGGCAGGATATCTTTGACTGTTCCCGGCGCGTCATATGTTTCCCGTGCTGAGAAGTTCCTGATTGAGAAGTCCGACTGGATAATCGACAAATTGGAAGGATTCAAGGAAAAGGAAGAAACATCGATTTTTTCCCACGGAACCGATGCCGAATACAGGCGGATGAAGTATGAAGCCAGAAGGATCATCAAGAAAAAAGTCGAGGAAATCAACGGGATATACGGATTTTCATACAGCAAAATATCCATCAAGAACCAGAAAACCAGATGGGGAAGCTGCTCAATAAAAGGAGCGCTGAGCTATAACTACAAGATCGCGTTCCTGCCTGAGAAATATCTCGATTACGTGGTGGCGCATGAGCTTTGCCATCTCAAGGAGTTCAATCACTCGGAGCGGTTCTGGAATCTGGTCGGAAAAAGCATCCCGGGATACAAGACGATCCGGAAGGAAATGAGGCTGTCTTGAGAGTTTTTTCCCGGTTTTTGAAAGGATTTTTCGGGGCGGATATTTTTTGACAAAAATATTGATAAGAGCTATAATATGGACGGAGCAGGAAGCATGCAATTTTTGCAATGCGGATGTCGGAATAGAAGGAAGGTCGATCTTATATCATTCCTCTGCTTCTTTTATCTGTAACCTTTAATCTAGAATTACCAATATGGAAGGACAAACTGACAAGGACTTTGTGGAATACATCGTCAAGCAAATCGTGAGCCACCCGGAAGACGTGAAAGTCGAAAGGAAAATCGACGAGATGGGAGTTCTCATCACTCTTGATGTGAATCCCGAAGACATGGGAATGGTTATCGGCCGCGAAGGAGCAACAGCCAAGGCTTTGAGGACTCTTCTCAGGGTCATCGGAGCCAGGAACAACGCTCGCGTGAACCTCAAGATCAATGAGCCGCAAGGTTCAGAAAGAAGAGAGGAAAGAAAAAGCATCGACGAGGTTGTAGGAGACATCAATATCTAGCATATTATTCTCTTAGCGGGCTAGTCCCGCCTGGAGATTTTCACCAAAAAAGACCGCTTTTCTGCTGGTCTTTTTTGTTTTATTTTGCTATTATGCATATATTGCGCTGATGCGTTTTTGCTATGAGAATAGATATCATCACAATCTTTCCCCATATATTCGATTCATATTTCAACGAATCGATAATTTCGCGCGCTCAAAAAAAGGAAAGCATCAACATAAATATCCATGATCTCCGTGATTTCACCTCTGACAAGCACAGGAAAGTGGACGATACGCCGTATGGCGGAGGCGCCGGAATGGTTTTGAAAATCGAACCGATATCCGAAGCGGTCGAATCCATCAAGAAAGATCCATCTGGGAAAAAAATGAAAACTAGGACGATCCTTTTTTCCGCCAAAGGAAAAAGATATACCCAAGCGGAGGCAAGAAGGCTTTCTGAATATGACCGGCTCATCATGATTTGCGGACGCTATGAGGGAGTCGATGAAAGAGTGGCTGAACATGTCGCGGACGAGGAAATATCCATCGGGGATTTCGTGCTGACCGGCGGCGAGCTTTCCGCCATGGTTGTCGCTGATTCAGTCTCAAGGCTCGTTCCTGGAGTGCTGGGAAACGAGGAAAGCCTGAAATTCGAATCCCATAGCGAAGAAGGATATCTGGAATACCCCCAATATACCAAGCCGGAAGTATTTGATGGATTGAAGGTTCCTGATGTCCTGCTGAGTGGTAATCATGGGGAAATAGAGAAATGGAGGAATGGGAAATCAAAAAATAAGAACTGACCGATGCATAACAGGATAACCCAAAAAGAATCGGACCGGCCTCTCTTGATAGCGCTTTTAATGCTGGTCGCTTTCGGGCTGACCATGATCGCTTCTGCCGGGATCGCTTACTCGAGAGCCCGTTTCGGAGACCCGTATTTCTTCTTCAAGCACCAGCTTCTCTACGGAGTCATCCCAGGCCTCATGATCATGTATGTGGTGCAGAAAATAGATTATAATTTCTGGAGGAAGATTTCCTTCCCTCTTTTCCTGACAAGCATAATCTTCCTGATCATGGTTTTCATTTCAGGATTCGGCACCAAAATATACGGCGCCAGCCGATGGATGAGGCTCGGCCCTTTTTCCTTTCAGCCATCAGAAATGCTCAAGCTTTCCATAATCCTCTATCTGGCAGCCTGGCTGGAAGCAAGAAGGGAAATGGTCGAGGATTTCTATGAGGGCTTGCTTCCCTTCCTGTCAGTCATAGCGGTAGTGAGCTTCCTCCTGATCAAGCAGCCGGATATGGGGACGCTAGGCGTGATTATCATCATCGCCATGGCTATTTTCTTCTCTTCCGGTGCGAGGATATCCCATCTGGCGTTCATGGGAACGACAGGGCTGATCGCTCTCGTGCTGCTTGTGAAATACGAATCATACCGCATGAGCCGCTTCCTGGTTTTCCTTCATCCCGAAGAGGATCCCCGCGGCGTGGGCTATCAGATCAATCAGGCCCTCCTTGCGATAGGTTCCGGCGGAGTATTCGGATTGGGGCTGGGGCACAGCATCCAGAAATTCAACTATCTGCCGGAACCGGTCGGCGATTCGATATTCGCCATAATAGCTGAAGAACTCGGCATGGTCGGCGGCATCTTCCTGGTCTCCCTTTTCGTTTTCTTTGCCATAAGGGGATACAGAATAGCCAAGAACGCCCCTGACAAATTTTCCCAGCTGACCGCGATCGGGATAGTGTCCTGGATAATTTTCCAAGCCTTCATAAACATTTCTGCCATTTCAGGACTCATCCCGCTTACGGGCATTCCGCTCCCGTTCGTGAGCTATGGAGGGACATCGATCATATTCCTTCTGACAGCAGTCGGGATACTCCTTAATATTTCCAAATTTTCAAAGGAACAATAGTCGAAAATTATATAATTTTTTCACCAAATTTATGAGAATAGTATTGACAGGGGGAGCTTCAGGAGGACATCTGACCCCGCTCGTGGCAGTAGCGAAAAAGATAAAGGAAAAAAGGCCGGATGCCGAATTCATCTTCATCGGTCCCAGCGGAAGGCTGGAACAGGATATCATCGGCAAGGAAGGCATCCTAATGAGGAACATCCTGGTCGGAAAGATGCGCCGCTATTTCTCATTCCATAATCTGGTCGATGCGGTGAAGGTTCCGCTTGGAGTCATCCAATGCCTGGCGCTCCTGCTCTATTACATGCCAGACGCGGTCTTTTCCAAGGGCGGGCATGCTTCTTTCCCGGTAGTGGTGGCTGCCTGGCTTTATCGGATTCCGATTTTCATCCATGAGTCCGATGCCAGGCCGGGCGTGGCCAATTCGATGCTGGACAAGCTTTCCAATCGTATCGCCATTTCATATGCCGAAGCCGAAAGGTATTTCCTTTCATCTAAAACGGTTCTGACAGGAACTCCGGTCAGGGACGATATAAACAAGGGAAGCGCGGCAGTGGCACGGGAAAAATATCACCTCTTGGAATCCAAGAAAACCATTTTCATCCTAGGCGGATCGCAGGGAGCCAGAAGCATCAATGACAAGATCCTTGATATCCTGCCGGAAATCCTGAGCCGGTATCAGGTCATCCATCAGACGGGCCAGGGCAATTTCGAAGAAGTATCCCATAGGGCTGGCGAGCTGGGATTCAAGACCGGACACGACGGATACTGGGCGTTGCCTTTCATCGGGGATGACATCAATGATATTTATGCGGTAGCCGATCTCGTTATCTCCAGGTCCGGCGGCACATCCATTTCCGAAATCGCGGCTAATGGAAAGCCATCGATAATAATTCCGCTTGCGACTTCCGCCAATGATCATCAGCGGATGAACGCTTTCGCCTTGGCTCAGGTCGGAGCCTGTGTGGTTCTTGAAGAAGACAACCTGGGCGAACACCTGCTTCTCAAGAACATAAACGATCTCATGAATGACCAAGAACTTCGCGACAAGCTTTCAGTCAATATCGCCTCTTTCTATCATCCGGACGCAGCGGAAAAGATCGCGGACGGGGTTTTGGGGATGATCGAAGAATAATGGAAACCATATGGATTTAATGAAAATCAAAAAAGCGCATATCATCGGCATAGAGGGCGCGGGAACATCAGCTTTGGCAAGGATATTGAAATATTCCGGCGTGGAAGTCAGCGGTTCCGACGAGGGCGATCATTTTTTCAACAGCGTCCTTGCGGATGAAGGAATGAGCATAAGCCATGAATTCAATCCGAAAAATATTCCCGAGGACGCGGATATGGTCGTATACGGGTCATCTTTCAGGCCGGAAACCAATGACGAGCTGAAAGCCGCTTTCGAATCAGGAAAACAAGTCGTAACATATGCTGAAGCCCTGGCTGGGATTTTCAATAACAAATACGGCATAGCAGTGAGCGGCACGCATGGAAAAACAACCACCTCAGCTCTTTTGGCTGAAGCAATGAGGAGTTGCGGTATGGATCCGAGCGCGATAATCGGAGGGAAAGTCATCAATTGGGGCGGGAACAGTATGATCGGCAAGAGCGAGTTTTTCGTGGCTGAGACGGATGAATATCAGAACAAGCTGAGGCTCTATGAGCCGAAAGCGGCGGTTCTGACCAGTTGCGACTATGATCATCCGGACTTCTTCTTGACTTTCGCTGACTATAAGAAAGCATTTTCGGACTTCGTTGCCAGGATTCCGAAGTTCGGATTCCTGGTTGTCTGGGGTGACTCGACCGATACGCTAGAAGTCGCCAAAAGCGCGGCTTGCGATGTGCTGACCTATGGATTTTCTGAAGATTGCAATTATAAGATCAATAAAAAAGAATCAGGCGCGTTTGAAATCATCCGCAACGGCGAAAGCCTTGGAGAATTCAGTGTCGGGCTCGTGGGCAATCACAACATCCTGAATGCGGCCGCGGTCGTGGCAGTCTGCCATAAGCTCAAGCTGGACATGGAAAAAGTGCAGGAAGCCCTTTGGAATTTCAAAGGAACATCAAGAAGATTCGAGCTGATCGGAGAAAGGAACGGGGCGATCCTGATCGATGACTATGCCCATCATCCCGAAGAAATCAAAGCGACGCTCAAGGCCGCAAGGGAAAAATATCCGGAAAAGAACATCATTGCGGTCTTTCATCCGCACACCTTCACCCGCACCAAGGCGCTTCTTCAGGAGTTCTCGCAGAGTTTCGATTCGGCCGACAGCGTGATCGTGATCGACATTTATGGCAGCGCGCGCGAAGCGCAAGGCGGAGTGAGCTCGAAGGAACTAGTCGATCTCATAAACACCTATAGCCGAGGCAAAGCCGAACATATCCCGACGATTCCGGAAGCAATCGAATCCCTGAAAGACAAAATCGGACCGGACGACATCATCATCTCGATCGGCGCGGGGAATGTCTGGGAAGTGACGAAAGATTTGGGAAACAATAGCTAAGCAGCTGTTTTGCAATCAAAATGCCGAAACAAAAAAACAAGAAAATATATAACCTGACATCCGATGAAGCATTCGAGAGATTCAGGGCTGGCGCTGACGGGTTGAGTTCGGATGAAGCGAAAGCGAGAATCAAGGAATACGGACAGAATATCATCAAGAAAAAGCAGGATTGGAAGTGGCTCAAGCTGGTTGTCGGGCAATTCAATGACGCGCTGGTTTGGATCCTTCTTGTGGCAGCCGGATTGTCGTTCCTTTTTGGGGAATTGCGCGACGTGACGATAATCCTGGCTATCGTTTTTCTGAACGCGGTCATCGGTTTTTTTCAGGAATTCAAAGCCGAAAGGATCCTGGACAGCATAAGGAAGTTCGCCACTGACAAAGCGGTGGTTTTCCGTGATGGGGAAAAAAAGGAAATCGATAGGAAAATGGTGATTCCTGGCGATGTCGTTTTCGTCACTTCCGGTGATAGCGTTCCGGCTGACGGATATCTTCTGGAGGATTATGATCTCAAGGTGAACAGCTTCATTTTCACCGGCGAGTCGAAACCTCGCAAAAAGGAATCGGGAGCTATTGATGAGGAAGGCCTTGCGCTTGCCGATATGACCAATCTGGTTTTTATGGGAGAGACGGTCGCGACCGGAGAAGCCAGGTTCTTAGTGACCGGAACCGGGATGGATACCGAACTCGGGCACATCGCGCATATGGCCGAGAACGTGTCCGATGACCCGACACCTCTTCAGAAGCAGATGCGGGTTCTCGGGCGCAACGTGACCATACTCTCTGTTTTCATCGGCGTCGTCGTTCTTGTCGGCGGCCAGTATTTCAAGATGTCGCTCTACAAGAATTTCCTTTTCGCGCTGGCATTGGCGGTTTCCGTTGTTCCGGAAGGCCTTCCCGCGGCCGTTTCGGTGGCGCTTTCGTTCGGAATGAAAAAGCTTCTCAAGTTCAATGTCTTGGCGAAAAAGCTCAATGCCGTCGAAACGCTCGGATCGGTCTCGACGATCTGCACCGACAAGACTGGAACTATAACAAGAAACGAGCTCACTGTCACCAAAGCGGTCGTCAACGACGAGATCATCGATTTGAGCGGTGTCGGATACGAGCCGCTAGGGGATTTCTATTCTTCCGGAAAGAAAATCGATCCGAAGAAAACCGATAACTTGGAAATGCTTTTCAGGATCGGAACGCTTTGCAATGACGCCAGCCTAGTGAAAGAAGGGAGCAGCTACAAGATCCTCGGCGATCCGACGGAAGGCGCGATGATCGTTGCGGGAAAGAAATTCGATTCCGAAGAGAAATATTATGAGATCGGCGAGAAGAAGATAACGGAAAATCCTTTTTCTTCGGAAAGGATGAGGATGAGCGTGGTTTACAAGAACTCTAAGACCATGTCATATGCGAAAGGCTCTCCGGATGTCATGATCGGCCTTTCCACTCACAAGAAGATCGGTAATGAAATTTCGCTTTTCACTGAAGAAGAGAAAGCCAAGACGCGTGAGATATATAACAGCATGTCCGCTTCAGCTCTTCGTGTCCTGGCTTTTGCCTATCGCGATCTGGGTGACGGTTTCGATGAGAAGAAGGATATGGATAAGACAGAGAAGGATCTTGTTTGGGTCGGCATGATGGCGATGATCGATCCGCCGCGCGCGGATGTTGGCAGTGCGATTTCGGAATGCGTCAATCTCGGTATAAAGGTGATAATGATCACGGGGGATTATGAAGTGACAGCCAGGGCGATTGCGGAAAAAATAGGTTTGGTCAAGAGTGAAAAGAACAAGGAGGTTGTTATCAACGGGCGTACGCTCGATACTCTTAGCGACAAGAATGTTTATACTAGCATCAAAAACGGTACATGTGTTTTTGCTCGGATTGCGCCTGAACAGAAGTTGCGGATTGCCGGGATCCTCAAGAAATACGGCGAGACGATCGCCATGACAGGAGACGGGGTCAATGATGCGCCGGCCTTGAAACGTGCCGATATCGGAGTAGCGATGGGAATGATCGGAACGGACGTTTCGAAAGAAGCATCCGATATGATCCTTATGGATGACAATTTTGCCTCGATCGTGAAGGGGATCCGGGAAGGACGCACGATTTTCCAGAACCTCAAGAAATTCGTGCACTATGTCTTCACGTCCAACGCCAGCGAGCTTTTCACGGTGGTTTTCGGAGTGCTTCTGCAGATTCCTTCGCCGATTTCAGCCATACAGATCCTGGCAGTCGATCTTGGAACGGATGTCTTTCCTTCTTTCGCTCTCGGATTGGAGCCGGAAGAGCCTGGGATGTCGAAAACCAAGCTGAATTCCAAAAGGTCCATTATGGGACTGAGCGGATTCAGGAGGATTTTCTATTTGGGAATAATCATGGCGGTCGGGGCGGTTACGGCCTTTCTATGGTCGATGCTTCGAGGCGGGTGGCATTTCGGGCAAAGCATAGCAGACAACGATCTTCTTTATGTGAAATCGACCACGGCTGCTTACGCGGTTCTTTCCATGACGCAGATGGCCAATCTGCTCCAATCCAGGAGTGAAAAACTGTCTCCTTTCAAATTAGGATTTTTCAAAAACAAGTATGCTGTTGGGTCGGTGTTCATTTCCGTGACCATCCTGATCCTTTTCATGCACCTCCCGGTCCTGCAGAAATACCTGCATATGTCACCGATAGATTGGAAGGACTGGATGGTTGTTTTCGGGTCGTTTCTGGCAGTGTTTTTCTGGGAGGAGATGAGGAAAGACAATGGAAAAACCAAGCAAAAGGGTGTATAATCAAAGTAGGGATGAAATACTAAAAACTAACCGGAAAGGACTTATGATAGAGATTAAAAAAGACGTTGTATTAGCCCCGTTCACCACTTTCAGGATAGGCGGTCCGGCAAAGTATTTTACGGAAGTTGGCAATGAGGATGAAATGAAAGAAGCCCTGTCATACGCCAAGGAAAACAGCCTTGAGTTCTTTGTCATGGGCGGCGGAAGCAACCTTCTGATCAGCGACAACGGCTTCGATGGCCTGGTTATCAGGATGACGAATGTTTCTGGCAGTGTTTCCGGCGAGAAGATCACTTGCGGCGCCGGATTGATGCTTTCCGAAGCAGTGCGCTTGGCCGCGTCCAATGGGCTCACCGGAATGGAATGGGCTGCCGGAATTCCGGGAACAGTCGGCGGAGCGGTCTATGGCAATGCCGGGGCATATGGGGGTTCGATGAGCGATATCATCGAGAACGTGAAAATATTGGAAATAGAAAAGGACGGAACGTTCAGCGCTGAAATAAAGAATTGCGGGAATTCAGACTGCAGTTTCGAATACAGGAACAGCGCTTTCAAAAAAAACGGAAAGGGCATAATATTTTCCGTAGTTCTGGCTCTTAAAAAAGGAAACAAAGAAGAAATCGAAACCCAAGTCAAGGACATCATCGAAAAAAGAAAGACGATCCACCCTTCAGGATTCAGCGCTGGGAGCGTTTTCCAGAATCCGGTTGTGGAGGATCAGGAGCTCATCGAAAGGTTCGAGAGAGACACCGGAGCCAAGGTCAAAGACAATAAGGTTCCTGCCGGATGGCTCGTTATGGAAGCAGGGCTCAAAGGAAAGAAGATCGGAGGAGTGGAAGTCAGCGAGAAGCATTCCAATTTCATAGTCAATTCGGGAAGCGGGAAGGCTGAAGATGTCATAATACTGACTAGCATGATAAAGCAGAAGGTGCGGGAGAAATTCCATATCCAGCTCAAAGAGGAAATCAGGTATGTCGGGTTCTAGTTTTTTGAAAAAAATTAATGTTTCGGTTTAGGGTCCGCCTTCGCTGAAGCTACGGACGGACAATGTAATCAATTAATCCAAAACCATATGGACAAAACAAAGACGGAAGTGCCAATAAGAATGATGTATAAGGGAGTGGGTGTCGATGACAGGACCAAGGATTATATTGACAAGAAGCTAGACAGGATCACGAAACTGCTGGAGAGGATTTCTGAAATAGAAGTCGAAATCGATCTTGACAAGAAAGGGAAATTCCGCGTCGAGATCATGGTGAAAACGCCATATAGCCTCTATCGGGCGGAAGAAACGACCGAAAGCATAGAAGGTTCGACTGACACAGCGCTGGATGAGATTTATCAGCAGATCGTTCGGGAAAAAGACAAGATAAAAGACCTCAGGGAGCGCGGCGGAAGGTCGCTTAAGAAAAAAATGGTTATCGACGAGAATGCAAGATTCAGGAACTAAGAAAAAAATAGCGAAACGTGTCTTGACGATCACTCTAGGAGCCCTCTTCGCGTATGGGCTCCTTCTTTTCGTCGGCTTTTTCGCCATCAAATACGGCATAACGAACACCAAAGGAGGAGTGGACAGCAACAGCTCGGTTTTCAATGAGAGTGCCAGCCGCTTGTCCTATGTCTTGGAAGCTCAAGCGGGAGCGAATTCGCTGGTCGGTTCGACGATCGGAAAACTGAAGCCGGATGACGCGAAGCCGAGCGGATTCGATGAATTGAAAAGCCGTAACGCGTGCAAGCTGAATGTCATTTCCGGGCTTTCCTTTTCGAACGCAGGGAAGATATCCGAAACGTATCAGGACACCAAGAGCGACGTGCTGGCTTCCAAGATGCTTCTGGCAGTCAGTCTGCGACTCAAAAATGACAGCGATTTTGAAAACAGGATTTCTTCATGCGATCAGCCTGATGGAGCAGCAAGCCAGCAGGTTCTTGGCGCTTCTTTCCCGGTTGAGAACAATCCGAACGCTTTCACTTGGGCCAACGAAGACGAATGGAAGACTATCCGCGATTCCGTCATAAAGGACAAAGACAAGATCGACAAAGCCGCTGAAATTGCCGGAATCGAACCGAGGCTTATCGTTTCCAACCTGATCGTTGAACAATTGCGCCTTTTCCATTCCGATCGGGAACTTTTCAAGAAAGTTTTCGAACCGCTGAAAATACTCAGCAACGCGACGCAGATTTCCTTGGGCGTCATGGGCGTGAAAGAGAAGACGGCTATCGACACGGAGAACCACCTGAAAGATCCGTCCTCGCCATATTATCTCGGAAGCCGATACGAGCATGTCCTGGATTTCGCGACGGGCGATATTCCAAAAGAACGCTTTGACCGGCTCACGAATGACAAGGATCATTACTATTCCTATCTCTATGCGGCGATGTATCTCAAGGAAATAATGACGCAATGGAAGAACGCCGGATATGACATCCAGTATCGCCCCGAAATCGTCGGCACGCTTTTCAATGTCGGGTTTTCCCAGTCCAAACCCAAGCCCGATCCGCAAGTGGGCGGGTCGAAAATCACTATCGGCGACGGCGACTATTCTTTCGGCTCCCTGGCCTACGAATTCTATTATTCCGGCGAGCTCTCGGACGATTTCCCGTATGTTATCAAGTAATATGATTAAAAAATGAGGACGCGCGTTATTTTTAACGCACGCCCATTGAAGTGAGACGGTAAGGTGGCATCTAGGAATTGCTTGTCCATTCGTGAGCATCAGGGGAATATTGATGCCATTCGCCATCCTTAAGACGATCGTCCGCTGTTCCAGGCGCAAATCCGCATCCATCCGGAAAGCGTTGCTGGAATCCTCGAGCATCAGGATGCACTTTCTTTGGCACTGCTGCAGTCTCGGTTTCAGCATGATTCGGTTCCATGGGAACCCTCCTTGTTTTGATGGTTATTTTATATGAAAATAGTCCAAGTCAATTCATTGAATATCCTCTTCCTTTGACTAAAGGGCTTTTTTCGGATATAATAGCCTAGTTAGCCACCATTTTTATCTAGACAAAAATATGACCATTTTCAAGAAGATTTTCGGTTCCAACGAACGGGAAGTCGCCAGGTTGCGACCGATCGTGGACAAGATAAACGCGCTCGAAGATTCCATGACGAAGCTGTCCGATCCGGAGCTTCGCGCCAAGACGGATGAATTCCGCGAAAGGATCAAAAAAGGCGAAACGCTGGATGCTCTTCTTCCGGAGGCCTTCGCGGTGGCGCGGGAGGCCATCAAGCGGGTCGACGGCAAGCGGCTTTTCGATGTCCAGCTGATCGGAGCCATGACGCTTCATCATGGCAAGATCGCCGAGATGAAAACCGGAGAAGGGAAAACGCACACCGCTATCGCGGCGGCATATCTCAACGCGCTTTCTGGCAAAGGAGCGCACATCATAACAGTCAATGACTATCTGGCGCGCCGCGACTGCAACTGGATGGGTGCTATCTATAATTTCCTGGGAATCAGGACGGCCTGCATCATCCATGACGCTTCATACATATACGAACCCAAGGTCTTCGATGAGGACGAAGTGAGTGTTGAAATGGAAAACCTTCATCCGGTCACCCGCCGCGAAGCCTATCAGGCGGATATCACATACGGCACGAACAACGAATTCGGTTTCGATTATCTGCGCGACAACATGGTGCAGTCGCTCAATCAGATGACGCAGCGCGAACACAACTACGCGATCGTTGACGAGGTCGACTCCATCCTTATCGACGAAGCCAGGACTCCGCTCATCATCTCGGCTCCGGACACGGAATCGACCAAGATGTATCAGCAGTTCGCAACGCTCATTCCGAGACTCAAGAAAGAAGAGGACTATGAAGTCGAGGAAAAGTCGAAGTCTGTCACGATAACCGAAAGCGGCATAACGAAAATCGAATCGTGGTTGGGGATCGGGAATATATATGAAGCAGGAAAGATAAGCTATGTGCATCACCTGGAACAGGCATTGAAGGCGCAGGTGATATATCAGCTCGACAAGGACTATGTCGTGAAAGACGGCGAGGTTATCATCGTTGACGACTTCACGGGACGCCTCATGCACGGAAGGCGGTATAGCGAAGGCCTTCACCAGGCAATCGAGGCCAAGGAAGGAGTGAGGGTGCAGAAGGAATCCAGGACGCTGGCGACGATAACATTCCAGAACTATTTCAGGATGTATGGCAAGATTTCCGGAATGACTGGAACAGCAACCACTTCAGCGGAAGAGTTTTTCAAAGTATACAAAATGGACGTCTTGGAAATCCCGACCAACAGGCAGATAGTCAGGAAGGATTTCCCGGACATGATATACAAGAGCGAAAAAGGCAAATTCAAGGCTATAGCTGAAAAAATAAAGGAGCTTAATAAGAACGGGCAGCCGGTTCTGGTCGGAACGATCGCGATCGAGAAATCGGAATACCTGAGCGCGCTTCTTGATCGCATGGGAGTGAAGCACGAAGTCCTGAATGCCAAGAATCATGAAAAGGAAGCCCAGATAATCGCAAGAGCCGGAGAGAAAAACGCCGTGACGATCGCGACCAACATGGCAGGCCGCGGAACCGATATCAAGCTCGGCGAGGGCGCGAAGGAGGCTGGAGGGTTGTTCGTGCTTGGAACGGAGCGTCATGAAGCAAGGCGCATCGATAATCAGTTGCGAGGCCGTGCCGGCCGCCAAGGCGATCCGGGAGCTTCGCAGTTCTTCGTGTCGCTTGAAGATGAACTTATGCGCCGTTTCGGCGGAGACAAGCTCATAAGCATCATGAACACGCTCGGGCTTCCCGAAGATCAGCCGATCCAGAACAAGCTCATTTCCAGAACCATCGAGAATGCCCAGTCCAAGATCGAAGGATTCAATTTCGATATCAGGAAACACGTTCTGGAATATGACGACGTGATGAACAAGCAGCGGGAAGTGGTATACAAGAAACGCCGCGAGATCCTGGAGACGGATGATCTCAAGAATGAGATGCTAGGATATATCAATGAGGAAATGGAACGGATCGTTTCGACCTATCTCATCGATCCTGAAGGACGGGTTAATGCCGAAGAGGTGTATCAGAACATCAGGAGCATTATTCCGGTTTCCGAATCGATCCTGGGCAAGCTTCAGGAAATCGGCAATGACAAAAGGAAGAACAACGCTGAGATCATAAGCGGCATGACGGAGTATATCCTAGGGCTTGCCAAGGAAGCATATAACAAAAAGGAACAGGAAATCGGAAGCCTTTCCATGCGTTCTATCGAAAAGAGCATCATTTTGCAGACGATGGACACCATGTGGATGGAACATCTCGACGAAATCGATTATCTTCGTGGAGCGATCGGGCTTCGCGGCTATGCTCAGAGGGATCCGCTGGTCGAATACAAGCGGGAAGCTTTCAATATGTTCTCTTTCCTGATGCAGAATATCCGTTCGACCATCGTGAGCACCATTTTCAGGATCTCAATTGTCACTCCGGAAACCGAATCCGTCATCAATGAGAAGAATCTCAATTATCAAGGAGCTGAAGATATAGAACAGTTCTCCTCCTCCGCTGGAGCTTCGGCGGACAAGGGTGCCAGCAATATGAAACAATCTCCGATAATCAATGCAGACAAAATCGGCCGCAACGATCCTTGCCCCTGCGGAAGCGGAAAGAAATATAAGAAGTGCTGTGGAAAATAATAATAAGACAATCGGAGTATCGCAGAAGGCTGTCATTTTTCGCGATGACGGGAAGATACTAGTTATCAGGAGATCTGAAACTGCTCCATCTCATCCGCTTTTTTGGGATCTTCCGGGCGGAGGAATCGATTTCGGAGAGGATGCTAGGGATGCGATTATTCGTGAAATAAAAGAGGAAACAGGCCTTAACGTTAATAACGTTGATATTTTGGATGTGATATCGGCGCTGGATTACAAAGGTGAATTCTGGATAACGATAGGTTATGTATCAGAGGTTTCAGAATCAGAGGTGAAGCTCAGCCATGAACACGATGAATTCCGCTGGATCTATTCAGAGGAATTCAGTAAGATGAAAGCGTCTTCAAGAAATAAGAAATTTGTCGAATCATTCGAATCGTTACGAAGGCGTGGCGAGAAATAAAAAAAGACCGCCGGAACCCTAACACTTTTGCAAGTCAGCTATTATGCTGTTTAACACGCGGATACTTCTAATCCGCATGACTTGCTGTGTCAGGATTCCGACGGCATGGATGCAAAGGCGCAAGTACTCTACGGAGGCCTTCACTAGGCTCACCCCGCGAATCCTGCGGTCATTGCAACAGCCGACCTGTCGAACCCGGCTAAGTTTTTAGTCGGCTCCGAAACCGTTGCCCGGGATGGCTTCGGAGAAGCATAGGCGTTTGGCCAGTACGCGCCTGCATGGTAGGCTAAAGCTAGTAGTAATTTGCAATTATGTCAATAAACTGACATACACATATGAAGTTCGTGATATGAAACTATTAGCTTTTGAAAAATCAGTCGGGACGGTGGTTTACCGAAAAGAGGGGGAGGATATCCGCTATCTCCTTCTTTGCAATAATTATTGGGGATTTCCCAAAGGCCATCCAGAACATGGGGAGAGCGAGGAAGAGACACTTAGAAGGGAGACGGAAGAGGAATCTGGAATAGGTGATCTCGAGATTGCTTCCGGATTCAAATCGAAAAACGGATACTCCTATCTGTCCAAGGGACGGGAAAGGGCGGACAGGATCGAATCCGGCAGGGGAATATTCATCATCAAAAGAGTGGTCTTCTATTTGGCTGAAACGAAAACTGAAAATATCGTCATTTCTCATGAACATAATGCTTCCGGGTGGTTTTCGTATACTGACGCCATGGATCATTTGGCATATGAAAATATCCGGAAGACGCTCAAGGATGCTCACGAATTCTTACAAAAAACAGGAAATGAGCTATCATATAGATGTAATCAGTAATATCAAAACATATGACTGATATCTATATGGGAGGAGAACCGACAGAAAGCGGCTTATTTAGGGAGATAAAAGAAGCTGCGGAATTGGAAAAGGTCAGGACCTTCGACGAATACAGGAGCCTGGTCGATGACATTATCGAGGACAAGCTGGATAAGGGTTTTTTGGACAAGAATGAGAATATCGAGCAGATGAAGCACAATCTCGAATCCCGCTGGAAAGAGATAGAAGCGGAATCGGATAGGATCGTAACCACTTTTTCATAAGTTTTCCGGCGAAAAGTTGCAAAATACGGAAAAAAGTCTAGAATAGCATTATGACACTGAGAAGAAAGATTGCAGTTAAGTTTGTTTTGGTTATTTTCCTAGCCCTTGTAGTCGGGCTGATTTCATATCCGAAAGCGGTTTCGAAGATGCCGCGTTTTTATGCTTTTCTCAATAAGGCTCACATAAACCTCGGTTTGGATCTCCAAGGCGGGATTCACTTGGAATATGCTCCGGATTTGAGCCAGATAAGCGACGACAAGAAAGCCGACGCGCTTTCTGCTATCCAAGATACTATTGAAAGGAGAGTGAACGCTTTCGGAGTGGCTGAGCCGGTCGTATATACCACCAAATCAGGTTCGGAAAGTCGTCTCATTGTAGAATTGGCAGGCATCAAGGATATCGATCAGGCGAAAAGCATGATCAAGGACACGCCGTTTTTGGAATTCAAAGAACAGCAGGCGACTGAGCCGGAGCAGATTCCTCAAGATGTCTTGGATCGGGAAAATGCTCAGGCTAAGGAAAAAGCCCAGCAAATTCTCAATAGGGCGAATCCGCCAGCTGGCGGAGGAGAAGATTTCGCAATACTTGTAAAGAGCAACAGCGAAGATCCTGGTTCGAAGGACGACGGCGGAGATTTGGGTTTTGTGGGGAAAGGAGAATTCGTGCCTGAATTCGACAAGGTCCTTTTTGATTCGAACCTTCAAGACGGACAGATATATCCTGATTTAGTTGAAACGCAGTTCGGGTGGCATATCATAAAGAAAATAGAGCAGCGCGGAGAGGGCGATAATCTTGAAGTCCATGCGGTCCATATCCTGATTGCCAAAAAGACTCAGCCGCAACCTATGGCGACCTGGGTTTCGACAGGCCTTACTGGAAAAAATCTCAAGAGCGCAGTTGTTGAATATCAAAGTCAGGGCCTTTCTGAACCGGTCGTTTCCTTACAGTTTGATTCCGAAGGAACCAGGCTTTTCGATGAGATAACCAAACGCAATGTCGGGAAGCCGGTTGCCATATATCTGGACAACGAAATCGTCAGCGCTCCGAATGTGAACGAAGAAATATCGACCGGAAGAGCTCAGATTTCCGGAAACTTCACGCTTGATGAGGCGAAGAACCTGGTAAAGAGGCTGAATGAGGGCGCGCTGCCTGTGCCGATAAGCCTGATTTCCCAGCAGAGCGTCGAGGCTTCCCTGGGGGCCGTTTCATTGGCGCAGAGTATGAAAGCGGGAATCATCGGGCTTGCTTTCGTCGTCATTTTCATGCTGATCTATTACCGCTTCTTGGGGCTTATCGCTTCAGTCGCTTTGCTCATATATACCGGGCTTATGATATCCATTTTCAAGCTTTCCGGCTTGACGCCGTGGTCGATCACGCTGACGCTTCCGGGAATCGCCGGATTCGTCCTGTCGATCGGTATGGCGGTGGATGCCAATATCCTCATCTTCGAACGCACCAAAGAAGAAATCGGCAACGGAAGGAACGTAGCCAGCGCTATCGAAGAAGGCTTCAAGCGCGCCTGGACTTCGATCCGGGACGGGAATATCTCCTCGATTATCACCGCTTTCATCCTTATCAATCTCGGAACCGGATTCGTGAAAGGATTCGCAGTCACTCTGGTTGTCGGGGTGTTGGTTTCCATGTTCACTGCGGTCGTGATTTCGAAAACCATACTCGAGTTCCTGGTCGGAGAATGGATGGAGGGAAAATTGTGGCTCATCGGTGCCAAAAGGAAAAATAAGGAAAACATTGAAAAATAATTTATGTTAAATATAATTTCGAAAACTAAATATTCTTATATTTTTTCCGGAACGGTTACTTTGCTGAGTATTGCGGCTATTCTGATTTGGGGTCTCAAATTCGGGATCGATTTCAATGGAGGAACGCTCATGGAATTGAAATTCCCAAGCGGGCTGCCAACAACCCAAGAAGTCAGCAGTGATCTTGGAAACCTCAATCTTAAAAGCCTGACATTGCAGTTGTCGGGTTCTGACACGATGCTTGTCCGATACGCTTCAGAGGAAGACAATGTCAATCAGGCGGTTTTCGAGCAGCTGAAAGCGAAGCATCCTGATGTGGCGCAAACCAGAGTCGATTATATCAATTCTTCCGTTTCCAATGACCTTCGCAAGAATTCGCTTCTGGCGATCTTCTGGGCGGTAGTCGGGATAATGGCATATGTCGCCTGGGCTTTCAGGAAAGTTTCCCGGCCGGTGGCTTCTTGGAAATACGGGGCAGGCGCAGTTATCGCGCTCATTCACGATGTCCTCATAACCATCGGAGTCTTCGCGGTATTGGGTCATTTCTTCGATATCGAAGTGGGCGTTCCGTTCATCGCGGCGCTTCTCACTATCCTCGGATTTTCAGTCCATGACACGATCGTAGTCTATGACCGGACCCGTGAGAACCTGATTCGCAGCTCATCGAAAGAGACTTTCCCGGAAATAGTGAACAGGAGCCTTAATGAAACATTAGTGCGCTCTATCAACACATCACTCACTGTTATCGTGACCCTTCTTGCCATATATCTTTTCGGAGGAGAATCGGTAAAATATTTCGCTCTCGCTCTTCTGGTCGGAGTGACGTTCGGGACGTATTCGTCCATTTTCATCGCCTCAGCGCTTTTAGTGACAAGCTATAATTTACAAAAAAGGTGATTGGTTAATTAGTTTATTGGTTAATTAGGGTGAAATATGTTTTCATCACTCATTTCCATGCAACTAATAACTTATTCAACTAATTAACTAATAACTAAGATTATGTGGAATCCATTCAGCAAAAATTCAGGATCAGATGATGATAACAAGCCGAAGATGAACATGCTTCAGCGCATCGCGATGAAAAGGATCGAGAAGATGAATCCGAAAGAACGCGAGAAGCTGATGCGCGAAGCGTTCGCTCCGAAGAACCGCGACAAGATGCTCTCTGCCATGAAGATGATGAGAAAGACAGGACAGATAACCGAAGCGCAGTACGCGGAGGCGAAGAAGAAGCTGGGCATGTAAGTTGTCGGCGTATTTTTGAGAGTACATTGCATTAAAGTCAATCATGGGTAATCAGAGGGAGGATTGTTCATGATAATGGAAATTTGTGGAAAGTGCAGCGGCAAGGGCGAAGTTTTTGACAGATATGAAATCTGCTGGGCGTGTAAGGGAGACCCTGTTAAGAAGACTGAATGTCCTATTTGTTCTGCTCAGGGAATGATTATCTGGACAAAATGTTGCCATGCGTGTTGTGGCACAGGCAAAATTCGTCGCGGTGAGTGATTATGAATACAGGGATGATGTATCAGTACATCATCCCTGCTTTTTTGACTTTTTTCCGCATTGAAAGTAGAATATACCTATGCAAAAAGAAAAGATCGAGGGCATAAGAAAGCAGTTTTTCGTCGATTTGGAAACCGCTGGGAATGAGGCGGAACTTTTCGATTTGGAAAAGAAATATCTCGGAAGGAAAAGCGAATTCACGGAAATCATGAAGAGCCTTGGTTCTCTTTCAGCTGAAGATAAGAAAGTCGTCGGGCCTCTGGCGAATGGCGCAAGGAAAGAAATCTCCGATGCTATCGAAGTGAAAAGGACCGCGCTTAGGAACAAGGGGTTCGATTTCGAAAGTGAAAAAATAGACATCACCATTCCCGGAAATAAGAGGGGTGCGGGACATCTCAACCCCATCTCGCTTATCGTCAACGACATCCAGGATATCTTCACTGCCATGGGATTCGAGGTTTCCGATGGTCCGGAAATCGAAACCGAGTTCTATAACTTCGATGCCTTGAATATTCCGGAGCATCACCCGGCTCGCGACATGCAGGATACCTTCTGGCTGAAACAGGCTGCTAAAAATAAAAAAAATGGAAGCGAAGAAAGATTATCCATGAGATCACAGACTTCGGCTGCGCAGGTGAAGTATATGGAACAGCACACTCCGCCATTCAAGATCATAGTTCCCGGAAAAGTTTTTCGTTCAGAAGCGACTGATTCGACTCATGAGCACACTTTCTATCAGTTCGAGTCATTGGTCGTGGGAGAGAACATCAATGTCGGAAACCTGAAATTCGTCGCCCAGGAATTCTTTTCCTTGCTTTTCAAACAGGACGTCAAGGTGCGCCTGCGTCCGAGCTATTTCCCGTTCGTCGAACCGGGATTCGAATTCGATATCACCTGCACGGTCTGTCATGGCAAAGGCTGCAAGGCTTGCCGATATGGCGGCTGGCTGGAACTCGGCGGCGCTGGCATGGTCAATCAGAACGTTTTTGAGGCCGCTGGATATCCGCGCGGCAAATATACTGGATTCGCCTGGGGTTTCGGGCTTGAGAGACTCGCCATGATGAAATACAAAATCGATGACGTCAGACTCTTCCATAGTGGCGATTTGAGATTCATTCGTCAGTTCTGATAAATACGAAGCACGAAATCAGAAATCCGAAACAAACCGGAATGACAGAAATACAAGATAAAAAACAATTCGATCTGGAAGATAGAACCCTTGGATTTTCAAAAGACGTCAGGCTGTTTGTTAAGAAGATACCCAGAACTATCGCCAACATAGAGGATGGGAAACAGGTCATACGTTCTTCCGGGTCTGTTGGTGCTAACTATATCGAAGCGAATGAGTCACTGAGTAAGAAAGATTTTTTGATGAGGATAAAGATATCAAGAAAAGAGGCTAAGGAGAGCAGGTATTGGCTAACGCTTATAGACTCCGGGAATATTATCGAGCTGGAAAAAGAAAGATTAAGATTGACTGGAGAGGCTACCGAGTTGATGAAGATATTCAGTTCCATAATGAGAAAGTCGTGCTAGTTTATAATTTAATTATTCGAATTTTAATATTGTTTCGGATTTCGTTTTTCGGATTTCGAATTTAAGATCATGAAATATTCATTCAACTGGCTAAAAGAATTATCAGGAACTGAAAAATCCGCGGAAGAGGTGCGTGAGGAATTGACCATGCGTGCTTTGGAAGTAGAGGGATTGGAAAAGATCGGAGGCGGATTCGATAGTGTTGTCGTTGGAAAGATAATCTCGCTTAAAAAGCATCCTGATGCTGACAGATTGCAGGTGGTTGAAGTAGATATAACAGGCAAAAGACCCGCCTTCGCTAAGGCTTCGACGGGCGAGGAAGAATTGCATCGTATAGTTTGCGGAGCTTCGAACATCAAGATCGGAGACATAGTCCCGGTCGCTCTTCCTGGCGCAAAATTACCCTGCGGGATTGAAATCAAGAAAGCGAAGATTCGCGGCGTGGAGTCTTCTGGGATGCTTTGCGCTGAAGACGAACTCGGATTGGGAACGAGTCATGATGGCATAAAAATCCTTGAAGCTGAAACCGAAATTGGGATCCCTTTCGCTGAATATCTCGGTGTCGAATCGGATGATATTTTCGAAATCAAGGTTCTTCCCGACCGGGCGCATGATGCTATGAGCCATGTCGGAGTGGCGCGGGAAATAACGGCTCTTGAAGGCATCGAATTCGACTATGATTTCGATGGGCTTGAGCTTGAAGGAAAGACAAAAAAAGGAAAGAAAATAAATGTCGAAATCAAGAATGACAATTGCAAGAGATATGTCGGAGTGCTGATGGAGAATGTCGAAATCAAAGATTCTCCATCATGGATGCAGAACCGTCTTAGGATTTCAGGAATCCGCCCGATCAATAATGTGGTCGATGCGACCAACTATGTCATGCTGGAACTCGGTAATCCGCTTCATGCGTTCGATCTCGAAAAGATTTCCGGAAACATCATCGTTCGCGAAGCGAAAGACAATGAGAAACTGACCCTTCTTGACGGTGCTGAAATAGAGCTTAACAGCGATGACTTATTGATAACCGACAACGAAAAAGCCTTGGCGCTAGCCGGAATCATGGGTGGGCTTCATTCTAGAATTTCCGATAATACCAAGAACATATTCTTGGAAGCCGCGAGCTTCGATGCTGTCTTGATCAGGAAAACTAGGACCAGACTTGGAATCCAGACTGATTCATCCAGCCGTTTCGAGAAAGATATCGATCCGAACATGGCGGAAAAAGCCATGGTACGCCTAGTTGAGATTTTGAAGCATATAGCCGGAGGAGAAATCAAAGAGACTATCGACATATATCCTGAACCGGTGAAGCTATGGAAAATCGAACTGGATCTTGGCTATGTCGAAAGGCTTCTTGGCGAAACCGTTCCGGAAAAAGATATTGTCAGAATATTGAATTCATTGGGAATCGCAACTGAAAAATCGGGCAATGATTTGAAATGTCTCATTCCGACTTTCAGACTTGATCTTGGAACTCAGGAGGATCTGATTGAAGAAATCGGAAGAGTCTGGGGATATGACAAGGTGCAGCCTCGGATCATGGCGGAAACTCCCGCTTCGAGAAAGGTCAACGAGATGTCGATTCTTGAAAGGCGCATACGCAATGCCCTTTCTGCTTTCGGGTTGGATGAAATATATAATTATTCTTTCTATTCCAAGAAGGACGCGGCTGACACCGGACTTGAAGAAATCAAGCACTATGAGCTTCAGAATCCGATGAATCCCGATCAGGAATATGTGAGAGTCAGTCTCATTCCGAACATCCTCAAGAATATCCGTGAGAATATAAAGAATTTTTCTTCGTTCGGGATTTTCGAAATCGGAAGGGCCTATTGGACCAACGGAGGGATGCCGGAAGAGAAGCGGATGCTGATCGTGGCGAAAGTTCTGGACAGTGATAAGGATGCTGAAACATTTTTCTCAGTCAAAGGAATATGTGATGACTTCTTGTCTCAGCTCGGCGTTTCGGATTTCTATTATGACAACTTCGATCCGACCCCGACCGATTCGACTCTCGGGACTTGGCATTTGGGACGCTTGGCAGAAATCAAAGTCGAAGGGACGAAAGAAAAAATAGGATATATCGGAGAAGTGAGCCCGCTAATTGTCGCTAATTTCAAAATCGGAAAGAGAGTGGCAATTTTCGAACTCGACTTGGAAAAACTTCTCAAGGTTTCCAGAAAGGAAAAAACCTATTCTGCTATCAGCCGCTTTCCCATTGTCACCCGCGATATCTCCATGCTTGTCGACAAGGGGATATCGGTTGCCAAAATAACCGAGATTATCAAGAAAGCCGGAGGCGAGCTGGTTATTTCGTCCGAGCTTTTCGATATTTTCGCTAAAGACGGCAGCAACAGTTTCGCCTTCCATATCGATCTCGGCTCGAACGAAAGGACCCTTGAAAGCAAGGACGTGGATAGGGTGATGGAAAAGATAACCACAAGCCTTGAAAAAGAAATCGGGGCGGAAGTGAGAAAATAGCATGAAAGAAATCCCTAAAAACTACAATCCTTCCGAATCGGAAGACGATATTTATAAGCTCTGGGAAGAATCCGGCTTTTTCAATCCGGATAATATCGATTCTTCGGAAAGATATTGCAATGTTCTGCCGCCGCCGAATGCTAATGGCGAGCTGCATGTTGGTCATGCCAGCGGATATACTGTTATGGATATATTCGGCCGATATGAAAGGATGAACGGGAAGAAAACTTTGCTTCTTCCAGGGAAAGATCATGCCGGAATTCAAACTCAGGTTGTCTATGAAAAGAAAATCAAAAAAGAGCGGGGAATCGCGCGTGACGAAATCGGACGGGAGAAGTTCTATGATGAAGTATATGAATTCTGCATGGATAGATCCGGGTATATGCGTTCCCAGGAAAAACGGATCGGAATCAGTGCTGATTGGTCGCGGGAAAAGTTCAGCCTCGATCCGGATGGATTGAAGATCGCTCTTGAGACTTTCGTCAAGATGTATGAGGACGGATTGGTATATAAGGGAAACAGGATCATCAATTGGTGTCCGAGCTGCGGGACGGCCCTTGCCGATGTTGAAGTTCTGCATAAGGAAGAAGACGGCAAACTCTGTTACATCAAATATCCGATCAAGGATTCCGATGAGTTCATATCGGTAGCCACAACGCGTCCGGAAACGATGCTGGGCGACACTGCTATTGCAGTCAATCCGAAAGATGAGAAATATAAGGATCTCATTGGAAAGACGGCGATGCTGCCTCTTATGAATCGTGAGATTCCGATAATTTCCGACTATCGGATCGAAATGGGATTCGGGACTGGAGCAGTGAAGATTACTCCGGCACATGATCCATTGGACTGGCAAATCGGGAAAGACCATAAGCTGGAAGAGCTGCAAGTCATTGATGAGATGTCAGAGATTACCGATCTTGGTGGAAAATATGCCGGACAGAAAGTGATGGAGGCAAGGAGAAATGTCTTTGCTGATCTTTCCGATCTCGGGCTTCTGGAAAAGGAAGAAGATTTGAAGATAAACAAATCCATATGCGAAAGATGCAAGACAGTCATCGAGCCGCTGATTTCCAAGCAATGGTTCGTGAATGTCGACGCAAAAAAGTACTCCTTGAAAAAAGAAGCGATCAAAGCTTTAAAGGAAGGTAAAATCAATGTATATCCGAAGAATTTCGAGAATATCCTGATCAACTGGTATGAAAACCTGAACGATTGGTGCATATCAAGACAGATCTGGTGGGGTCCGCAATTCCCGGTTTGGTATAAAGGAGAAGAGATATATGTCGGACTTGAAGCTCCGGATGGGGGCAATCCTGACTCCGCCAAGGCTATGACGGGCAATCCCGACTCCGCCAAGGCTACGACGGGCGAGTGGGTTCAGGATGAGAATACTTTTGATACCTGGTTCTCTTCTGGTCAATGGCCATATACTACTCTAGGGTTTCCTGAAGGAAAGGATTATAAGCAGTTTTATCCGACCGATATGATGATAATGGGGCGCGATATCCTGCCTTTCTGGGCTGCGCGCATGATCATGTTCGGACTATACAAAACAGGAAACGTCCCATTCAAGAACCTGTATTTCACCGGCCTCATCCGGGATAAGGAAGGGCATAAGTTTTCCAAGTCGCGCGGGAACGGAATCGATCCGCTGCCGATGATCGATAAATATGGAGCGGATGCTTTGCGTCTCAGCCTTGTTATGGACACTACGCCAGGACAGGATGCAAGACTCTATGAAGAAAAGATCGAGCGTTTCAGGAATTTCACGACCAAGCTGTGGAATATCTATCGCTATTCCAACCAGTCAGATGAAAATTTCAATATCGTTGAAGAAATATCCACCGAAGACCTGAAAACCGTTTCCGACAGATGGGTCGTTTCCGAACTGCAAAAAACGATCCAGGAAACGACCAAATTCATAGAAGCGAAGAACATATCGCTTGCGCAAGAAAAACTCCGCGTTTTCACCTGGGATATCCTGGCTGACTGGTATGTCGAAATCAACAAGATCGAGAAGAATGCCAAGGTGTTGGGATATGTCTTCGATAAGATATTGAAGCTCTGGCATCCGTTCATCCCATTCATTACTGAAAAGATATTCCAGGATTTTCATGCTGGAAAGAAACTGCTGATGGTTTCGGCTTGGCCGAAAGCGGACGAGAGTCTCATTGATGAGAATGTCTCGGCAGAATTCGATAATCTTAAGAATATAATCACCCGCATAAGGAATATAAGGTCTAGCTACAGGATCGATGCGGCCATGGCGATCGATGCCTATGGCGCGGAAGTCTCAGGCAAGGAAATCATCGAGCGGCTTGCTAGGGTCAAGATCGTCGGATCTGCTTCGGAATCAGGAAATTTCATGCGTATTTCGGAAGGGGATATCGCCCTGGATTTGGATATCGCAAAGCTCATTGATGTTGAGAAAGAGAAAACGAGGCTTCAAAATGAGATAAAGAACCTTGAAAGTTCCATCACCCGCATCGAAAACACCCTCAAAAACGAAAAATTCCTGACCGGCGCACCAAAGGAAATCATAGAAGAAAGCAGGAACAGGATGGAAGAGTATAAATCAAAACTCGAAACTCAAAGAGAGCTATTGGGAAATCTTGGAGCGTTCTAATAATCCATATCTTTATGGAGTTCAACAAATTAGTCAGGGACAAGATCCCTGATATCATCAGGAGCAAGGGCGCAAAAGCCATAACTCATATCGCTGGTGATGCGGAATATGAAAATGCGCTTCGGGCCAAACTTCATGAAGAAGTCGGCGAATTTTTGGAGGACATATCCATCGAAGAAGCTGCTGATGTCCTTGAAGTCGTGCGTGCGATCTGCGAATTTAAAGGCGTCGATTTGAATGATATCGAAGAAGTCCGCTTCAATAAGGCCGAAGATCGTGGCGGGTTCGAACAGAGGATAATTTTGGAAAGAACAGAATAGATTTATGAGGACCGAATTCGATAAGCAAAACTTTGAAAACGAAACATTCCAGAAAGCAATCTGCCCAGGACAGGATGTTAGCAATAAGGAATTCCATGGTTGCACTTTCAAGAAATGCGATTTCGGCAAATGCGATTTTTCCGGCTCGCTGTTTTCTGATTGCGTTTTCGAGGATACCGACCTTTCCAATATCAAAGTCGACAATTGCGGCTTTCAGAATGTCGCATTCGACAACTGCAAAATAATCGGAGTTCTTTTTCTGACCATAAAATCACTGCTGATCGACTGGTCATTCAAAAATTCCCTGATTGAATTTTGCAGTTTCCAGGATCTTAAGATGAGACGGACCGCTTTTTCCGAATGCATGATAAGGGAAACGGATTTCATGGGAACCGATCTGACCGAATCCGGTTTTCCCGATTCCGATTTGCAGGGGAGCATATTCCAGAACACGATCTTGGAAAGGGCTGATCTTGGAACCGCCAAGAACTACTATATCGATCCGACCCAGAACAGGCTCAAAGGGGCGAAATTGTCATATCCCGGACTCCTGGCGCTTTTGAAACCCTTCGGAATCATTGTCGAATAATATTTTGGCTTATAGAAAGCATTTTTTCGATGTCAGCATTGACCGGATGCTTATTTAGGAGTATAATCAGAGAAAGTACCTTCAAACTGAAAATTAGCATTTATCAAGGCAAATCGGACAGTCGCTCCGTCCCGCTTGGCGGGATGGGGAGGAAAGTCCGGACATTCACATTCGGGCACGCAAGTGCCTGGAGAAAGGGCAGCGGGTAACTCCCGTCTAGGGCAACTTAAGGGGTGCGAGCAGAGACGTCCTGACACGAAAGTGTCGGATATCCTCCGCCAGCTGGCGGATGGATAAGCCTCGGCGGAAACGTCGAGGGTGAAACGGCTAAATCCCTGCCTGGATGCAAGGTCGTGCACTGGTACGAAGCGCTGAGGGCCCCAAATTGGAGCTTTGAGCGCTTTGTGTCGGTGAGTGCCGCTTGAGACCGCCAGCAATGGCAGGTCCAGATAAATGACTGTCGTCCCGCTCCGTCAGTTGACGGAGGCGAGATACAGAATCCGGCTTATAGATTTGCCTTGATAAATGCTAACTTTGAAAATCTCAAAAAAAGACACGAAATAAAAACCCGGCTTAACTATCAATGGAAATTGTTGTATAATTCCAGCAAGTGAGTAAGGAGGTTGTTTCGTGTTTTTTTTCGGCCTAATTCAATATTATGAAGAAATCAGAGTTGTTTTTCAGCGCTATTCAGGTGCCAGTCGATTTTCTCATGATCGTGCTTGCTGCTGTCACTGCTTTTGCTGTCAGAAATGTCCCTCAAGTTATCCAACTGAAGCCCAAGCTCTATACCTTCTCTTTCGATGCATACATGAAGATCGTCCTCATAGTGGCGCCTGTTTTCATACTGATATATGCCATCGAGGGGCTTTACGATATCCGCGCGACAAGGAAGATACTGAGGGAAACCCTTCATATTTTCATGGCGACTTCCATCGGTCTTATGGTAGTCATCGTGGCGATATTCCTGAAGCGCGAATGGTTCTCTTCCCGCTTCATAATCCTGGCGGCCTGGGGCTTCGCTGCCATGTATGTGATCATTGCCAGGTATCTCCTGCAGCTTATCCAGAAGTGGCTCTTGCGTTCCAGGGGCATAGGGGTCCATCGGGTGCTTCTCATCGGAAAGAATTCCAAGATGGATGCCATTTCCTGGATTCTCAGGAAGAAGAAGAATCTCGGATACAAGATCATCGATGAGATCGAGACAGCCCATCTGAAAGTCATAAAAGCCATAAAGGAAGAGCGCGGAATCGATGAGATAATCCTTTGCGAGCCGTCAGTCACTGATGACGAGCAGGAAAAGCTGATCGACTACTGCGCGATCCATAACATAACATACAAATATATCCCGACCACCCTTCAGACTTCGCGTTTCGAAATCGGACTGCTGAACGGAGAGCCGATCATCGAAGTCAGGAATACCCCGCTTGATGGCTGGGGCAGGATCGCCAAGCGGACATTCGATATCATCTTCTCTTCTGTCGGAATCATCCTCACTTCGCCGATACTGCTTCTGACTGCCATTGCGGTGAAGCTCGACAGCGCCGGTCCGATCATATACAAGAACGAACGGGTAGGCAATGACGGCAAGAGATTCTTCGTCTACAAGTTCCGCTACATGAAATGGGATTGTTGCGTCACGAAAGAGAATGGCAATCTTGAAAAGGCGCTTGAACTGGAAAAATCGCTGATTGCCGAACAGAGCGTGCGGAAAGGACCGCTCTACAAGATAAAAGACGATCCTAGGAAAACAAGAGTCGGAAGATTCATCGAAAAATATTCCATCGATGAATTGCCTCAGTTTTTCAATGTCCTCTTCGGATCGATGAGCATGGTCGGACCGCGTCCTCATCAGAAAAGGGAAGTCGAGAAATATATGGACTATCACAGGAGGCTGCTTACCATAAAGCCGGGAGTGACCGGAATGGCGCAGGTTTCCGGCCGATCCGACCTTGATTTCGAAGACGAATACCGCTTGGATGTCTATTATATCGAGAACTGGTCGCTGCTTATGGACATTGTCATATGCCTGAAGACGGTCGGAACATTATTCAAGAAAAGAAGGAACCTATAGCCAATATGAGAATAGCCTTGGTCCACGATTATCTGGTGCAATACGGCGGAGCCGAAAGGGTCCTGGAATGCTTCACGGAACTTTTCCCGGATGCGCCGATATACACACTCGTATACAGCCCCGAACTTATGCACGGGGTTTTTGCCGACAGGGACATCCGCACTTCTTTCATCCAGAAACTGCCTTTTGCCAAGAACCGCCACCGGATCTTTCCCCAGCTCATGCCTGTCGCAATCGAGCAGTTCGATTTTTCCAAATACGATATCGTCCTCTCGGATTCGTCGAGCTATGCCAAGGGGATAATAACAGGTCCGGAAACCCTTCATATCTGCTATATGCACACCCCGATGCGCTATGCCTGGGATGATTGCCAGAAATATACCAAGGACTTCTATTTTCCGAGCATCGTGAAAAAGCTGGTTCCGTTTGCCATGAACTATATCCGCATTTGGGATCGGGTGAGCGCCGAAAGGGTTGATCATCTCATATCGAATTCCAATTTCGTGGCGAAAAGGATCAAGAAGTACTACAAAAAAGAAAGCACTGTCATCCATCCGCCGGTCAATGTCGGCAACTTCGCTGTAAGCCAGGAGAAAGGCGACTATTTCCTGATGGTGGGAAGGCTCATCGCCTATAAGCGTTTCGATATCGCCATCAAGGCGTTCAACAAGCTGGGAATCAAGCTGAAAATCATCGGGCGCGGTCCTGAAATGAAAAGGCTCATGAAAATGGCCGGAGCGAATATCGAATTCCTGGGCCGCGTTCCGGATGAAGAGCTTGCCGGATACTATTCCAAATGCAAAGCTTTCATCTTCCCACAGGAAGAGGATTTCGGAATCGTGGCGATCGAGGCCATGGCATCCGGGCGTCCGATAATCGCGTATCGGGGCGGAGACATCCCGGAACATATCGAAGAGGGAAAGAGCGGGATATTTTTCGATTCCCAGACTCCGGAGGCAGTTTCGGAAGCAGTCATGAAACTGAACGATTCCGATTTCGATCCGGAATACATCAGGAGCAAGGTCCTCAAGTTTGACAGGGAGATATTTAAGGCTAATATAAGTAAATACGTGGAAGAGAAGTACGCCGAGCATAAAAGCAAATAATCAGAAACTATGGAACTGAAGGAATACATCCGAATAATCAAGAATAATTCAAGGCTGTTTCTGGCTGTGATAGTCATGATCATCCTGGCGGCTTTCGGGTATGTCTATACCCGCCCGGTGAGGTATGACAGCTCATTGACGCTCAATATTACCCGTACAGGAACCCAGAAAACCGATCAGTTCCGATATGACAACTTCTACCGCTTGCAGGCTGATGACAAGTTCACCGAAACCGTGGTCGAATGGCTGAAATCGCCCCGTATCGCGGAAGATATATACAAGAATGCCGGAATAGACACTTCCAAGATGACCATCCGCGAGCTTTCCAAAGCCGTGAAGCCGGAAAAGATGTCATCACAGCTTGTTCTAGTGAGCTTTTCCGCTCCGGATACCGCGACTTCCAAGAAGATATCGGCCGCCATCCTGAAATCAGTCAATGACAATGCCAATGCCCTCAACAAGGACCAGCAGGACGCGGAATGGTTCCAGATACTGTCGCAGGATCCGGTAACCGTCAAATACCATATGGATCCGGGGATCCTTTTGGCGATATCTTTCGCTTTCGGAATATTCCTGGCTTTCTGGGCAGTCATGCTAAAGCATTATTTCAGCCAAGACTGATTATCATATGAGAATCTGCATCGATATCAGATGCCTGACTGGCGGAAGACGCACAGGTGTCGAAGAATACACGACCAATCTATTGCGGAACATTTTCGAAATCGACAAAGAGAACGAGTATGTTCTTTTTTTGAACTCGTTTTCCGATCCGGAAGTCGATCTTTCCCTTTTTTCCGGATATCCCAATGTCAGTATCAGGAAAATGAGATTGCCTAATAAGCTCCTCAATTTCCTTTTCTGGTATTTTTCCTGGCCGAAAATAGACCTGCTTGCCGGCGGAGCAGACGTGGTTTTCATGCCCAACATAATTTTCGGAAGCGTCAGCAGGAAAGCCAAGCTGGTCGCGACTATCCACGACCTGTCTTTTGAAAGATACGGACGGTTTTTCTCCAGGAAAAGGCGGTGGTGGCACATGTTCGTCAATCCCAAAAGGATCTGCCGAAGGGCGGAAAAGATAATAGCCGTTTCCGATTCGACCAGGAAAGATATCGGCGCCATCTATGGCATTGATTCCCGGAAGATATCTGTCATCCATAGCTCGGTCGCGGATGAATTCAGGGTTTTGGACAGGAATGACGGGCAGCTTATCGAGGTGAAAGAGAAATACAAGCTGCCTTTCAAATTCATCCTCTATCTCGGCACCATAGAGCCGAGGAAGAACATCATTGGAATTATCCGCGCTTTCGACGATCTGCAACGGAAAGCTATTGAAGCCGGGAATGAAGAAATCAAGAAATATTCATTGGTGCTGGCCGGAGAAAAGGGTTGGCTCAGTGGTGAAATATTCGAAGAAATAGGGAAATCATCCTTCAAAGAAAAAATAATCGTTCCGGGTTTCATTGACGATGCTGACAAGGCATATGTATATAATCTGGCTTCGCTTTTCGTTTATCCTTCTTTTTTCGAGGGCTTCGGCTTTCCTCCGCTTGAGGCGATGAAGTGCGGCGTCCCTGTCATCACTTCCAATAATTCTTCCATGCCTGAAATATGCGGCGATGCAGCGATCCTTATCGACCCTGACAAGCCGGATGAAATAAGCCGCGCTATCTTTGAAACGCTTTCGGACAAGGAAATATACAGGCATTTCGCTCAAAAAGGCATTGAAAAAGCCAGTGAATTCGATTGGAAAAAAACAGCCAAGAAAACGCTTGAAACAATAAGACAAGCCTGAGCCTTCCGTGGTATAATTGAGCCATGAAAATAGGAATCGATGCGCGCTTTTTCGGCTCCCTCGGCAAGGGGCTGGGGCGTTATACTCAAAAACTTGTTGAGAATCTTGAAATGATCGATCATGAAAACGATTATTTCATTTTCCTGCGGCGTGAAAATTTCGACGAATACGTGCCCCGGAATCCAAAATTCAAGAAGGTCTTGGCGGACTACCGCTGGTATACTTTTTCCGAGCAGCTGGCTTTCCCGAGACTTCTTGGTGAATATAATCTTGATCTCATGCACTTTCCACATTTCAATGTGCCGCTTTTTTATCGGCGGAAATTCTTGGTGACGGTTCATGACCTCATACTCATCCATTTTCCGACTATGAGGAATACGACTCTTAACCCGCTTTTCTATTGGTTGAAATTCTTGGCATACAAAATAATAATAAGGTCGGCGCTGGTGCGTTCCGAGAGCATAATAACCGTCTCCAATTTCACCAAAAACGACATCCTGAAAAACTATCCTGCTATTTCGGAAGGCAAGATTTCTGTCACTTATGAAGCGGCCCAAAATCATCATGCCGCCGAATTGGAAAACAGTGCTGATGTGCTCAAGAAATATGGTATAATTGAGCCGTATATGATGTATGTCGGAAACGCCTATCCTCACAAGAATCTGGAGCGGCTGATAGAATCTTTTTTGCTGGCAAAAAAGAAGATTTCCTATTTGAAACTGGTTCTTGTGGGCAAGGAGGATTATTTCTATGCCCGCTTGAAGAGATCGATTGATCGGCCGACATTCAGTGGTATCATATTCGCTGGATTTGTTCCTGATGATGAATTGGATATTCTTTTCGCATCGGCGGAAGCGTTCGTTTTCCCATCGCTCTATGAGGGATTCGGATTGCCGCCTTTGGAAGCGATGGCGAGGGGTGTCCCGGTGATTTCTTCGGATCATCCTTGCATGAAGGAAGTGTTAGGGGAAAGCGCTCACTTTTTCGATGGCAATGACGTGAATCAGATGGCCGAAGCGATCGAGAAGATCTCAACCGATAAGAAACTGCGTGAGGATTTGATAGCAAAAGGATTCGAGCAGGTTAAAAAATACGATTGGATGAAAATGGCGAAAGAAACTTTGGAGATATACAAATGCCGGAAAGAAAAATAAAAAAGAAAATAATCCCCCAGATGTTCGATGTGCGGCCCGTAGACGAAGCGGGGAATTTGGATTTGGAAAGGATTGGAAGGGTGAGGCCGGTCATGAAAATAGGATCCAATGCTCCCGGGAAGGAAAAGGCTGTCATCCGTCCGCAAAGAAGCGCGAGGCTGGTCAATGATGTCTCGCTGCCGGTTTTCGACCATGCCAAAGCGGAAGCGGATCGCTTCCGGAATTTCATAGAAGAAGAGAAAAGAAGCAGCACATCGGAATTATTTCGAAAATACAGCGTCCCGGAGTCTTTTGAATATGCCCCTAGAAAAACAGCCCCGAACCCGACTCCCCAAAAAGAATATTATTTTCAAGAGGATGAGGATTATCTCATAGAAGAAAGGCTGTCGGGGTTCGATAGCTCCAGGATGAATCCGATAGAGGATGACTATTTCGGCAATCAGCCAAAGGCGACCGCAAATGATTTCTATGAAAACAGATTATCTTTCGAGAAACCCACTAGGCATGAAAGAACGCCCGTTGATATGTCCGGGGTCTATGCCTCGCTTCTTGTTCCGGTGAGATTGTTCAAGGCGGTGCTGGCGCTATCGCTCGGATTTGTTCAAGCTGTTTCGCTTGGAATATCCGGCACGTTCAAGGTGTTGCGAAGAGTCCTTTCGGGCATGAAGAGAATGATTCTCGGAACCGCCGAGGGAGTTTCTGATATGACAGGAAGCATATTTGCCCCTCCCGCTTATTCCTATGCTTTCTCGAAATATTCGCCGAAGCAGCATCTTGGCGTTTTTTCTGCGGCGTCTTTTGTGATATTGATTGCTATTTTCGGCATGAATCTTTTCTCTAGGGGAATGAAGATAAAAAGCATGGCTATGAACGATGGGAATATCGCATATGCCAATCTCATTCAAGCCAAGGATGGGATGAAGGATCGGGATTTCAATGCTGCGTCTCTCAAGTTCGATGAGGCATACGGCCATTTCAGTGAAATTTCAAACGATGTCAACAGTCTGGGAGCGGTCATCATCGAATCATCCCGTTTCATCCCGTTTCTTTCAAAACTTTCAACAGGGGCGCATCTGGCGGCGGCCGGCAAAGACATTTCCAAGATCGGTTCTTTGACGACGGATCTTCTTGATTCGCTCAATGGCATCAAGAATCCGCTCAATTCCGACGACTCCGTCTCATATCTTGATATGTTCAATGAATCCAACAAGAAAGTCGAGGAGATTTCGTCCAGCATGAAAGACCTGGAAAGCAATCTTGATAAGGTCAATCTGGATGATATCCCCGAAGCGCAAAGATCCAAATTCACGGAACTCAAAAAGAAACTTCCTGACATAAACAGCTTCCTCGCGAGCTATAATCAGGAAAGCCGCATATTCGCTGATATACTCGGCGGAAACGGTCCTCGGAAATACCTGTTTCTTTTCCAGAACAACCAGGAGATGCGCGCAACCGGGGGATTCATCGGGACATATGCGACCCTTGATATATTCAATGGGCATATAAAGAAATTCTTCGTGGACGGAATTTTCAATCCGGATGGGCAATTGAGGGAAAAGATAATTCCGCCCGCTCCGATTCAGAAAATAAGCGCTGCTTGGAGCCTCCATGACAGCAATTGGTTTCCTGATTTTCCGAAATCAGCCGAAAAGGCGGCGTGGTTCTATGAAAAGACCGGAGGTCCGACTGTCGACGGAGTGATCACAATGACCCCGACAGTCATGCAGAGACTTCTTGAAATTACCGGACCGATCGAAATGCCGGACTACGGAGTTACTGTCGATAAGGATAATTTCCTGGAAACTATCCAGCAGGAAGTCGAGGTCGACTATGACAAGGATCTCAACCAGCCTAAGAAAATCCTGGCCGATCTCGCTCCGAAGATCCTCGACCGCATTTTCAATGCCAGGAATGTCTCTGACATAACCAAGACTATGAACATCCTGGTCGACAGCCTGAATGAAAAGCATATTCTGATCTATTCCAGGAACTATGATATCGAGAAGATACTTTCCGATAACGGCTGGTCCGGAGAAATCCTCGATACTGATAAGGATTATCTCTCAGTCATAAATACCAATATCAACGGATACAAGACCGACGGAGTGGTCGATCAGAAAATAGAGCACGAAGCCGAAATTCAGGACGACGGCTCGATTGTGGACAAAGTGACGATTACCAGGCATCATAATGGAGGCGACGCGGAATATGAATGGTGGAATAAGGTGAATGCGGATTATATGCGCGTGTATGTCCCAAAGGGATCGAAACTCATAAGCGTGAGCGGCCAGACCAGGGAATTCGATTCGCCGCCTGTCGACTATGCGGCTCTTGGATTCAAAAAGGACTCGCAGCTTCAGATGGAGGAAGATTCCACAACCATAGATGAAGAAAGCGGAACAAGGATATCGGAAGATTCAGGCAAGACAGTTTTTGGAAACTGGGTCTATGTAAGTCCCAGGGAAACAGCAGCAATCACTTATTCCTATCTCCTGCCTTTCAAGATAGATACTAATCTGACTACGAAACCGGCTGATACATATTCATTGCTGGTTCAGAAGCAATCGGGAAGCGTCAAATCGGATTTCTCTTCCAAGATCGTTTATCCTGATTTCTATGAAAACATCTGGAAATTCCCCGAACAGAATTCCGACAGCCTTTCTGAGCTGCCTCAAGGAAAAGCCGGCCTGGAGAACAAGAGCGATTTGTCATTGGATAACTTCATCGGGATGGCTTTCAGGAAGAAAAATGATTCAGGGTCGGGCAATATCATGGATATCAAGAATGTTTTCAAATAATATCCGCCAGGTCGCAAATAGATTATCCTCAAAGTCATGATAAAAAAACTTTTCAATAATAGGTTGTTCCTGAATTCCAGCCCGTCCGGGTCGGTCGCTTCGGCAGCTCTGGTGATTACTGTCGCCGGGTTGGCTTCAAGAATACTCGGTCTTTTCAGGGATCACTTCCTGGCATCGACTTTCGGAGCCGGAGACGTGTTGGATGCATATGATGCGGCTTTCCGTATCCCTGACCTTATCTATAATTTCCTCATTCTCGGAGCATTGAGCGCCGCTTTCATTCCGGTTTTCACCAATCTTATTTCGCAGGACAAAGATGATGAGGCGTGGGATTTGGCCAATGGAGTCATCAATCTGGCAGTATTTTTCATTGTCATTGTCTCGCTAGTCTGCTTCGTTTTTGCTCCGTTCCTGATGAAGATCATTACCCCAGGCTTCCCTCCGGAGAAAATAGACCTGGTTGTCAGGTTTACTCGCATAATGTTCCTGAGCCCTTTATTTCTCGGACTTGGAGGCATAGTCGGCGGCATACTGACTTCATATAAAAGGTTCCTGGTTTATTCCATTGCTCCGATTTTCTATAATATCGGGATCATCTTCGGCGTATTGGTTTTGGTGAGATTCATGGGACCGATCGGAATCGCCTGGGGAGTGGTCTTGGGGGCTTTTCTTCATCTGGCTGTCCAGCTTCCGGCAGCAAAAAACCTGGGCTTCAGATATATTCCTGCTGTCAAGAAATATTTTTCGAACAAAGATGTACGTCATGTTGGAAAGCTGATGATTCCGCGTACGCTTGGAATCGCAGTCACGCAGGCCAATCTTTTCATCATCACTATTTTCGCTTCCACTTTGAACGCCGGAACGCTTGCCATTTTCAGTTTCGCTCAGAATCTTCAAAGCGTCCCCTTGGGAATATTCGGAGTGTCTTTTGCAATCGCTGTCTTTCCGACTCTTTCGAGTCTTGCCACGAAAGACAAGGAGGAAGATTTCATTTCCGCTTTTTCGGAAACATTCCGGCAAGTCCTTTTCTTCGTCATACCGCTTAGCATTTTCATGCTCATCCTTCGGGCGCAGATCGTCCGCGTGACCCTCGGGTCAGGAAAATTCGATTGGGAAGACACCACGCTCACTTTCGAATGTCTTGGCATTTTCGTTATGAGCCTTTTCGCTCAAAGCGTCATCCCGCTTCTCACCAGGACATTCTATGCGATGCAGAACACCAAGACCCCTTTCTATATAGCGATCGCTTCTGAAGTGGTCAACATAGGAGCCGTGCTTCTTCTTATTGGAAAATATAATATCCTGGGACTCACGATTGCTTTCTCAATTTCCAATCTTTTCCAGATGTTCTTCCTGCTTTTCGCCCTCAGGATGAAATTCGACTACCTGGATGACAAGAGGATAGTTTCTTCGATAAGCAAGATTGCCATCGCATCGTTTTTGGCCGGAGTCGGAGTCCAGATTTTCAAATATATCGTGGCCGGACTTGTCGACATGGACACTTTCATAGGCGTATTTTTGCAACTGACTGTTTCTGCTGGAGTCGGACTGTCGATCTTCATTGCCATCTGCCAGATCATGAATCTCGAGGAATATATGCGCTTCAAGAAATCCTTCACCGCCAGGATCTTCAAAGCCAAAAAGGTTATCACCGAAGATATGGGCGAGGTGAGCGGGATATGATTTTGATTCGTATGAAACCAGGCTCTTAGTGCTTTTTAGGTACTAAGGGCTTTTTGTATTATGCTTGACAAAAGCTATCTTTCTGGTATAGGATGATGGTAGTTTTTTCTATACATAGTTAGGGAGGAGATAAGATATGGAACCCTGCTACACGAACGTTGATTTGGCTGGAGCTGGAATAATGTTTCCCGGTGCGGTGTCCGAACCTGTGAATACGATAACCCGGCAGAAAAGGCATATTCTCGATTGCGAGCTTGTTTTTGTTGTTCCGGGCACGATTCATGACACAGCAAAAGGAGAGATGAATGGGGGAGCGCTGTGCTTTTCCGATCAGGATGTCCATGATTTTCTGAATCTTATCAACGCGGATGACGCACCCCTTCATGGATTCAGAAAGGATAATTTATGCTTGGTATGCGAGGGTATGCGTCTTTGCCGAATCTATTTCAATGGCACGCGTTGGCTCAGAGGGACAGCTGATGTTCCGGGTGTACGTACTTTTCTTATCTTCAAGCGGTAAACTAGCCGCTATATTTTTCGCCCGGAAGCTCAATGATTCAAACTTCCGGGCGCTTTTTTATTTTCACAGCGGATTTTAGAAATATTTTATCTTTATTTTATGAAAAATTAATCTTCCTTTCTATATACTTCACGCACAGGGCTTAGGGGATGTTCATTCAAATAATATAGCAAAGAGGGGATATCATGCCTTCATCTCATCTTTTCGCATCGGGTATCGAGGTGATCAATGCTCCCGTGTCTTACAACCCGGAAAGTGCGGCGGGGACAAAAATGCCTCCCTTACCAGACTGCGAATGTCCTATTTTCATGATGAACAGAAGGCCCATCGATGGCGAACAGCTCGTGATCTCGCCTTGTTTGCCTGGCTGCGTCGTGTCCCAAGCGGATCTCGTCAGCAGCATCAAGGGAATGGGATTCCTTGCTGCCGGACAGCTTCATGCCGAAGCATTGCTTGAGACGGGAGTTCCTGAGGAATGGAAAATGTTCACGCTGTTTTTCGCGGGCACTCTCTGGACCCCTCGGGACCAAATGTTTGAGACAATTTTCATCCCGATCATTACTCATCATGGAGGCAGGGCTGAGATAGGCTTCCATAGGTCTTCGTGCCCTGTCGGTCCGGAATCTCGGATAGTGCTCACCAGCAACAAGATAATGTAGCAAGCGCCCCCTCTTGCTGCATCATACCCCCATTCTCAAAGTTCCAACGGAACTGAGAGAGTGGGGGATTTTTTATTTCTAAAACAGTCGGAAGCACTAAATCTTTATAAAAAATTTATCCCATTATGATATTATCAACAAAAGGAAGCAATTATTGCGAAAATAAGTAGAGGAGGGACCACGAAATGCCGCATGAACATCCTCTCCCGTCTCAATGCGAAGATAGGATGCTCCTTAAAAATCAAGGGATAACAGGAGGAGAACGGCTTTTTATCAGAAACTTTTTCTCAGACAAAAATCCGTCCATGGAATATGTCGCTTTTATGAGTCGTGTGCTGAATGCGGGATTCGTTCCTGCTGGACAGCTTCATATGCTGGGACTTATTCATGCAGGCATTCCTCGAGACTGGGAATATTCGGTGCTGATTTTTCCTGGGACAATATATACGCCACGCGAAAAATTCTACGAGTGCTTCTGCATGCCGGTGTTGCTGGTTCTTGATGGTGTATGGATACTTGACCATTATTGTTCTAGGAATCTTCTTTGCCCCGACGTACGCGTCGTATTTACGAGCAATGCCACGATTCATTGATTCTCGTATATTCATATTGCCCTGCCCAGAAGACTGAAAATAGTTTTTTCTGGGCAGGGCTTTTTTTATCGCGATAGTTCCAATTATCCGAAATACTTGCTAGAATAGGGGGAGTTATGCAATCATCAGTTATCAGTATGATTTTTAAGCCCAAAAAGATGGAAAATATCAGGAATTTCTGCATCATCGCCCATATCGACCACGGAAAATCGACCTTGTCCGATAGGCTTTTGGAAATGACCGGGACAATCGAGACCAGGAAGATGAAAGAACAGCTTCTGGATCAGATGGATCTGGAAAGGGAGAGAGGCATAACCATCAAGATGCAGCCGGTCAGGATGAACTATCGCCAGAATGGCAGCGAATACATATTGAACCTTATCGACACGCCGGGGCATGTCGATTTCGGATATGAGGTTTCGCGCTCCCTCGCGGCAGTCGAAGGGGCGGTCCTTCTGGTGGATGCCACGAAGGGCGTTCAGGCGCAGACGCTTGCCAATCTCTATCAGGCGATCGATCACAACCTAGAAATCATCCCGGTGGTCAACAAGATCGATCTTCCCAATGCCAATGTCGCGGAAACGAAAAGGGAAATCGTCCATATCATCGGATGCAAAGAAGAGGATATCCTGGAAGTCTCGGGAAAGACCGGTCAAGGAGTGGACAAGCTTCTGGAGAAGATCGTGGAAATAATCCCGAGCCCCAAGGGCGAAAAGGAGAAACCTCTCCGCGCACTGGTCTTCGATTCCAAATACGATACCTATAAAGGCGTAGTCGCTTATGTGCGCGTTATCGACGGCGAAATAAAGCCGTCCGATGAGATATACATGATGGCGACCGACACGAAGAGCGACGTGGTCGAGGTGGGATATTTCAAACCTGATCTTCAGAAATCAGGCATCCTTCTGACCGGAGAAATCGGATATATAGCGACTGGGCTCAAGAGCGTCGAATATTGCAGGGTGGGAGACACCATAACCCATCCGCGAGTCTTGAAGGATCCGTCTCAGGAAGCAGTGCAGCCGCTTCCGGGATACAAGGAAGTCAGCCCGATGGTTTATGCGTCTTTCTATCCTATCGAAGGCGATGACTACAACCTGATGCGGGATGCCTTGGACAAGCTCAAGCTTAATGATGCCGCTTTCGTTTTCGATCCGGAAAGCAACCTGGCTCTCGGGCGCGGCTTCCGGTGCGGTTTCTTGGGACTCCTTCATTTGGAAATAATCCAATCGAGGCTTGAGCGCGAATTCGATATCAGCCCGACCATTACGACGCCGAGCGTGGTCTATGAGATCAAGACGATCGGCAGCGAGGAGCGGAAGAAGATATATTCGCCTTCGGAACTTCCTGACCCGTCGACTTTCGAAGCGATTTTCGAGCCGTACGCCAAATTGGAAATCGTTTCACCGTCCGGATATCTCGGTGCCATCATGGAAGTCATAAAGAACACCCGGGCCGAATACCTCAACACGGAATATCTCGATTCTGAGCGCATGATACTCGAGTTCAATTCTCCTCTCACTGATGTCATCACCAATCTTCATGACGATATCAAGAGCGCGTCTCAAGGGTATGCGTCCATGAACTATGAATTTTTGGATTATCGTCAGAACAAACTCGTGAAATTGGATATCCTGGTAGCGGAAGAGAAAGTCGATGCCTTTTCGCGCATCGTTCCTGAAAAGAAGGCTTTCAATGAGGGCAAAAGAGTGGTTGAAAAACTGAAGGACGCCATTCCGAGGCAGAACTTCAATATTGCCGTTCAGGCCGCCATCGGAGGCAAGATAATCGCGCGCGAGACAATCAAGGCTTTCCGGAAAGACGTTATCGCCAAATTGTACGGAGGGGATGTCTCAAGAAAGAAGAAGCTTCTCGAAAAGCAGAAAAAAGGCAAGAAAAAAATGAAGAATATCGGAAAAGTCTCCATTCCGTCCGATGCCTTTTTGGCGGTTCTCAAGAAATAGCAGCCGCTAAGCTGCGTTTTGCCCAAAGGCACTGATTCTGTTATAATCAAATCAACAATATGAGCCTCAAAAGAAGACATAAAAAACTTTATATCATCTGGGTGGCGGTTTCTTTCATAGCTGTCATATCGATGATAGCTTTCACTCTGGTTCCTCTTTTTACAGCCAGCAAATTTTAGGATCCCATTCTTATGGCTATGAAAAACGACAAGGAAAAAGGATTCTGGCTTCCCAGGATCGTCCTGTTTCTGGGCTTCGTGGCGATAGCCCTTATTTCTTTTGCCATATTCAAAGAGAACTATCGCAAAAGGCAGATCCAACAGGAGATAAGCTCTCTCCAGAAAGAAGTGGAAAGGATCCAGAAAGACAATGCTATCCTTTCCGACAAGCTGTCATATCTTGGAAGCAGCGACTATCAGGAAAAGGAAGCCAAGGATAAGCTCAATCTGCAGCGCCCAGGCGAAGCCGCGGTCGTTATCCAGCCGGAGCAGGTCAAGACCCGGGAAGTAGCGGGAGCTGAGACTAATCGTCAGGAAATCATCGTCAAGGTGTCTAATCCGGAAAAATGGCTGGATTATTTTTTCAAATATTGAACGCAAAAAAATGAGAAAAAAAATGGCAGAAAAAAACATCGACATCATAAGGCTGGCAATCTCCTTTTTCGTCCTGTTTTTCATCTGGGTTTTCATGATCGGAATCCTTATCTATGGATTCGGGATGAACAATTCCGTAACCAGGGCGACTGCGAAGGTGTTCCCTTATCCGGCTGCGATATGGGGAACCGATATTGTCACTGTCGGCAAGCTCGAATCCGATCTTTTGGCAGCAAGGAGATTCTATGAAGCTCAGGATTTCTCGTCTATCGGGATGCGCGTGGACTTCACTACCGACCAGGGAGTGAAACGTCTCAGGATAAAGGAGAAGAATATCCTCAACAAACTGATTGAAAACAGGATCGTTGAAACCGAAGCCAAAAAAAGAGGCATCCGTGTTTCCGATAAGGATGTCTCGGGGAGCGTGAAAGAAAAGATGCAGGAATACGGGAGCGAGCAGCAGGTGACTGACAATCTCAAGAAGCTCTATGGCTGGACCATGGCCGATTTTGAAAAGAACATAGTGAAGCCGGATCTGTATAGGGAAAGGCTGGCTGAAGACATCCGGCAGAACGATCCGGCAAACAGGAAAGCCAAGGAAAAAATAGAAGCAGTCCTGGCTGACATCGATAGCGGAAAATCTTTAGAAGATGCTGCCAAGGAGTATTCGGAAGGCGAAAGCGCCCAAAACGGGGGCGATTTGGGATGGTTCACTGCCGATCAGATGCTTCCGGAGATATCCAAAACGGTATTCCTCTTGAACAAAGGGGAGAAAAGCGGTATAATTGAGAGCGGCCTCGGTTTCCATATCGTCCTTCTTGAAGATAAAAGCACTCAGGACGGAGTGGATAAGGTGAAGCTCAAACAGGTATTCGTGAGGGCTAAGAACCTGCCAGAATGGCTTACTGAGAAGGAAAAAGACCTGAAGGTGAACGTTCTCCTCAAGGGTGCGTATTGGAACAACGAAACAGGGGGCGTCGATTTCAAAGACAGGCAATTGAAGAATTTCGAAGAAAACTTGGACAGGAATTCCCCCGATGACATCTCTGTCCTTTTCTAGAGGAAAGCGCGGAAAATATTTTTGACGAAGAATATATTTTGAAAATAAATTTTTAAAACTCTGGCTCATTCCGATACCCGGAAAGTGTGCAGAAAAAAAGATATGCCAAAAGCAAAAGTGAGCGAAGAACTGTGCATCGGCTGCGGGACATGCGAGTCGCTTTGTCCGAAAGTTTTCAAGCTGGAAAACGGGAAATCGCATGTCATCGCCGAAGAATGCATCGAGTGCGATTGCAAGGGGGTAGCCGACAGCTGCCCGACTGGCGCCATCTCAGTCGAATAGCAAGGCTTGGTAGTTTTTTTCCGCTCTTTCTGAAAGGGCGGTACAGATGCTATCAATCAATAAACTCGCTTTCTTCAGCCGTATCTTAATGCGGCATGAAGGACTTCAAACATATGGAAAACCTGGATGATAACAAAAAAGAATATCAGGACGAACCGATCGCCAAAAAGCGAATCGGCGGATTGACGCAAGGAAAGTATTTTCTGGCTGGAATGATCGTGCTGACGATAGTCGTTTCCTCGGTGTTCGGTTCGTTTTTCGGATTCGTTGCCGGCGTAGGCAGCAATTCGTTTTTCTCTAAAATATCAGACAAGCTGTTCCACGTGTCTTCAAACAATCAAAGCAACGTCCAGGTATCAAGGGAAAAGATAGTCGAAGAGGACTCGGCTGTTATCGATGTGGTCAACAACGCGTCTCCGGCCGTGGTAAGCATCGTCATTTCAAAGGATGTTCCTAAGGTTCAGGATTTCTTTTCCAATCCGTTCGATTTCCCGAACTTCTTTGATCCGTTCGGCGGCGGAAGCGGTTCGTCCGGTTCAACCACTACCCCTCAAAGCCAGAATGATCCCGGATCGAACCAGGGCGCGGCACAGAAAGAGACCATCGGCGGCGGCAGCGGCTTCCTCATAACCAGCGATGGGATGATAGTGACCAATAAGCATGTCGTTTCCGACACTTCAGCTGACTACACAGTCATAACATCGGACGACCAGGAACATCCTGCCAAAGTCCTAGCAATCGATCCGACTAATGACATTGCCATAATAAAGATCGACGGGAACGATTATCCGACTCTCAGCTTCGGGGATTCCGATTCCTTGAAAATCGGTCAGACTGTTATCGCTATCGGCAATTCGCTGGGTGAATTTTCCAATACTGTCAGCAAGGGGATCATTTCAGGACTGAAAAGGAACCTGACCGCCGGCGGAGGTATCGGCAGTTCCGATACCGAGAACCTGTCCAATATCGTTCAGACTGACGCAGCTATCAATCCGGGAAATTCAGGCGGCCCTCTTCTGGATATCAATGGGCAAGTCATCGGGGTCAATGTGGCGATGGCGCAAGGAGCCCAGAACATAGGCTTTGCCCTTCCGTCTAAACAGATCGAGAAGGTAGTCGAGGAAGTCAAGACTACTGGCAAAATATCCGTTCCCTATATCGGAATCAGGTATATCCCGGTTGACACCGCGCTTCAGAAACAGATAAGCCTTCCATATAGCTATGGCGCATTGGTTGTGAGAGGGGACGCCATAACTGATTTCGCTGTCATTCCAGGCTCTCCTGCTGACAAAGCCGGAATAGTCGAGAACGATGTCATCCTGGAAATAAACGGAACCAAGATAGATAAGGAAAACAGCCTTTCGGATCTCATTTCGAAATACAAGAAAGGCGACACGATATCCCTCAAGATCTGGCACAAAGGCCAGGAAGAGAGTCTGAATGTGACGCTTGAAGAAAGAGCTCAGTAAAACCGGAAAAATCCGCCATATGGACCTAGGAAGACTTACAACCAAATCTCAGGACGTCCTGAGGCGCTCTCAGGAAATAGCCCTTGAAAACAACCAGCAGCAGGTGGATGTCTTCCATCTGCTTTATGCGCTCATAACGCAGGATGATTCCATTGTTCCGACCATGATCAAGAAAATGGAAATCGATCTCGAAAAGATGAAGGCGGACGCGATGAAGCAGATCGGGAAGTATAAGGCTCCTCCTATCGAAGGCGGCGCGATGCAGATATTCATAACTCCCGAACTGGTCATGGTTCTCAACAATGCTGAAAAGGAAGCGGGCAAGATCGGCGACGAATACATTTCAACCGAGCATCTGTTCCTTTCCCTTCTTGACACGAACACGAAAGCTAAGAAATTCCTGGAAGCCAGCAAGCTGAACTATGAAGGTGTATTGAAAATCATGTCTGAAATAAGAGGAACTCAGCGAGTCGATTCCCCTGATCCAGAAAGCAAGTTCCAGGTCATGGACAAATACACTATCGACCTCACCAAGCTTGCTAGGGAAAAGAAACTCGATCCGGTGATCGGGCGCGATAATGAAATAAGAAGGGTCATGCAGGTACTGAGCCGCAGGACTAAGAACAATCCGGTCATCATCGGAGAGGCCGGAACAGGAAAAACGGCCATCGTCGAAGGCTTGGCGCAGAGGATTGCCGACGGAGATGTCCCGGAAACGCTGAAAGACAAGAAGCTCATGTCGCTTGACCTCGGGTCGCTTCTTGCCGGAACGAAATTCCGAGGCGAATTCGAAGACAGGCTCAAAGCGATCATAAACGAAGTCGATCGGGCATCGGGGAAATACATCCTATTCATAGACGAGTTGCACACATTGGTCGGAGCGGGAGCGATCGAGGGGGCTCTGGACGCTTCGAATATGCTGAAACCTGCCCTTTCAAGAGGACGGCTGCGCATGATCGGAGCCACGACAACCAAGGAATATCAGAAATATATCGAGAAAGACGCGGCGCTTGAAAGAAGATTCCAGCCGATCCTGGTCGGAGAGCCGACTATCGACGATACGATCGCGATTCTTCGCGGGCTCAAAGAGCGCTACGAAGTCCATCATGGCGTCAAGATAACGGATGCTGCTATCAGGGAAGCAGCGATCCTTTCCGACAGATACATAACCGACAGGTTCCTTCCTGACAAGGCAGTGGATGTCATCGACGAGGCCACAAGCGCTCTTCGGATGGAAATCGATTCCATGCCGGTCGAGATAGACTCAGCCGAAAGGCTCATCCGCAGGATGGAAATCGAAAGAAAAGCGCTTGAAAAGGAAACGGGGAAAGATGCCAAGAAGAAGATCCGGGAGCTCAACAAGAAGCTGGCTGAAATAAAAGAGAAGGAAGGCAAGATACTCCTTCAATGGAAAGCCGAGAAGGAACTGATCATCAATATCCGCAAGCATTCGGAAGAAATAGACAAGCTGAGGCTTGAAGCTGAAATCGCGGAAAGGAAATTGGAACTCGACAAGGTTGCCGAAATCCGCTATGGAAAGATTCCCGAGATCGAAAAGAAGACGATTGCCGAAAAGAACAAGCTGGAAGAGATCCAGAGCAAGAATCCGATCCTCAAGGAAGAGGTGACCGAGGAGGACATCGCCAAGGTAGTAGCTCGCTGGACAGGCATCCCGGTGTCGAAAATACTCGAAAACGAAGCGCATAAGCTGGTGCGCATGGAAGAAGAGATCGGCAAGCGGGTTGTCGGACAGGAAGAGGCCATCTCGGCCGTTTCGAACGCCATCAGGCGATCGCGCTCAGGCATTTCGGAGATGCAGAAGCCGATTGGATCATTCATCTTCCTGGGACCCACTGGAGTTGGAAAAACGGAACTAGCCAAAGCCCTGGCTGAATTCCTTTTCAACGACGAACAGGCAATGATCCGGGTGGATATGAGCGAATATATGGAATCGCACAGCGTCTCGAAAATGATCGGATCCCCTCCGGGCTATGTTGGATACGAGGAAGGCGGACAGCTGACGGAACTGGTGAGAAGAAGACCTTATTCGGTCATACTTTTCGATGAGATCGAAAAAGCCCATCCTCAAGTGTTCAACATGATGCTCCAGATCCTTGACGAAGGCAATCTTACGGATGCCAAGGGACGCAAGGTCAATTTCAAAAACACTGTGATCATAATGACTTCCAATCTGGGTTCCGATATCATATACAAATCAGGGCTCGGATTTTCCGAAGAGAAGGGCAATGAAATGATCGCGGAAGACGAAATGAAGCAGAAGGTCCTGCGGACTCTCCGTGAGAATTTCAAGCCCGAATTCCTCAACAGGATGGATGAGACCATAATATTCCATCCGATCACGCCGTCGATGCTCAGGAAAATCGTCAGCCTGCAGCTTGAGAAGATACAGGAAAGGCTGGATCAGAAGAACATAAAGCTGAAACTTTCCAAAGAAGCCAAGGAATATCTGGCGAAAAAAGGATTCGATCCTGCTTATGGCGCGCGTCCGCTCAAAAGGATTATCCAGAACGAAATCATGAACCGCCTCGCCCTTCTCATCATCGAGAACAAGATAAAAGATTCGGACAAGGTCAAAGTCGAAGTCGCGCGGGGAAAACTAGAATTCAAAGTCCAATAATCAAATCCTCATTATGTTTTTAAAGCTGGCTATCCTGATTTCAAGCATTACCTTCCTTCTCGGTCTCGAGTTCATCGTCATTAAGCACGAATACGTCTTCGCGGTCATCCTCTTCCTGATTTTTTTCGCCTTTCAAGAGGGCCGCAAGCTGGGCAAGAAACTGAGATTCTCCATATTGCCGGTCCTCTTCGTCATCTCATCGGCAGCACTGCTCTATCTGGTGGGCCTTCCCTATGAACAGCAGATATTCATATTCCTGACGACATTCATGTACTACATGATGCTTCTTGGCATATACCGCCTTGAAAGATATGAGGGTGATCAGACTGCCAGGGGCATGAATATGGCAGCTACTTCCACGGTCATATTCTTCACCTATGCCGGGTTCTATGGCATCTATCTCAATTTCATGGTTCCGCTTTACTTGCTGATGTTATCTTATCTGGTCGTGACTTCGCTGGTCACTTATCAGCATTTTTCCATAATAAAAAGCGAGGACAAACGCCTCGTTTTCGCCTATAGCTTCCTCCTGGGACTGCTGATGGCGGAAATGATCTGGACCATGAACTTCTGGCCTTTCGGCTATTTGACGACGGGAGTGATCGCTCTTATACTCTATTATATGCTTTGGGACACTGTCCAAAGCTATTTTCTCAATCTTCTGAGCCGGAAAAGGGTGGTTGCCAACGCTATTTTCTTCTCTTTCCTGATACTGCTCGTGCTTCTCACTTCGAAATGGACCCCTGTGATATAAATAAGCATTGATTTTTTCAAAAAATATGAGCATCTCGAAAAAAATATCCTTAGCGGCAATCGTCATCCTGCTATCCGGAATAAGCGGGATAACTGCCGATAGGTTCATTTTCCCGCATCTCCAATCAACGGACTTTTTTTCCAAGAGCAAATTCCTGAGCAGCCTTTCCGATGACGTGACGGTCATCAACAAGACCGAGCAGGTGTACATAAAGGAAGAGAGCTCTCTCAATAAGATCGCCAGCCAAAGCGCTTCTTCGGTGGTGAATATCGCATATTTCCCTGATCCGGACCGGAAAGCCGTGACTCAGGCAAAGAATCAGCAGCAAGCGCCTTTTCCTAAGAACAGGACCGGAGTCATAGTCACAAGCGACGGGATGATCATGACATATCTCAATGAAACTGATCCGAAGAGTTTCAAATATGTGGTTCTTACGGGAGACGGCAATTCCTATGACGCGACGCTTCTGGATGTCGATTCATACAGCAACCTGGCCTTCCTCAAGATAGAAGCTGCTAATCTGCCCGTGGTTTCGTTCGGCAATTCGGATGATGCCAAAGCAGGGGAAAAAATAGTGACGATCGGCAACAGCTTCGGCGAATACGGCAACAGCTTCGCTTCGGGAATACTGCGCGATTTCAACCCGGCTTTCAACATAGCCGGAAAATCAATCTCTTCTTCCGAGAAGCTCGAGGGAGTGTTCGAATCCGATATCGACAACCTCGAAATTTTCATAGGAGGTCCGGTTGTCGACTACTCAAGTCAAGTGATAGGCATAAATGGTGAAACCCAGATCGACGGGAAAACCGTTTCCTTCCAGATACCTTCGAACAAGGTAAGGACGATCATAGACAAGGAAATCAGGAAGGACATCGCCAACAATGCTGATCTCGGAATCTATTATGTTCCGATCACCAAAACATACGCACTCGCCAACAGGCTGAAAGTCACAGCCGGCGCGCTGATCTATTCCGCCTCAGGCCAGCAGGGGCTCGCCATAATAGCCGATTCGCCGGCTGACAAAGCCGGGCTCAGGATGGGGGATATCATAACCGCGGTTTCCGGAGAAAAGATAGCTTCAGGAAAAAGCCTTTCGGACATCATCTATGGGCACAAGACCGGAGACCGGATAGAGCTGACCCTGATACGCAACGGGGAGGAAATGACTGTTCCCATCACTCTTTAGCATCGCTCGCAAATTTCATAAAAAGCCGGCTATCCGAAGAAGGCAGCCGGCTTTTTATGAACCCGCGCATGAATAAGATGAGATACATATTGGACACCCCTATGCTAGGCTAGGGAGTCGAATTAACCAATATCTATCTCTCCCATGAAAGCCAAAGAAATCGGGTATTACCTCATTGCCGAACTCAACCTATCCA
>JAAXWW010000009.1 GCA_013334765.1 Candidatus Moraniibacteriota bacterium | reverse complement strand
CGTCTTCTCGCTCTCGAACCCCGGGATGTTCTCCATGGGGGTGTATGCCGTCCCGTTGGCGGCCAGGGCCGAGAGGGGCAGGAAGAGGAGGAGGGAGAGGGAAGCTAGTTTTGTTCTAGTAGTCATTTTCTTGGGCGGATGGTGAGAGGGAAAAGATAATGCGCATAGTGAAGATTATCAGTCCGACGGAAAGGACTATCCTGACCAGGAAGGCTAGGTATGCCGGAATGCCTGAAGCGATCGTCGCAAATAATCTCTTGTTTTTCTGGCGATCCAATGCTGCTTCCGATTGTCCTGAAAAGGAATCAGTCATGCGTATGGAAATCGTTTTTCCCAGATTTTTATCATAGATTTCGCTATAGCTGACACCCCAGTATTGTATGAGAGCTTTTATGGTATTCGTGTCGGGGACATAGTGTCCGTAAAGGGACACATTATAATATTCGCCATTGTTTTTTCCAAGAAACTCTATGCTTCCATCGTCATTGGCTGATACTAAGGCGCTGTCAACATACCATTCCAACTGGTCATTAGAAAGGGATGATCCTATGTTTTCCGGAGCAAGCTTTATGGTTTCTCCTGAAGCGGCCTCGAAATCGACCGTGCTGTATACCGGAGTGGTAGTCCCGTCATAGTTGTCGAAATAGCCGAGATTCTTGGCTTTGCATGTCGATGTGTCCAGAGACACTATATTCAAAGAAGGGTCTGTTATCTTGAATGTTTTCGAAAGCGTCACCTTTTCCCCGGTGTCTTTAGTAGCGATAAGCTGGACGTTATAGCTCGATCCGCTGTTGTCTACGACAGGAAAGAAGGCTTTGTTGGTGTTTCCGCCGCATCCTTCAAAAAAGCATTCCTTGTAGGTTATAGGCTCTCCGTTGAGCGTCCAGGAATAATTGTCATAGTTTCCGGCGCTGCCGAATTCCAGGCCGATTATCTGGTCTTTGGTGACAGAGCAGTCGCTTATCGGATTGCCGTCATCATCGACGCACATCTCTTTCGATGTATCCAGGCTTACCTTGCCGTTATCGGAAACCTTTGCCGCGTAGGCTTTTATGCCCTCTGAAGTCGATGATATAGGGAAGATGGCGAAGTCATGCCCTTCCCTTGTCTCACCGTCGGACATCGTTTCCGTCGCAGTCACCTTGACTTTCATATACGGCTTCGGATCATCGAAATCCATCTTGAAACTGAAAGTATTCGTTCCTATGCCGCTTGTCGCAGTCGCGTTCGGGATTTCGGATTTCAAGAGCGGATCACCCCAGTCGTCAGTATTGGATTTGTCGGCTTCGAATACTTCCCAGCCGTATGAAATATAGCTCGAATCGACATCATCGGAAAGCGAAGCGACGAATGATACCTTGTCGCCTGTCCCATTTCCGCTTGAGTCATTGGTCGGATTGGCAGGCGTCTGGGAAACCGTAACATCCAGTTTTCCGGCTTGTCCGGTGCTTTCAGAGGGTGTCGTCATGTTGTCATAGAGGCAATCGTTCAGATCCTGGACAGTCATCGAAGTGGTTTGGTCGGTTATGTCTATTCCGGTAATGTGCAGCTCCGTCGGATCATCGGTGTCCGAAGCATGGATGACGTCGCATTTGTTATTAAGCATTGCCCACATTATTTTATATGATGCGTCAGCCGCTTTGGTCGGTTCGACTGATATTCCCTCCACGGCCACTCCTATTTCGTCTCCGCTCGAATATGTCCACTTGAATTCATTGGCGCCGAGTCCCGCGATGTTGGCTTCGTCGACGTGACCGGTATCTGCCGTGTCCGAGTCATCAGGGCTGGTATGCCAGAACTTTTCTTCGCTGGCTGTGAATATTCCATCTCCGGTCGTTCCGATTGTTTCCTTGTCGCTGCCCTTGCCATTGGTTGCATTCGGGAAGAGGTGCCCTTCCGGATCATCGCAGCCGGCTTTCTGGGTATCCTTGTTATACATGAGGAATTCCCAGCCGGTTTTGGTGTCATGCACATAGCAGAAGTTGTTTTTCCATTTCTGGTCATCTCCTCCATGAATAGCTTGGTATCCGTCGTCATCGTTATCGCTGGAATAATCGGCGCCGTTCCAATTGAAGTCATTGTTGGCATAGATGCGCATGGCTTTTATCTTCCAGTCCTCTACGTCGACCTTTTCGTCATTATTGAGATCACACTCCGAGTTATAGTTCCCGGAGTTATCCCCGTTCTTGTTGGCTTTCGGACAGTCCTTGGTTTTCAAGAACCATGTGAAATACATATCCTTCATGTCGTTCAGGAAATACATCGGGGTGGCGGTGGCGATAACCCTCTGCCCGTCGATCGGGTCGGTCGGGGTGAATATGAGTGAGACTTGCGGCTGAGGCTTCTTGAATCTGGCAGAATTGAATATCATGGCCTGATCCTGAATGGCTGTCTTGTCAAATCCCAGTTCGCCAAGGATGTCGTCCATGTTCTCTGTGGCGCTGAGGCTTCCGATAAGGGATGCTAGGGCGGGAGAAACCGGCATGAATATCATCCCGAAGACGGCAAAAAGAGAAAAGACCAAGCCCTTCATCGATTTGTTGATTTTATTTTTCATAGCTTATTTGAATTTTTTATATGCGTTTTCGATCTGATCTTCAAAAGGATTCTATCTGGCGAGATGAATAAGGTAAGCACCCAGTATTATTATAGCTAACAATCCGGAAAAATAGGAATAAAGAAAAGACTTGGTCTTGTAGGCTGTTATCCCTCCGGTTACGGACAATACCGCTAGCGGAGCTATCTGCCAGACGGATGATTCAGTCATGATGGCGAGCGATATATAGAGTATCGATTGGATCGCGATTGAAAGATACCCGAATTTTTTCAAGAAAATGTTCAACACGAATCCTCGGAAGAAGAATTCATTGATGAAAAGGGCCAGGTTGACGAAGGCCAGCTCATACAGGACGAAAAACCAGAAATTGCCGCTAGCGTATGCTGAAAGCCCATAGTTTTTTTCAAAAGGGGTGAATTCGACCAGGAGATAGAAAGAAGCAAGTGAAGCAGCTAGGCTAATGGCTCCCCATCTTAGTCCCGCCGTGTTGTTTCTCATATTGAAACCGAAATCGGAAGTATTCTTTTTGAGAACGATCTTGACATATGAAACGGGGAGTATGACAAAGAAGAAGATATTTTTGGTGATTTCTTCAATGATATTGCCGGACGGAAAAGCCAGCCCGAGAATGATGCAGAAAACGATAACCGCCGAGCTGATAGCCAGTTCCTTGTTTTCTGCCAGGATATTCATTTTTTTGCTAAGCTGCATCCGCATAATCGTATTCGTTGGGGAGATCTTTTTGATTATTTGTTTTTCTATCTGAATTGATACTGGAAACGTTGCTGGCCCTGACAGTCGTTTGTGATTCTGACTGGCTTTCCGCTGTATTTTTCCTTTCCACTAGTGTGAGATAGAAAGCGATAATGACAGCAAATGTTTCGAAAGGAATAAAGTTAAGTCCGAATAGCATCTCAACGATAGTTGTTGCCCCAACAACTCCGTATTTTTTCCATGCGCTCTTCCATATGCCCTTTAATGTTTTTCTTTTTGAAGTTGATCCAGTAATAAACAGTGCTGCAAAAATACTTGTGGATGCCATCAATGTCACGACTGTTCCGATGGCAGGAAGGGAACCTATGCCTATCAAATCTAGGAGATCCTTTAGGAGAGCAGCTGCGAAGGCTACCAGGAAAAACAGATCAAGAACCTGGAGATAGAAAAGGAGCTTGAAGGACGGCTTGGCGTTTTTCAGCGTATTCGAGGTGCTTCGTATGTGGCTGCCGGCCCTTGCAGCTTCCAGTCGGCTGCTTTTCTCTGTTTCTGACACTGAATTGAGCTAAATATTAATTAGCGGATTCTTCTTCGGCGAATTCTTTTTTGGCATTCTCTATTTCCAATAGCTGCGCTGGATCAGTCGTGATTATCTGGTCTTCCGAATATGAGGCGACAATCTTGATGGCGACATGCTTGAGTCCTGCGAAAAAGATTCCCTCTCCGACATTGCTTTCGAGCAGGAGGAACTTTTCCTGATCAGTGAGATAGAATGTCTCTGAAATGACATCGATTCCAGCTGGGGATTGCTTGAGGAGCAGCTGGATGGATGAGTTGGTCACGATGGCTTTGCCATAACGGGAAGTCAGGAAGTCGTTGACATCCTGAGTGATAGTGGTCAGTCCGGTATAGTATTTCCTGCAGCGCTTGGCGATTCCGAAAAGGAAGGACGCCGCATCGTCGTATTTCATCATGACCCATGCTTCGTCAACCACTAGGAGCCTTCTTTTGAGGTTGTTCCTCATCTCGTTCCACATGAATTGCAGGATTATGTACATAGCTACCGGGCGGAGCTCTTCTTCCATGTCGCGGATATTGAAAACGACTAGGCTGTTATTGATCCTGACGTTAGTTGTCTGATTCAGGAATCCCGAGAACACACCCTCGGTATATTTTTCAAGGCGGATGGCTAATGACTCCCCTCCATCCATGCTGCGAAGCACTTGATACAGGTCGGACATGGTCGGGAACGATTCCCGCGGAATGAGGTTTATATTGGTTGTGGGAGTGATATCACGGACGCTGTATGTCTCATGGATCGCCCTGTCTAGGACGGAATCCTCTTCAGGGGTGATGGAACCGAGCATAATGTGCAGAAGCCCCAAAAGGCTGGCGATGTTGTTCCTGATGATGTCTTCTGGATCGTCATCGTCTCCGATGTGCGGAAGATCGAAAGGGTTGATATTATGGTTGGAACTCAGCGATATTTTCACGAATGTTCCGCCGACAGTGTCGCAAAGATGGTGGTATTCGTTTTCTGGATCGACGATGATTACGTCCGTTCCGAGCATCATGGAACGAAGGACCTCGAGCTTCACCATATAGCTTTTTCCGGCTCCGGACTTGGCGAAAACGACCATGTTGGCGTTTTCCATCTCGAACCGGTCGAATATGACCAAACTGTTGTTGTGGCGGTTGATTCCGTAAAGGACCCCGCTATTGGTCGAAAGCGTCGAGGAAACGAAAGGGAATGTCGTCGAAAGCGGTCCGCTGTTCATGTTGCTGGCAACATCAAGAGTATCGTTGGCAAGCGGCAGCGTCGATTTGAAGGCCTGTTCCGATTTGAATATGGCAGGCTTCACATAGACCAGTTGGGCTTCCAGGATCGCTTCGATGCTTTTGGTTATCTCGTCGACGTCCCTCTCCGTGTTTCCATAGGCGGTTATATACAGTCCGAAACGGAAGAATTTTTCCGTTCCTTGCTGAAGCTTGTCGCGCAATTCCTCGATATCCTGAACAGCCGTTTCAAGCGCGGGATCCCTCACCAGTCCTTTTTCCTGTTCGATCTGGATCTGCGATTCCACCTGGGTTATGCTTTTCCTGAGGGATTTCAATACGTCATAGGTATCGATGGGATGGATATACATCGAGATGTCTATCGGCATGTCGATATTTATGATAGGAGAAAACCAGTTGCTGTGGAGATATCTCGGATAGGTGATCGCGAAAATGGTCTCGGTGAAAGTCTCCCCTACCTGGATCATCTTGGGGGTTATTTTTATGGCGGCTGGAGCGAGAAGATCATGCAGCTTGGTGAGTCCTTCCTGATAGCTCCTTTCCGATCGCATGATTTCATCGATTTCCTGAGAAGAGACTTCCCGCTCCCTTTTTCTCGTGAACATGTTTATCATTATTTTATTTCCAGTTTGCTTATGTCTTCGATGGATGTCGAGTTGTATACCGAAGGATTATAGGCATAGAAGAACAGCTCTATCAGTTCTTGCGTCTTGAGCGGGATGATCCTGAGCCCTATTCCGGAAAGCGCGGCGATCACATGATCCACGCGCTGGTAAACCTGATTCTTGTAGGTCTCGAAAGTCTCTCTTTTTTCAATGATGTTCTTCTTGGGGTTGAGCATGTTGAACAGATTGCTGAAAAATCCTTGCTGCTTGTTTTCAATCGGAGAGAACGGGATGACGATATAGAAATTCTTGTCCATGATATTGGAAGCGCTCACTAGGTTGCTTATGAAATTGGAATATTCCGACAACTGAAGCCTGAGAAGCTCGTTCTTCTGGTGCCGCTCCTTGTCATTCAGGAATTCCAGATAGCTTTCGATATTGAGCTTCCTTGAAGTTATCAGTATCTGTATGGGGAAATCGACCGAGTTGAGGAAATTCTGGTATTGGGTGATGATGGCTTCCTGTTCCGCTGTGGATTTCAAGTCGAAATTAATGGAAGAAATCTCGAGGACAGCCCGGATGGAACCGTTCTTGAGAACCACCACGTCCTCTTTGATCTCAGCGATCTCAAGGAATTTCTGCGCTGCCGCAGTGGTCGTTTTTCCGCCTAAGTTGTCATTATGAAGTCTTTCCATAGATATGATTATACTAGAGACCAAGCTAAAAAGCCATGATGTCCGCCCTTATTTTTTCGTGATATCGAGCAGGTCTGAAATTTCAGAGATGTTTTTTTGAGAAAGGCTGTTCTTGCTGAGCAGCTTGTTTTCCACTCTTGATGACCTTTTCGATATTTCCGGCTTGTAGGTTGAATTTTCGACGACTTTTTTCCAAATATATACTTTCGGTTTCAATGTGAAGGAGAACATATTGGAAATGAGGTCGGGAAGAGGCTGTCCGAATGGCTTATAGAAAGCCAAAGCCGCCGCGAAGATGAAATCAGGGATGCAGGCGATGATGAAGGCGGTCATGTCGAGCGTCGCGTAAAGGACGAGGGCGATAACGCCGGCAATCGCCAGCCAGCCGAGCTGCTTGGCAGTAAGAGGACCGACGATCTTGTCCTCCATGTCTATGAATTGCGGGACTCCGAATAGCATAAGGTTGTTCCGATATTATTCTTCTCTCAAGTTTACCACGTTTCTTACTGTGGGGTTATTGCTGTTGGCTGATTTTATTTGCATGTTGCTGAGATCAACCGGCTCATTGAAGTATGTCTTCGCCGGTTCTTTCGGTGTCGGGTTGGAAACTGGCGACGGTTTCTGAAAAACGGCATTATTATCCACTTTCGGTATGTTCTTTTCGATCGGAAGCCTTTGCGGCGAAGAGAAAATCATCCTGCTTGGCACGGTATCGTTTTGGAGGTTATTTTTTTGGAGGCTAGAAGCGTTTTCATTATGGAAATCATCTTGATCTTTTGAATTGTTTTTCTGCTCCATGTTCCATGCTCCATGTTCCATGCCGCCGCTTCTTCTCCAGGCGCTCAGTCTGTCCTTGAGGATGCTGTCATCATCACTCGCTGGCGGATTGTTTTTCTGGCGCGGGATATATCCCTGTCTTTCTTGAGGTTTTTCCATTTTCAAAAACAGGACGGCCTTGCTGGATTCATCAATGGATATGGGGGTGTTTTCATCGAGCGATTTCAATATCTGGGACAGCCTGTTCCTTTCCTCTTCTGTCAGCCGCTCGGTGTTTTTGTTGTGGAAAAGATAGTTTCCGCGCATCATCGGATTTTTGTTGTTGAATCCGACAGTGAAGGTATAATCCGAAATCCAATTGTTGATCGATGGACGGACTGGATATGGGAATGATTTCAGTTCCAGCTTTTCCGATGTGATCGCCTGCTCTCCTATTTCCGAATATTTTTTTAATGCCTCGGAAATGGTTATTTGAATCATTTTTGCGGGTTCTCTGACTGTGCTAGTGATGATTTTTTCCTTGATTGCCTTATATATTCCCTCGCAAGTTCGGGCGTCAAGGCCGGTTTCTTGAGAAATCGAAACAAGGATCCCTTCCAGGCTTATTTCTCCGAAATAGTAGCGGCGGATAGCTCTTGAAACCGCCATGATCTGCATCGGAGCAAGATTGAATCCATCTGCTAATGATTTTATCTCATTCGCGGTGTCATCACTCGAAACCTTCTCCTGGATGTTTTCTGGAAGGGTATCAAAAATATCCCAACGAGCTATAACTTCTTCGTTGGTTTCATTTTTGTCGCGGACAAACATCGGATAGTGCATTGATTCCAGATTCATTTTCCAGTTATTTTAAATGGTGGGAATAATCCGTCTGTGAACCTATAAAATTAAGGAGCCATTTGGTTGTTTATATATGCATCCCTGGCTTTCTTATTTTCTTTGGATATTTCCCTGAAAATACTCCTGTAGTTAGCAGGATCATTAGCCCTTTCGTTTGTCATGAATTGCTTCAGGTCGCTATCTGTTCCTATGTTCTCGTGCAGGCCCTTCTGCTGTGCTAGTTTCTTGGGATTCATTCCTCCAAGATGGTCAGCGTATATTTGTTCATGAGTCATTATGTTTCCGCTTGCATCTCTGCGATTAGTGTCGATATCATAAAGGATCTTGAATTTGACATTCTTCTCGCCAATCTTATCATCAAACAGCTTCTTGTAAGCAGGGTCGTCCTTAATGGATTCAAGAGCTTTCTTGTATTGTTCAAAAGCGCTAAGCCCTCCGGCTCTCTTGTCATCCTTGAATCCATTCTTCTCAGCAGCTTCAAGGGCAGCAGCCATTTGTTCGACTTTGTTTTTGCTCTTAAGGCTGTTCTGAATATCTTCATCAGAAGCGCCTCCGTTATCCTTCCATTCTTTTCTAAGCTCATTAACTTTCTTTCTATCAAGATCTCTCACAGCATTCTTGTCGCCAAACTTAACCCCGGATAATCTTTTCTGCCACTCAGCCTTTTTCCGGTCCTGAATATCCGTCCCGAAAAGTGGTCCATTTTTTTTGAAATTTTTCCATCCCTCACCTAGTGCATTGCCAAGTCCCATAGTGCCTGTTGCTCTGCTTGTTGCCATGAGACCTCCTCTTCCTGCGCCTCTGGCGAATCTTCCTCCCCATTTCATTCCCGTACTGACCACTATGCTTGATCCGATGACGCTTCCTCTTTTGGCGCTTAGCATTCCCATCCAGAGGATGACTAGCGGGATGACATAGAATGTTGCGGCGGAGATGAAGATGGCTGTCTGCGAGTCGGTGTTGGTGGCGTTTGCCATATCCCTGAACTGATCTTTTGGTATGATGGTCATCATTTTGGCGGCTATGTATACCATAAAGACCATGACTGGACCGAAGAATGAATATTCCATAAGGCTGCTCCACCAGCCATGAGCCGTCTTTGCCAGGCTTGTTCCTGGGACAATCGAACCAACGAAAGCAACTGAGGAGAAGATGATAAGGATAGATAGGGCGACAGTCCTGATAAGAAGCAGCACTGCCAATACGAGGATGGTTATGGCGAAAACGAAGACGAAGACGATGGCAGCGATGAGGAAAAGAAGAGAGTCCTTAGTGCTTACGTTGCCAAGAAGAGGACCCAGCATGGAGGAACTAAGGAGGTCGTCAGCTCCCGATCCGCCATTAAGAAGCGTGTTGACGAAGAAATACATGATCACGTTGGAGACGTCGATGATGAAGCGGGTAATCGGGAAACTGAAGTTGACTAGAAGCGCCATGATGATCAGATTAAGGAGAATTTTCTTGTAGTTGTAGCTTTGTATTTGCAAGACTGTTGCAAAGGCAGAAAAAAGAAGTGTCATTATGAACAGGATATTGAGCATGTCGCGAACGATCTTCCATATCTGGTATATGACTGAGCTGCCCATGACCTTGTTGAGGCTATCTACATCGATAGTCCATTTGAAAAGGAGGAATGCCATGTTTAGGACGAGTTTTGCGAAATAGAGGACATAAAGAAGAAGACATTTGAATACTTCCATTATCGAAAAAATATCCATATTCCCGCACACGCCAGCCTTGGCTCCGTCTCCGCTGGGGATACCTTTTTTTGCATCCTCAGTTTTTTTGTTATCTTTGATTTTTTCTTTGCAGTCTAAGGCTACGAAATTTTTTTTGTCATCTTCTGATAGTTTGCTTTTTATGTCATTGCACTTAGAATCGCATTTCGAACAGTCTCCCCCTTCAGCGTCCTCATCGACATACGGTTTGTTTGTGTCTGGACGATATACATCCGTTTGGTCAACAGGAGCTGATTCTTTGACATAGCACTGGCATGTTTTGTAATCATTCCAATAAGCTCTTGCATTACTGACACTCAAATTGAATGATATGATCAGCGTTGCAACAAAAAAAATAACTACAAAAAAAGGATTGCATTTATTTGTCAAGTTGATTTTTTTTGCTATATTCTTCACCGTATTTTATTTTTATTTCGAATAAAAGTTATTAACTTTCTTTGCCGTGTTCTTTATTGCGTCGGGGCCGGAAGCCCTTGGCTCTGCCAGAACTGTCCGAGAGAGCCTGCACCTGTACCTGAACTTGTACCTGTGGTTGCGCCTGTCGATGCGGTCGAACCGCTTGAACTGCTGGTTATGCTGTTGGTGATTCCGGTGATCACGCTGCTTCCGAGGCTGTTGGCGGTGTCCGAAACCGCTCCGGTAACGGCACTCGTGAGAGCGTCCGAAACCGAACTGGTCTCTTTTCCCGCAATCGCCTGGCTGATGATGCTCTGGATGTTTCCGATCCCGTTCGTGATGGCCTTGGTGAGGATCTGGGTGACAATGGACACAATGACTTCTGCCGGATGGTTGGCAGAGGCGACAGCCTTGTTTCCGATATCCTGGGCATTGGAAACGGCATCTTTGGTGTTGGATCCGGGAGTGATGACATAATTCCCGTCCTTGTCGACAGTTGCCTTGTATCCGCTATAGGCTAGGCCTTGGTCGCTGGCTATCTTCTCCTCGTCAGATTTTTTAGCATTCCAGACATCGTCAGCATTGATCTGGAAGGACCAGGGGTTGTTGACGCCGGAAAGATAGTTGTTGAAATCCTTGAGCCCGTTGCCATTGGAGAACATGTCGGCCGGGTCGCTGGTATATGTGAGCTGCGCCTCGTTGCTGGAAAGGGACGTAGTCGACTGGGCGAGGCTCACTAAGGATTTGGCATAGCTGCTGCCGGAGCTGAACCCTTCGCTCGAGGTGAAGTTGGAGGAGGCCATCCCGCCGGTTACCTTGCTCAGATAATCGTTGATATAGCTGTTGGCCACTTTCTTAGGCTGATCCTTGAGATAGTCCTGCCAATCATATATGAACTTAGTGCTCGAAGGCGACGAGCCGGTTACCAGTTTCCCAATGAGGTCGTTGATGGTTTTGGCGGCCGCCTGCTTGAGCGCGGCCAGGATAGCTCCCTTGATATTGTCATAGATGGTGTCGAGCATCCGGTGGTAGGCTGCTCCGATGATGGCGTCCCAGGCGTGCGACTCCTTGGCTCCCATCGGGGAAAGCGACAGCGTCAGGATGAAAAAGGCCACGAACAGATATTTCCCAGCAGTCGAAAGAAAGTTTTTCCTGTTTGTTTTGGGGGGCATGGTAAAGATGCGCTACTGGGATAAATTATCCAGATTTATTATGCCTGCCGCCGAAGAGGCGGTATCCAGCGCCGAAGTGGCGCTTTCTATATCATCACTGCTTATGTCCAATCCGAGATCCTTGAGCTTATCCATGAATTCCTGATCGTTATAATCAACCCCGTATTTCTTGAAATCAGCCTGTACCGTGTCGGCGAATTGGCTGACGACTGAAATGAAGGCTTCCACTTTTCCGAAATTGGCGATGTCGCCCAATGGATCCTCGTTGTTCGCGGGAACGACGCTTTCAAGGTTCTTCGCATAAAGGGCGAAACGGAGGGCTTTTATGTGGGTATCTGAGATTTCTTCCGGAACCTCGATTTCCTTGAGCTGGGAAAACATCTTGTCGCCGCTTTTATTGAGATCTTCAAGTGCTGACGAATCGCGATTGGTGAGCGCGGTAACGATCTTTTCCGTCACATATGTCGAGACTGTTCCGAGATCCGAGACGGAGGTTATCGGCTTAGGCGAATTGCTGGAAATGACATAGATGACAGCCGTTATGTATTTTATGAAGTCGCTTTTCTTTTTCTCGGCAGCCTTTTCATCGCTGAGTCCGGAATAGTTCTGCTTCTTTATTTTCAAATCCTTCGGGTCGACTTGAGGAAGGGCGTCATCCGATATTTTTCCCGAGGCTGTCATCGATTCTTCAACCATGGATTTCAGTTCCTCTATGGTCATGTTCTGATCTTCCGCGTCGGTTGAGTTGGAAATCTCGACAATCTTGCTCGCCACTGCCTTTGTGAGGTTGGGTCTTTCCGCTTCTGCGCCGGCAGCGGAATTCTGACTTAGGGATGCTGTGCCGTAAGTGATCTTGTCTCCCGGGGCTGGCTTCAACGGATCATAGCCGCTTTTTACTTCCGCTCCGTCGGAATATCCGTCCCCGTCAGTATCCGATTTCGCCGGATCGGTCCCATAGAGCTTCTCTTCCTGGTCGGATAATCCATCCTGGTCGCTGTCCTGGAAGATGTTCTTTGCGCCCTGAGAAGAATTTTCAGCGGCAGCATAAAAGCCAAAGCTCATTATGACCAGGCTCGCCAAAATCAAAAAAGAAAAATTTATATTTCTCACTTTCATAATAGTCAAATTATACCACAAACTTTGTCAAATCGTGAAACACCCCAGATGTGCATAACTTCTGATTCATCGGTTGCAACAGTCGGCAAAGATTGCTAGAGTTTGATATATGGAAAAGCTAAGCAGATTTGCTAAAAGCATAACCGAGAAAAGGACTTCTGTTGTCGTCTGGACAAGTGTCTTTTTGTGCATAATCTTTCTCAGGACATTCACTGAGCAGTTCTTGGCGAAAACCGCGTCCATAGCTCCCTATGAGGCAGTGCTTGAATTCATTCACAACCTGCTCTTTTTTTCGATCACCTTCCTTCTTCTCTGGCTGATGCTTTCCTTTGTCCTAAGAGTCAATCCGAGGAAATTGTCCGTCCTTTTTCTGGCGGCGTCCTTTGTCGTCCTTCTCCCTCCGCTTATCGATATGGTAAAAACAGGCGGTGAAACGTTCTGGAGCTTCTATATTCTCAGCAGTGCCGCGGATCTCAAGCTGCAGTTCCTGACCCTTTTCGGCAATCTGCCATCGGGGATTATGTATTTCGGAACCAGAATAACCTTCTTTTCTGCCATTTTTCTTCTGGCAGTTTTCGTGTATTTGGTAACCAAAAGCACGCTCAAAACCGTTTTTACGGCTATTTTGGCTTATCTGACGTTTTTCTTTATGGGAAGCTTCCCGATGCTTTTCACTTTCTGTTATCTTTTCCTGGCGAAAAAAATGCCCATTTCAAGCATTCAAGGCTTCGACGCGGTCCAGCTTTTCGGCACTACCGAGAAAATATGGGGAATCGATTTCAGAAGCCTCAGATTCTCATTTGTCTACAAATTGGACTTCATATTCTATCTTTTGCTGATTTTTCTCTTAGTAGTCCTTTTTTGGCTTATAGACAAGAAAAAAGTCATTGAAACAGCTAAAAACTCACGTTATCCACAGCTTATATACCACGCGGGGCTCTTTTTTATGGGAATAGGCTTGGGAATATTCTATTATCCTCAGAACATCGCGCTCGGCCTGTTCCCGATACTGGCAATCTTGGTTCTCTTAACGAGCGTCTGGCTTTCCTGGCTGTCGTCCGTAGTTATAAACGACATACATGACAAAAAGACAGACAATATAACCAACATGTCGCGCCCGCTTCCCTGTTCGATTTTCAGCGAGGAGGAATATTTGCATCTGGGCATAGTTTATCTTGCCCTTTCTCTCCTGGGAGGACTGATCGTCGGCTTCGATTTCTTCTTCCTGCTATTGGCATATAACATCCTGGCCTGGTTCTACTCCGCTCCTCCGATGCGCCTCAAACGCTATATCGGCGTGGCGTCATTCGCAAGCGCTCTGGCTTCTTTGATGATATTTTTCCTGGGGTTCATCCTGATGGCTAGCGGCCAGGATATCCACAGCATATCCATAAAGATAATCGCGCTGCTTGTCGTTTCCTATACCCTTTCCATCCCGGTCAAGGACTTGAAAGACATAGAAGGGGACAAGGAAGACGGCGTCTATACTATTCCTGTGGTTTTCGGTGAAAAAAAAGGCCGAATGATCATCGGCGCAAGCGTATTCGTTTCCTATGTCCTAAGCGTCTTCCTTTTGAATGAGAGGAGCCTTTTTTGGTGGGCTGTCCTTTTCGGCGGAGCTTCCTATCTCATCCTTCAGAAAAAGGATATCGAGCCGAAAAATCTTCCCTGGTGTGTTCTGCCGCTGTCGGCCGCTTATGGTCTGATCTTGGTGCTTATCGTGTTTGTGAAATAATGCAGGTTGACCCGATGCTATTTAAAAGAAAGGCAAGCAAAAAACAAAAGAAATAAACTCGGACGCTCCGTTTTCTTTTCAAAATATTCACGCCTCTGGCAGGTTAGAACACCATGGAACATTTTGAAGAAAACGGGCATCCTCAGACAGGATTTCTTTTGTTTTTTGCTTGCCTTTCTTTATTCTATAAAACACGAATCCAAGATTTCTTCTCATTTTCTTATCCGGCTTTTCTTACTTGATAGAATCAATAGCCAACATGCTTTTCTATTTCGGATTTTTTTCTAGAATATACTCGCTAATCTTTCCCAATCTTCAATATTGAGCTCCTGCGCTCTTTGAATCGGTGAAAGTCCTGCTGATTTTAGCTTTTCATCGACTTCTTTCTTGTTCAAGCAAAAGCTGCTTGATAGGTTATTGGAAAGAGTTTTTCTTTTGGATGAAAATCCAGCTTTGACAACCCGGAAGAATTTCTTTGCTTCATCCCTATTCCTAGATCTTGCTTCTGGCTTTATGCGGATAACAGCACTATCCACTTCTGGAATCGGATAAAATGACTCAGCATCAACATCGAATAAGAGTTCTGCTTGGGCATAATACTGCACGGAAACGGCCAGTATGCTCATGCTTCCCGGTTTGGCGACAATCCTTTCGGCCACTTCTTTCTGAACCATGAGGATCATTTCCGTCGGAGGTAATTTCGTTTCAAGAAACAGCCTGATTATCGGTGAAGTTATGTAATAAGGGATATTGGCGATCAGTTTGTATTTCCCATCCTTGAATTCCTTGGCAATGAATTCTGGCAGATTCATTTTCAGGATGTCCTTGTTGATTATCCTGACGCTGGGGTCGTCTTTGAATTTGTCCCTAAGGTTTCCAATCAGATCCCCGTCGATTTCAATAGCAATGACTTTCTTGGCGTGCTCGGCTAATCTTTCGGTCAGCACCCCTTCTCCAGGCCCTATTTCCAAAACTAAATCATCGGTTGAAAGGCTGGATGATTCGATTATTCTCTGCAGCACCGCTTCATCGCGAAGAAAGTTTTGTCCTAGATGTTTTTTAGGCATAAAATAAAAAAAGAAAGAGAGCAGGTATTCTTAAAAATAAAGCAAAAAATAAAAAGAAATCCTGTTTGAGAATGCCTGTTTTCTTCAAAATGTTCCGTGGAGCACTAACGAATCAGAGGCGTGAATATTTTGAAAAGAAAACAGAGCGTTCGAGTTTATTTCTTTTAATTTTTTGCTTTATTTTTAAGAAACCCCAAACTAATTCAGCACTTCCTCAACCTTCAGGTCGATAACTCCCGCTCCGAGACTGGCGATTTTCTGGAAAGCGACTTTATCGAGGTCGAGGATGCGGTTTTTGCCGAACGGGCCGCGGTCGTTTATTTTAACTATCACCGACTTCCCATTAGCCTTATTGGTCACTTTGGCGAAAGATCCGATCGGAAGCCAGGGACTGGCTGCATACAAGCCTCCTTGGAAGGCATACCAGGTGCCAAGGCCGGTGTGCTTGTCGCCTAGCTTGACGTATGTCCCCTGGGTGATTATTTCAGGCATAGGATCCTTGACCTTGTTCTTTTCCAACGCTACGCGCGACACTTCCTTGCCGTTCTTATAGGTTATGCGGTATTTGACCTCCAGGGTTCCGTTTTCCCCTTCCTGTTCGGTCTTTTTCTCCTGCCAGCCCATCTTGGCATCGAGTTTCGTTATCGTCTTGAAATCGATGTCTTCCGGAACAATAACCTCCTCTATATTTATACGGGTAACAGTGATGGACAGGTTGTCGCTTATGGGTGTGTTTTTCTCGGGAGCTGTCTTGTCCAAGCGCCCAAGTGCCAGATTGTTTTCAGCTAGGGCTTTCCCTATATCCTTTTGCAGGGTATAGGCCTCTACTGTTTTCCCATCGGCCTCAATTCTTATTTTCGAAGCCCTGGTTATCTCGATATTCAGCCCAGGCGTTATATTGGTAGCGATATCAGGAGTTATCCTGTCATGGCTGCCCAGGGCTATATGATTTTCGCTTAGCGCGTCGCCGACAGTCCCGGCAGTTGTCTCGATATCGAAATCAAGCCCGTTAGCGGTTATCCTGACCGACTTCGGATGACGCGAAAAATCGATTTCTTTCTGATCGCTTCCTGGAAAGAACGCGAAAGCCTTAAAAGAAAAAAGGCCCGCCAAAAGAAACAGCATGATTATGTTTTTTCTTCTGAAAATATGCCTCATTCCTAAATTGTAGGGGCATAAACATAATTTATCAAGGGGTAGACAAATATTCTATAACTAGGACAAGGATGCGAAATTTCATGAGAAATCCTGTCTGAGGATGCCCGTTTTCTTCAAAATGTTCTGCGACATGCTAACCTGCCAGAGGCGTGAATATTTTGAGAAGAAAACGGAGCGTCCGAGTTTATTTCTCATGAAATTTCGCATCCTTGTCTCCAGTCTAGTCCTAGTCTGTCTTAAAACGATACTGTATAGCTTCAGCGATATGTTCGGGGCTTATGTTTTCTGAACCGGAAAGATCCGCGATGGTGCGCGCAACCTTGATGATCCTGAAATATGATCTGGCGCTCAGATGGAAACGCGAAACAGCCGTTTTCATGAGCTCAAGCGATTTGTCGCTCAAGCGGCAGAATTGCTTCATTTCGTCGCTTCCCATCTCGCTATTGGTGATTATTTTCAATCCGTCGAACCTTTTCCTCTGGATCGCTCTTGCTTTCTCGACTCTTTGCCGTATATCTTTGGATTTTTCCTGAGAGCTATTCCCTGACAAATGCTCGAATTTTATCCGCGGCACCTCGATATGAAGGTCTATCCTATCAAGAATCGGTCCCGATATTTTGGCTTGATATCGAAGAATCGACGACAAAGAGCAGGAACACGATTTTTCCGGATCGGTCGCGTTGCCGCAAGGGCAAGGATTCATGGCCGCGACAAGAGTGAAGTTGGCCGGGAATTCGAGCGTTCCTTGGGCTCTGGAAACCGTAATGCTGCCGTTTTCCAACGGCTGTCTAAGGTTTTCAAGCACTTGGCGGGAAAATTCCGGAAATTCATCCAGGAACAGGATTCCGCGATGAGACAGGCTGATTTCTCCAGGGCGCGGGAACGTCCCTCCGCCAACCAGCGAAACGGCGCTAGCGCTATGATGAGGCGAACGGAACTGTCTTTTCGTGATGATGCTGGTTCCCCTGGAAAGATAACCGGCGACGGAAAATATCTTGGTGATTTCCAAGGCCTCTTCAAGGCTGAGCCTTGGAAGGATAGACGGCAATGTTTTGGCTAGGAGTGTCTTGCCTGATCCCGGAGGGCCGTTGAGCAGTATGTTATGGGCGCCGGAGGCAGCGATTTCCAGGGCTCTTTTGGCATGTTCCTGACCTTTGACATGTTCCATGTCCAATATCCAGTCTTCCTGTTTGAAAAGCGCTTCCAGATCGGTCTTAGGGAAAGGTTCAATAGTCTTTTTGCCTTCAAGATGCAGCACTAATTCATTAAGCGTTCTTATGGGTATGATGTCGATGCCAGCCATAATGGCTGCTTCGGTCGCATTCTCATGGGGAACGAAAAATTCAGTCATGCCTTTTTCCTTGGCCAGGATTGCCATGGGAAGGACGCCTTTGACCGGACGGATCTTTCCGTCAAGGGAAAGTTCCCCCAGGAATATCTTGTTCCTGTTTTCAAAAACGGATTGCTTGGTTGCCAGCAAGAATCCGAGCGCTATCGGCAGATCATAAATCGGCCCTTCTTTCCTGAGGTCGGCCGGAGCGAGATTGACGGTTATCCTTCCGCATTTCTGAGGCGGAACGAAGCCGCTGTTCCTGATGGCAGCACCGACGCGGTCCTGGGACTCCTTGACTGCCATATCAGGAAGACCCACGATGTTGAATCGATGAAGGCCTGACAGATAGCTGTCGACCTCGACTTCAACGAGCTCGCTTTTGAGGCCGATCGTGGCTGCTGAGAAGACTTTTGAAGACAAAGCGGTTATCTGGGCTTACGAAAAGCCCAAGACATAAGGATTAAAAGAGCTCCCAGCGTTATGGATATATCCGCCAAGTTGAAAACCGGCCAGATATGAAGATCGATGAAGTCCGTGACGCACCCGAAGCGGATCCGATCGATGATATTGGAAATCGCCCCGGAAAGGACGAACATGACTGGGAAAATACTGTTTCTGGAAATCCTTTTCCTGAATATCAGTATGCTCACGATTATTATACCCCAAGCAAGATAAAATAATTCTGAAGGAATCGGTATTCCGAAGGCTATGCCATGGTTGCAAATATAAAATCCGCCGGAGCGGCGGATAGTATGCTTGGATAATTGGTCGGCAAGAACGACGATCAGCAGCAACAGCAAAGAAGGAGTTTTCTTGGTTCCGGTTGGCATGTAGGGTTTGCTAGCATTTTATGCATGTTTTCGCTGCCGGATTGGCACGAAGCCGTTCGATGTCGATTTCTTTCTTGCAATTCTCGCAGAATCCGTATGTTCCGTCTTCCATTCTCGCAAGAGCTTCGATTATTTCCTGAAGCCTCTTCTCAAGGGTCACTTCGACAGAAAGGTTGTCGGTATATTCCCCGACTTCGGTGGCATTGTCCTCGCGATCAGTTCCGATATCATCGAAACTGGTTTCATAGTCGCCTTCCTTCTTGTCCATCGGCTTTGCGATACGGGAAAGGTTTTCCTCTAGCTCGCCTTTTTCCTTAAGAAGCATCTCCTTCAATTCTAAAAGTGTTTTCGCGTCCATTTCTTTGGTTATTAACGGTTATTCTTAATATATCAATTTTAGCAGGCAACAGGCCTGTTGTCCATGAGCTCAATATTCAAAGCCTTTTCAGATGTTTTATCTTGGCAATCCGGGCGGTTTTATCTATCCAGACAGATAAAGCATCGAAGCGGTAGTTGAAATCAGCCACGGCTGGGTTTTTCATATATATTTGAGCGATCCTATCCAATTTATGCAGTTTTGCCTCGGTTATGTTCTCTTCCGGAGACGAATCGCCGAATCTCCTTTGATCCCTGGATTTGACTTCAACGAAAACTATTTCATTCCTACTGGTATCTTTAGCGACAATGTCTATTTCGCCCAGCCTTTTTCCTTGGCGGTTGAAATAGTTCATTCCCAATATCTCGTATCCCTTATTCCGGAGATAGTCCGCGGCGATTTTTTCCCCGAGCGCTCCCAATCTTTGTCTCTGCTTCTTCATCATTCTTTGATTATATGCCGAATCGGGCAATAAAAAAACACCCTTTCATGGTGATTATTTTTTCATTATTTTGGTCACGGTATGGAAACCGAGGCGTTCTAAGCCCCAAATAAAATTTATTGGCTGAATGAACGCCCCAGTGTTTGTCATGTACTAACATGTAACACGGAAACTTCTTAGCCACGGGTGAGAGGCATCGAAAGTTATGATGTGCATGTATTTTATGTGCATGACTTTGTTTATTCTTATTTCTGACTTATAAGAATCTGTTCTACCATTCTCTGGCATTGTAGCCTTTGATGGTTTTTGAAGGAACTTTTTTTCATTTTCTTTTTATTTGTATTTTGAAAATGTTTTTTGTTTTTATTTTAGGGTCTTCGAGTCAGAATCGAAGCGGTTTCGAGTCGTTGCTCAAAACACTTGAACAGCAGAACGGTTTTCAATCGCAAATAGGGGGAAATTGCGATTGAAAACTGTTCTGCCGTCTTTATATTAAGTTTTTAACGTTCAGTAAGTCCATTATAGCAGGAAAAAAACCAAAAGTCAATGTTGCGGCCAGGCTTGTTTCGGAAAGCGCCTCATAATGGGGTTTATTATCATAGCGCCATCATTTCAGCGACTGTCTTGGTTTGGCGGATGATGATTATTTGCAATCGCGGATAGAAAAGAAAATCTCTTTTTGTTGCTGGTGATAAACTGCTTATTTGAAGCAATCCATTCGGTTATCCACAGCTTGTGCTAACCAGTTTTGCGGTATCTTCCTAAGCTATTGTTGTATGAGTGATGGCTGGGTGCTGCTGCCATAATCAAGAATCGATCGAAGAGTCGATTTGCTTGTTCCGATCAAGAACTTGCCATTGAAGACAGTGTAATCGACTGAAATATCATTCCCGATGTTGAAGTTTATGTATCTTATGGCTGCTCCGTTATAGCTGCTGCTTGCGAACGGGCTGCTGGCTGGCGGCACGGTCAGTCCGAGAAGTAGAGGACGCACATATTTGACCAAGGAAGGCTCTTCCTTGGTCAGTTCTTCCTGGAGTTTCGTATCGTTTTTCGATGCTATTTCCAGTCCTAGCCTTGCGTTTCCAGTGTCATTGAAAATGAAAAGGCTGTACGTGGTCCCTAATTGAGCGCGTATGGCGGGTGTGAGTCCGATGCTCATCTTATCTAGGAACGTATCAAGAGAAACCGAGTTGTTCTGCATGTCGGTAACGTCGAATTCTATGGGCGAGGCGTAATTGCCATTTTTGACTAGCTGGATATATTTTTCAAGCTGATCTTCTATGCTGCTAGCAGCAGAGCTGTCGAAGTCCAGTTGCATGTAGTTTGCCTGGCTATCTGAAAGAGCGGCAACTATGCCTGTCGAACCGGATGTTTCCTGACTGGATGAAGCTTCGCTTTGAACCGGCATTTCTGTTCCTGTTTCAGGAGAAGTGTTTGCGTTTTTCGAATTGCTTGATAACCAAAGATATGCTCCTCCGGATATGAATACTATGCTTGAGAAGATCGTTATAACAAGGAACCAGTTTATTTTCATCCCGTCTGTCGGAGTCAGGAAGGCAGCGGCCTCTTTTTTCGGTGATTCAGGTATTATTTCATAGCCCTGAGGCCTCACGGGAATGTCTTCATTCGTACGGCTATTGCTTTCTTCCGATAACGACCGCGATTTTTTAGGAATATTGGAAAGAAAAGGGCTGGTCTGCTGCTTTCCTGTCAGGATCTTTTCCTCAATCGGATTTTTCCGATTCAGGGAATTTCTGGAAGTGCCATCCTTGAATGTCTCCAAATCATCCTTCATCGTATGGATCAGGAGATCTTCAACGGCGATATTCTTGTTTTGAGAGTCGAGAGCTCTGCTTATCTTTTCCTGATCGGCGCCGTATATGCTTATAGGATTTTGTTGGGAAGCCATTTTGTTTTGAATAAAAAAATAAAAAAATAGAAGCAGATTTTTAGTCTGCTTCTATTTTACAATAAAAAACGGTTTTTGCGCAATCAGTATGTCGGCCTAAAGAGTTTTAGCTGCCGCTTTGGCTGAAAGGTTTATTCTTCCCTGGCTGTCGATCTCCTTCACTTTGACCGGAACGACATCCCCGATCTTCAAAACATCTTCCACCTTTTCTACGCGCTTATCGGAAAGTTCGGAAATGTGTATGAGCCCTTCCTGGCCTGGGAGGATTTCAGCGAAAGCTCCGAAGTTCATGATGCGGGTTACGCGGGCGTTGAATATTTCGCCAGCCTTGACTTCATGGGTGAGGTTGTCGATCCACTTCTTGGCCTTATCGGCGGAAACCGAATCCGGCGAAGTGATGAAGATCATTCCGTCATCTTCGATGTCGATCTGCACTCCGGTTTCGTCGATGATTTCGTTAATGATCTTTCCTCCTGTTCCGATGACATTCCTGATTTTCTCCGGGTTTATCTGCATGGTGATTATCCTCGGAGCGTATTGAGACATCTCTTTTCTCGGTTCAGGGATCGCGGCGGTTATTTTCCCGAGTATTTCCATGCGGTTTTCATGCGATTGGCTGAGTACGGCTTTCAGCATGTCGATAGTCACGCCGTCCACCTTGACATCCATCTGCATGGCGGTCACGCCGTCTTTCGTTCCGGCAACTTTGAAATCCATATCGCCGTAATGGTCCTCAAGTCCTTGGATATCGGTCAGGATCTTGAATTTCTCTTCGTTTTCCTGGTCGACGATGATTCCCATGGCGATTCCGGAAACGGGGCTCTTTATGGGAACTCCCGCATCCATGAGCGAAAGGGTAGATCCGCAGGTCGATGCCATCGAAGATGATCCGTTAGAGGAAAGCACTTCTGAAACCAGAAGGATGGTATATGGGAATTCCTCTTTGGCTGGCAGGACCGGCACCAAGGCTTTTTCAGCTAAGGCTCCGTGTCCGATTTCCCGTCTTCCCGGCCCCCTCATCGGTCTCACTTCACCGACGGAATATGGCGGGAAGTTGTAATGATGGATATAGCGTTTCTTCATATCCACTTCCATAGTGTCGATGACTTGCTGATCTCCAGGAGAACCGAGAGTTGTCACGGTGAGGGCTTGCGTTTCTCCGCGGGTGAACAGTCCCGTTCCGTGGGTTCTTGGAAGTATGCCTACCTGGCAATCGATATGCCTTATTTCGCTCAGTTTCCTTCCGTCCGGCCTCTGTTCGCTTTCAAGGATATTCTTGTGCACGATTTCATCCGACACCTCATCAAGAACCTGTTCGGCGATTTCCTTGAGCTTGTCTATGTTTTCGCTGAAGTTGTCTTTTATATATTCCTCGACATGTTCCTTGATAGCTTTGGTTTTTTCTTCGATAACCTTCTTGTCTTTGTCATATAATGCTTCGCCGAGTCCTTCAGTGAGAAGGATTTCCTTCACTTTGGTTTCGAATTCCGGCGTTCCTTCAAGAAGAACCGGCACGGATTTCTCTTTTCCGACTTCCTTGGCGATGTCTTCAATGAAAGACGCGATCTTCCTGATAGCATCCTGACCGAAAACGAAAGCGTTCATGATCTCTTCCTCGGGAACTATATTGGCGCCGGCTTCCAGCATGTTTATCTTTTCCTTAGTGCCGGATATCGTGAGGTCAAGATTGCTCTCTTCCAGGTCTCCATTGACCGGATTGAGCACTAGTTCTCCTTTGATTTGTCCGACGCGGACAGCTGCAACCGGTCCGTTCCAAGGGATATTGGAAATGGAAAGAGCGGCGGAAGCGGCTATGACAGCCAATGTTCCAGGATCATTCTCTCCGTCATAAGAAAGAACAGTCGTGATCACCTGAACTTCATTCCTCATGCGGGAGTTGAAAAGCGGGCGGATAGTCCTGTCGATCACTCTCCCGGAAAGGACGGCGTCATCCGACGGGCGGCCTTCGCGCTTGATGAATCGGGATCCTTTTATTTTCCCAGCAGCATAGTATCTTTCCTCGAAGTCAACCATCAACGGAAAATACCCGTTGATCCTGGAAGCGCCTTTGCTCATGACGGCGGTTGCCAAAACGACGGTGTCGCCATAGCGGGCGGTTACTGCTCCGCCAGCTTGCTTGGCAAGCAGGCCGGTTTCGATCTCGAGGATGCGCCCCCCGATCTGCATGGACCATTTTTTCGGCTCCATAAGTGTTTCTGGCCCCAAAAGGCGGCAGAAGTAAAATCAAAAGCCGGAATCGATCGATTCAAGTCCGATTTTTGAGCTTACTTAACGCGCCAGAGGAGACCTTGATAAAATTAATACTTAACAACCGTCTAACATCTCAATATGAGATATCAGGCAGTTGCTGGGCTAATTCTAGCTTAATTCAGGGCTTTTGTCAAACAAAAATCCCCCGCTTAGCGGGGGATTTTTGCTCTATCTTCTTTGTTCCTATTTTAGTTTGTATCTTTCGAAAATGCCAGATATCCGAGGGCGAACAGGTTCGCAAGAGGAATAATCATCAGGATTCCGAGCCAATCAGGCTTCCTGAGCGTTTTGGCTATTTCCATCCAAGTGAGGATCACGACGACGATGCTGGCAACCGGAACGAAGAACAGGAAAATCCACCAAGTCGGCTTTTTGGCTATCTGAAGCATGAGGATGATGTTCACGATCGGAACCCAAGCCATCCAGTTATTCTCAGCACCAGTCTTTTTGCTGATAGTCCACAAACAGTATGCCTTATAGATATAGACCAACAGGCAAAGCATGAAGGCGAAAAGAAGGGCTCCTCCGATCAATACTATTCCTATTCCTAGTGATTCAGGGCTGTTTGCATTCATCTTTGTTCAATAAAGCTTATTTTCATTATACATGGCATGCCGCATAAAGAAAAGCTAGATGAGGAATTTCTTCTTGTATTCGCTCATGTTGATGAACCCGTCCAGCTTTTCCACCAGTTTTCCACTGGTCGATTCTAGGAACGCGATTCCCTCGACGCGGCATCCGGTAGTGCTTTGGATATATTCCACTAGGTTGATATAATCGCCGTCTCCCGAAACAAGCACTATGACATCGAGCCCTTTGGAAAGCTTGATGGCGTCGACTGCTATTCCGACGTCCCAATCGCCTTTCTTGGCTCCTCCAGGGAATATCTGGAGATCCTTGGTCTTCACTTCGAACCCTTGCTTCTCAAGGGCGTCGAAGAATTTCTCCTCTTGTCCTTCCAAGGTCTTGATTCCATACGCGATTGCTCGGATGAGTTTCCGTCCGTCTCCGGCGGCTTTCAGGACTTCTCCGAAATTGACTTTTTTCTGATAAAGGACCTTGGCTGAATAATAGAGGTTCTGGATATCGACCAGAACGCCGACTCTTTGGTCTTTGAATATTGCCATAATGTTTTTTAATAAAGAAAATCGCCCCGGGTTGCGGGGCAATCTGAATTATCCTTTGAGTCCAAGGCTTTTTACAAGCGCTTTGAAAGATTTTTCGTTCACTTTCTTAAGGTAGTCCATAAGCTTCTTTCTTTTGGAAACCATCTTGAGGAGCCCGCGTCTGGAATGGGAATCCTGCTTGTTTTTCTTGAGATGGGCAGTCAGCCTCTTGATTCTCTCTGTGAAAAGGGCAACCTGGTATTCCGGAGAGCCAGTGTCTTTGTCGTGCCTTTTTACGGGTTTGGTGACTTTTTCCTTCTGCTTTGCGTCGAGCGCCATAGTTTTTCGGCTAAACACGAGTCGGGTATGTCCGCAACATGTGTCTGCTAGTGAGGTTGTTTATAACAGGATAATATAATAGAAATCATTTCTTGTCCAGCAAATAAGGTTTTGTGCTAGAATAGAGAAATTATGGAGGAACTTCTGAACAAACTCAATAAGCCTCAGCGGGAAGCTGTTGAAACGACCGAAGGGGCGGTTTTGGTGATTGCCGGCGCAGGATCGGGAAAAACCAGGGCGCTCACTCATCGCGTAGCGTATCTGATTTGCCAAAAAGGCGTACGGCCTCAGAATATCCTGGCGGTTACGTTCACCAACAAGGCTTCTCAGGAAATGAAAGAGCGCATAACCGACATCCTGAAACATGGCTGTGGCAATCAAGCGGCAGCATCGCCCTCGAGCCTTCCGATTGTGGGGACATTCCATTCCATCTGTGTCCGGATCCTTCGGCGCGAGATTGAGAAAATAGGCTATAAATCAGCCTTCAACATCTTCGACGATCAGGACCAGCTGTCCCTTATGAAGAAAGTGATGCGTGAACTCGAAGTCGATCCGACCAAATTCCGTCCGCAGGGAATCCTGGCTACTATCTCGAAAGCTAAGAATGAACTTATCGATGCTGCCCAATTCGCTGCCGAGGCTGCCGGATATTGGGAAGAGACAGTTGCAAGGGTTTATTCCAAATATCAGGACAGATTGCGCGAGAACGGCGCCTTGGATTTCGACGACATCCTCATGTTGGTGGTGGGGATTTTTCAGACGTTTCCTGAAATCCTGGAAAAATACCAGCGCACTTTCCGATACATAATGGTCGATGAATATCAGGATACCAATCATGCCCAGTATGTCTTGGTCAAGATGCTGGCTCAGAAATACGGCAATATCTGCGTAGTCGGAGACGATTGGCAAGGAATCTATTCCTGGCGCGGGGCCAATATCAGGAATATTCTTGAATTCGAGAAGGATTATCCGAAAGCTCGGGTTATCAAGCTGGAGCAGAACTACCGTTCCACTCAGCCGATCCTTGATGCGGCATATGGCGTCATCTCCAAGAACATAAACAGGAAAGATAAGGAAATCTGGACCGAAAACAAGGAAGGGCAGCTGCTTGTTTCCTATGAAGCCAATGACGAAAAGGACGAGGCGGATTTCATTTCCAATGAAATCCTCAAGGAATGCAAGAAAGGGAAAAGGTTGGGAGATTTCGTGGCTCTATACAGGACGAATGCCCAGTCGCGTGCCATCGAGGAAGCCATGCTTAAAAAAGGCATACCCTATCGCATCATCGGCGGCGTGAAATTCTATCAGAGAAAGGAAATAAAAGACATCATAGGCTATGTGCGGCTTGCCCACAATTTCAATGACGAGGTTTCGATGACGCGTGTCATAAACGAGCCGAAAAGAGGTATCGGACAAGTGACGCTGGATAAATGGATAGCATATTCGAAGATGAAAGGCCTGAACCTGATAGACGCAGGAATGGACATGTCTGCCAAGAATGGCGAAGGCGCTGCCATAACTCCAGCCAGGATCGCTTCGATAGCGAAGTTTTCAGATTTCATTATCAGGATGCGCGAATCCATAGAGAGGCTTTCCCTTTCCGATTTCATTCAGAAGGTTTTCATCGAAAGCGGATATGAGAAGGATATTTCCGACGGAACGGAAGACGGCGAAAGGAAAAGGGAGAATGTCAAAGAGCTGCTGACTGTAGCGAAAAAATATGAGGAATCGGAAAATCCGATCGAATCTTTTCTGGAGGAAGTTTCCCTTCATGCTGACACTGACAATATCGCTCAAGGAAGCGATGCGGTGCATCTCATGACTCTGCATAGCGCCAAGGGCCTCGAATTCGATCAGGTTTTCATCGCTGGCCTCGAAGAAGGCATACTTCCTCATTCAAGGAGTCTTCTGTCTGACAGTGAGATGGAAGAAGAACGGCGGCTCATGTATGTCGGGATTACCCGTGCTAGAAAGAAGGTCTATCTCCTCTTTACTCGCGAGCGCAATATCTTCGGCTCTTCCCAAGTGAACCCTCCGTCAAGATTCATCGACGATATTCCGGAGCATCTTATCGAGAATATCCCAAATGAGAGCATCCTTGATTTCATGCCCTCAAAAAGGAAGAATCCTGATGGCGCATCAGGATTCTTCGGTGCGAGTACTGCCAAAAAGGAATCATTCAAATGCGGAGATCGCGTGAGACATGATATTTTCGGCAATGGGACGGTCGTGGCGATGCAAGGAGATATCATGACGGTTGCTTTTTCCAGAGTAGGGCTCAAGAAATTGTCCATTTCAGTGGCTCCGCTCAGAAAATTATAATGAACATATTTGCTTAATTTTGGGATATGAAAAACATCGGCACTAGTGCCGATGTTTTTCATATCTATTCAAGTTTTTGTTTAGTAGATGAAGCCTTTGACGACTCTGCTTCTGGCATCAATCGTCCTAGTCGATTTTTTGGCCCATCCCCTATAGTTCATTTCAGAAATCGTGATGGTGTTTCCGCTGACTTTTTCAACGATGGCGACGTGTCCCCACCATGATTCGGAAGAAACCATGATAGCGCCTGCGCGCGGAGTCCTTCCGGTTGCATATCCGGCAGCCTTAGCGTGATATAGCCATGTTCCGGCGTTTCCTGACCAAGGCACATGGCGACGCGACGCGACATACCAGGTGCAGTATCCATAAGGGAACCGGTGGCTATTGCCAGCATTGCCATCGAGAGTGCTTTTGCCATCCCCGAAGGATTCGTATTGGCGTGGAGTGATCAAGGTCGGAATCTGCTGGACGGTCGGAGCCGGTTTCGGAATTTCCTTTTCTCCTCCAGGAATGACTATCTCGTCGCCGGTCTTGAGTTCGCCGTCAGCGTGAAGCGAATTGAAAGCGATTATCTGGCTCTTGTCTGCTTTGAATTGCTTGGCGATGCTGTCGATGTCATCGCCGCTCTTCACCGTATATGAGAGGCCGGAGACCGGCAGGATGAATATCTTGTCTCCAGGCATTATGGAATTGACATCGTCCAGTTCGTTCGCCCAAAGTATCGTGTTTATGGTGACATGATTGGTTGCGGCAATCGAACCGATCGTGTCCCCGTTCTTGACTTCATATATATTGACGCCTCCGTCTTCCTCAGGATCTTTCTGAACAGGGCTGTTGTCAGAAACCAGAGCTTGACCTTGCATGTTGAGTGGCACATCATCGGCATCGCTGTCATTGGCGCTCGGATCAGTCAGGGTATTCGCCTGCGCGATCGGAGCCAGCGCCAGAGTGGTTCTTTTCCCTGAATTGATGAAGATCTTGCTTTCGATAGGATTGTCATAATTATCATTGTTTCCTCCGAAATAGCCGAATAAAAAACCACTAGACTCATGTCCGGCGGCCAGGTTGGTAGCGGATACCAAAAGAGAGCTGCAAATGACTACTATCAAAGACGAATAATGACGAAAAACGTGGAGCGCCTTTATGGTACGCCTCTCTTTTATGAAAACTGAGATATTCTTCTGTGCTGAATACGTCGAAACTTGGATGCTCTCAAACCTGCTCCTTCCTAAGATCAGTTTGAGCAGGGATAATATAAGTTTACTAATATTCGGGGCCTTTCTTATGGTTTTGGCAGGACTTAAATCAAATGATCGCGTCTGGAGTTGAGATATTCCTGAGACCGAAACCTTAATATTTACCTGAGAGGCAGTATAGTAAATTATGCCAGTTTTGTCAATCGAAATTCGACAATCAGGCTTATTTAAGGCTTTTTTATTGAAAACAGCCAGGATTCGACCGGAGGATACGCTGTATTGGCAGTATCCCGAGTGGAAATCATGTTAGAATGATGTCATATGGATGTGGCAAAACTCAAAACCGAATTTCTGGAGCATCTGGAAGTCGAAAGAGGCCGCTCTCAGAAAACGATATCTAACTACGATCACTATCTGAGCGTCTTTTTGGACTGGGCTAAGATAAAAAAAGCCGAAGAAATCACGGATAACCTCGTGAGAGGCTTCAGGATATTCCTCAACCGGTTCGAGGACAGGAACGGCAAGCCTCTCAAGAAAGTCACGCAGAACTACTATGTTATTGCCATAAGGAGCTTTTTGAAATTCCTGGCAAAAAGGGATGTGAAGGCTCTTCAGGCGGAAAAAGTGGATGTCGGGAAGTCTCCGGAACGGGAGGTTGATTTTCTGGACAACCTGGAAGTCGAGAGGATGATTGAAGCGGCAACAGGAACGGGTCTCAAGTCGCTTAGGGATCGGGCTATCTTGGAGCTGCTGTTTTCGGCAGGCCTTCGCGTTTCAGAACTGGTCTCCATCAATCGCGACAAGATATATTTGAAAACCCAGGAGATGAGCGTTCGAGGCAAAGGATCGAAAATAAGAGTCGTGTTCATATCGGACACAGCCGGACAATCCATAGCCAGATATCTGGAGAAAAGAAGGGATATCGATCCGGCGCTTTTTGTGAGAGACTCAAAGAGTATGGAAAAATTCAAATCGAAAGATGCCAGCAAGAATGGGAATAATGACGACTTGCGCCTGACTCCCCGCTCGATTCAAAGGATAGTGAAATATTATGCGAAAAAGGCCGGGATAATGAAAGACGTTCATCCGCACACGCTGCGGCATTCATTCGCGACCGATCTTCTTGCCAATGGCGCGGACATCCGGTCGGTCCAGTCGATGCTCGGGCATTCTTCCATAACGACCACTCAGATATATACTCACGTAACGAATCAGCAGTTGAAAGAAGTCCATAAAGCCTTCCATGCCAGAAGAAGAAACAAGAAAGCATAATCAGATCCTGTTTTTTGGTGTATAATAGAAGCGTCGGTTCATAAAAATAAATTCGAAATAAATGCAAAATAAAAACAAGGCGTTTTTTGTTGGATTGTTTGTTTCTCTTTTTTGTGTTTTCCTGCCGTTATTCCATGTTTCTGCTGATTCTTCATCATCATCCGGATCTTCGACTTCAGCTTCCACTCTTGTCCCTTGCGGATTGAATGAGGCATATAGCGGAGGAACAACTGATGTGTGTACCCTTTGCCACCTGATCATCGGCATAAAGAATATCGTCGACTGGATCGTCAAAATAGCGATAACGGTAGCCTTGGTCGGTATCACTATTGCCGGCGTCATGTATATAGTTTCTGCCGGAAGCCCTGGCATGATGCAGACTGCCAAAAGCTTCATGACGGCTTGCATAGTCGGTTTCGCGCTCACCTTGGCTGCCTGGCTTATCGTATATCTCACCATGTGGGTCATTTCAGCCAAAACGGATCTCGGACTTGGAAGTGGCAAGAAATGGAACGAATTCAACTGCTCGACGACATCCAATGCCAGCACTGGTTCGATTTCTTCAAATGGAGGGGGGGATGGAACTGGTGAAGATGGTGATGGTGGCGGAGACGGATCGGGTGCGAGTAGCAGCGACAGCGCATGTTGCAAAACGTATATAAACAAAGAATATACATGCACTACTATCGGTCTTTATGATGAGTGCAACGGGGAGCTGCTTAGCGGGGCTTGCTCAACTTCGAAAAACACTGCTATCTGCGACAGCGCGAATGCATTGGCCAGCTCAATCGCGGCTTCTAAACAGGCTGGATGCACCAAGATCGTAGATGCAGCGAAAGCTATGAAGAATGCCGGTTGCGCATATTGCGATGGAACTAACCCGCCAGGGTGCCAACCTAACGGTTGCAAGGGCAAGCCTGCGTATACAGATGTTGACGACTTCATAAGGTCCGCATATATCCAAGCGGGCTGCGATGATCCATTGGTAAAACTTGATTATTATCTTACATATTCTATTACTGATGGCGGAGCATCATTGAAGGCCGGTGATGCTATCTTTTATTACTACACAGAAAAAGGGAACAAATACAGCAATACCGTTATATGCGAGAATGATGGGTGCAAAAGCGTTATCTTTACTTCACCAGAAGGTAAAATAGAAGAAGAAGACGGAAAATTTTATCTGGATCAGCCTGGCGCCGAGGCCATAAAAGCTTCCGAGTATTGCAGTTCGTGCTAAACAAAAAATATGAGCAAAAAGAGAATAATCACAATATTATCGATAGCAATCCTGCTGGCATGTTTCGAATTGGCATAACTCATCTTTATCAGGAACAAACCAAGTCTGAGATGGGCAGAATTCTATGACATTCAGGATAGCCGTATTCCGCTGGATAAGTTCTCAGATACTATCGGCATAGGCATGGAAGAACACATTCACGGGCTGC
>JAAXWW010000008.1 GCA_013334765.1 Candidatus Moraniibacteriota bacterium | reverse complement strand
CAATCGGGAAAACCAGGACTTGCGCTTTTTTATTTTTCAGATTTCCGATGGATAGATAATCATGAACGGCCTAATCGTATTTATTCATAGCATATACATTAATAGCGTAAACAATCCATGCCTATTTTTCATATGGAATAAATACAACACTTGTGGATGTCTCATTGGTGCTGGACGAAATCCAAGGAAGGGATATAATTGTAAATGAGACGAAATGCTTAATGATTAATCATAATAAAAAAATGAAAGCGATACTGAAAAAAACAATATTGTCGGCAGCGGGCGGATCATTAGTCCTGTCTTTGGTCTTTCCTGCTATGGTTCTAGCTTCTTCGGCTCCGAAACTTTCAATCAGCAGCAATAACGACACATCTGCTGTCTTGAAGATTTCAGCGACAAGCCTCAAGAAAAAGAGCGTGAAGATAAAAGTGAGGATCGAGAACAAAGACACCGATACCGTCGAGACCAAAATATACAGCAAGACTCTTGATAAGAAAGGGGAGGGCAAGATAAGCGTCACGGGGCTTTCCAAAGGCGCCGAATATTCTTTCCAGGCAGCCATAAGGAAGACATCGGAAACCGACTATTCCGACTATTCTGGAGCGGCTTCGCTGAACAAGATCGGAGCCAAGAGCTATTCAGCCAAGCTGAGCCTCAAGGATTCGTCGAAGACTTCCATAAAACTGAAGTTCACTTCCTCCAGTCTCAAGAAGAAGAAAGCCAAGATAAAAGTCAGGATATACAACAACGATACCAATAAGGTAGAGACTAGGATGTTTTCTCAGACCCTGGATAAGAGCGGTAACTATACCATAAACCTGACGGGACTTTCCGCGGACACCTCATATTCCATCAAGGCGGCCGTCAAGAAATCATCCGATAGCGGATATTCGTCTTTCTCCAATCAGGTAACGAAAAAGACCGACGGCTGATCTTATTGAACGAAAAAATGACCCGGGTTGCCATGCGGCAAGCCCGGGTCTTGTTTTTATGCGGCCTCTTCGGATTTTTTCCGGAGGCGGATCCTGGTGGCTACCGAGATGACTGCCAGAGCAACGGTCATGTGCTCATAGAAAGGCTGATTGTCAAGGCTATTGAGAAATATCGCTCTTAATGATAGGATGTATACATTGAAAAGCGCGCTTATTTATGAAACTAAAAAACTACAACATATATTTCTTCTTCGCTGTCCTTTTCGGAATATCCGTTCTGGCTTATATGCTTTTCAGGCCGTTTTTCATTCCTTTTCTGATTGCGGTTATCTTGGCTCAGCTCTTCAGTCCAATATATGAAAGGTTGCTCGCGTTTCTTAGGAAAGAGTGGCTGAGTTCCGCAGTCACTTGCCTACTGATTCTTCTGATCATAATATTGCCGGTAATACTCATACTGTCTCTTGCTGTCGGAGAAATCCAAGGACTGATCAGTGCTTTTTCCAGGGACCCGAACATGGTCGGCGGATTCATTGACGGCATATCCAGCCACCTGGCGTCCCTTTCGTTCGGCGGGATTGTTGATTGGCAGAAAATCATCAATCAGGACTCGCTGGTTTCGGCCTTGAAGAATTCAACGCAGGCGATTCTTTTCATATTGCAGAACACATACGCCGGCGTAGCGTATTTCGCATTCGCGAGTTTCATAATGTTCTTCACCCTGTTTTATCTTCTTATCGATGGCAGAAAACTGCTCGAAAGGATTATGGAGCTTAGCCCTTTGGAGGATAAGCATGAACACTTGCTTATTTCCAGATTCAATTCCATAACTCGCGCGACGATAAGAGGCGGTATTTTCATTGCGATTATTCAAGGAGCTCTCGGCGCCTCCATATTTTTTCTCACGGGAGTGTCTTCGCCGATTTTTTTGGGGATGCTTATGATGATTACATCGATCATTCCTCCTCTCGGTTCCGGACTCGTCTGGTTCCCAGTCGGGATTACGATGATAATTCTCGGCCATGTCGGCGCGGGAATTGCCATCCTCCTTTTCGGAATACTGGTGATAAGTACAATCGACAATTTTATTCGCCCTAAATTGATAGGAAAAGATACGGAGTTGCATCCTTTGCTCATTCTTTTTTCCACTCTCGGAGGGATCGCGCTTTTCGGCGCTCTCGGATTCATCGTAGGGCCGATCATCATGTCGCTTTTCGTTTCCCTCTGGGATATCTATGCGTTGGAATTCAAAACGCAGCTTCGCGAGTTCAATAAATGACCCTGTGCGGATAATCGGCCGGAACCGCTGCGGTTCCGGTTTTTTCGTATCTGCAGGAGCGGGTATCCGGCAGCCGGGGGAAGCGGCTTGACAAATATTGGTTAATTGATAAACTATGTAGGCGTAAACAATAATGATCCCATATGAAATGCAGGAAATGCGCTTTGTCGCCGGAGGAATATATCCTGGTTGCGGCCATGAAGCTCGAGGTCACCGCCAACAGGCACGTTTTCCACTCAATGCGGCTTTCGTTCATGTCAGTCAAGATCATGGGCTATCTGTCCCATGCCAAGGCTGCTACCCCGACTGACATAATGAATTCGGTCGGCGGAACGAAATCCAATGTCAGCCAGAGGCTCAACTATCTGGAAAAGGAGGGATACATATCGAGGAAATTCGATAAGTTCTCAGGGGACAAGCGGAAAGTGGTCATAAAGATAACCAAGCAGGGGGAAGAAGTGCTCAACGAAGTCACCAAGCGCCTTGATAAGATGCGGCGTTCGCTCCGGGCGCATTTCTCCAAAGAAGAAATAGAAGCCAATGCCAGGTTCTGTTCCAAGATGATCTCCATCCTGAATTTGTCGGAATCCAAAAAATACTTCGATAAATAAAGCATAGTTTCGAATAAGACATTAATCCGATATCCACATGAACAACACCATGAAAAAAATACTGACGGTCGCGTTGCTTGCAGCCGCCTTCGTTTTCGCCGCTCTCTATTCCAAGAGCAAGCCTCAAGCCGACACGGAGCTTCCGAAGAAGCCGGTGGAAGTGACTCTCCAGCAAGCGAAAGACAGCAAGGAAATAAATAAGAGTCTGGAGTTCGCATCTTTGGTCGTGGGCGATCAGGAATCGAAAATAATAGCCAGAACTTCAGGGACGGCAACCTTTTCTCCGTATAACGTGGGCAGTTTCGTTTCGGCCGGAGCGCTTGTCGCGAAAATAGACGATAGCGGGAACAATCTCCAGGCAGGAGGGAACGCTTTCCGTTCAAGCCAAGTGCAGCAGTCCGAGCTTTCGAAAGACGAAGCCAGGAAGGCCATGGATCAGGCTAAGAAATACTACAAGAACCTGAAAGACGCCTATGACAGGCAGGAGGATGACTCTTCGCTGGCCAAAACGGTCTCGAAAGCCCAGGTGGACAGCGCCAAAAAGCAGATGCAGATAGCCGAGATCCAGTTCGACAGCGCCAATGTCTCTTTGCAGGGAACGCTGGATGATCATCTGGCAACCAGTCCCATAAGCGGATATGTGACCAGTATCTTGGTTTCTGTCGGCGATTATGTTTCTGCCGGACAAGAGATCGCGACCATAAGCCAGACGAAAAACATCAAGTTCCAGTTCTTCGTGAGTGATGATCAATTATCATCGGTTTCCAAGGGGAAGGAAATAACCGTTTCCAACAACTCAGGCGACAGCGAGACTGCCGTCATCAGGAACATCTCGCCTTCGGCTGACGCGGAAACCAAGAGGTTCCTTGTCGAGGCCTTTCCTAAGGACGCCAACAAATCGTCTTTCGCATCCGGCACGGTCGCTTCCGTTTCGCTCGGAATTTCCGAGAGCGTTTCCGACGCGGCCGATTTCATCCTGCCCCTTTCGGTCATAACCGTCGGTCAGAACGAAAGCTATGTATTCGTCGCCGACGGCAATCATGCCAAGAAGGCCGTCGTGCAGGTGATTCGCGTTTCCGGCGAATTTGCCGAAGTCAAGGGAAATATTCCAGCCGATTCCAGTATCATCATGAACGGAAGCAAGCTGGTGAAAGACGGAGAGGAAGTAGCGGTCAAGCAATAAAATACCTGGCTTTGAAAAGGCGCAATCGAAGCGTGCCAGCATAATTACGAATATTCGCAAATAATTTTCCAAACAATGGATACTGAAAAAAATACTGCAGCAAAGACATCCGACTCAGCCTATCTTGATCGACTGGAATTCAAGCCGGAACTGAGAAAGACGTGGCTTAATTTTTTTGTCACTAATTTCCGCGTGGTCGTCCTCCTTATCATCCTTCTTTCCGGCTGGGGAATATATTCCTATCTCCAGCTTCCGCGCGAGTCCGATCCGGAAGTGAAAATCCCAGTGGCAGTGATAACGGATTCGTATCCGGGAGTCTCTCCGTCCGATATGGAGGAGCTGGTAACCAAGAAGATAGAAACGGATATTTCCGGAGTGAGCGGCATAGACAAAATAACTTCCACTAGCTCCAACTCTTTTTCCGCGGTGACGGTCCAGTTCGCTTCCGATCAGGATGTCGACGATGCGGTGAGGCGCCTTCGGGATCAGCTTTCTAAAATCAAGAACGACATCCCGGAAGACGCCAATGATCCGGAAGTCACTCAGATATCGCTTGATGACACGCCGATAGTCACATTCGTCATAACCGGACCGTATAACGGGTTCGATATGCGCCGCTATGCCGAGGATATCCAGGATGAACTGGAGAAGATCCAAGGCATCAGGCAGGTCGATATTTCAGGCGGGGATGAGGCCGAGTTTGAAGTCTCATATGACCCCAAGAAGCTGGCCGAATTCCAGATAACGATAGGCCAAGCGAACTCTGCTATCTCGGCTACCAATAGGGCTATTCCGGCTGGGAATTTCGAAGGGAGCGAATTCAATTATCCAGTCAGGAGCGACGGACGCTTTTTCGATGCGGCGACCCTTGCCAAGATTCCGGTCAAACATGCCGATAACGGCTCGATAGTCTATCTCGGCGACATTGCCGATGTGAAAGAGGGCGCTATCAAGAAAACGGTGTTTTCGCGTTTTTCGTCTGAGGGGAAAAATCCCGAGAACGCGGTATCTATCCAGGTCATAAAGCGTACGGGAGGGAATATCATCGAGACTGTCGATCTGGCTGAAAAGAAGATCGGCGAGATGATAAAGGCATTTCCTGCCGGCATAGAATACAAGGTCACAGTGAGCCAGGCCGACGAGATCAATAAGGATTTCAACCAGTTGGTGCATGACTTCATCATGACCTTCATCTTAGTATTCGGAATCCTTCTTCTTATCGTCGGTCTCAAAGAAGCTTTCGTGGCCGGGCTGGCAATCCCGCTGGTGTTCTTCGTTACGTTCGGAGTGATGCTCGCGACTGGGATCTCGCTCAATTTCCTTTCCATATTCTCGCTCCTTCTTTCGCTCGGGCTTCTGGTGGATGATGCCATCGTCGTCGTTTCCGCTACCAAGCAATATATGAAAAGCGGAAAATTCACGCCGGAAGAAGCAGTCCTTTTGGTGCTCAACGATTTCAAAGTGGTGCTGACCTCGACAACTCTTGCGACGGTGTGGGCGTTTCTGCCGCTGCTTTTCTCGACCGGTATCATGGGCCAATACATAAAATCCATTCCGGTCACTGTTTCGGTGACGCTGGTATCGTCCCTTCTGGTGGCTCTCATGATAAACCACCCGCTGGCGGCCGTTTTGGAGCGTATCCGCCTTACCAAGAACTTCTTCTTCCTGATAGCAGGCCTGCTCCTGGCTGTCGGAATATTCTTAGTCGCCACTCATTCTGTTTGGGGATATGTTTTCGGAACCCTAATATTCGTCATTCTCGTTTGGATGATGCTTTGGTATTTCGGAAGGGGGAAGAGGGCGCTTAGCGAGAACAAGCTGCTTTCTGACAAGGAATGGCAAGACAACGAATTGATCAAAGAGAAGCTGAGGAAGCAGGGGAATAGGGAGGAATCGACTTTTGCTGGAAAGCTGATTCACGGCATAATCCACTTCGATAGCATGCTGCCTGTTTATGAGAAGTATCTCAGGATGATGACTAAAACGAAAAAAAGGCGCTGGGCAGTCATATTGTCAGCTTTCCTGCTGTTCGTGGCTGCCGCCGCGCTGCCGATAACCGGCGTGGTCAAATCGGAGTTCTTTCCGGCGCAGGACGCGGATACCATAAACATCAGCATGCGTGCTCCGTCCGGCTTGGTTCTTTCCGAGATGGACAAGATCGCCTCCCAGGTTGAAAATGATCTTTTGAAATATCCGGAAATAGTCAATTTCTCGACGCTTGTCGGAAATCCAGGAGCTGCCGATCGTATCGGAGGGTCAGGTCAGGATACATCCAACACGGCTTCGATTGTCATAAAACTCACCGATCCGGAAAAGAGGAAGATAACTTCGGACGATATCGCCAAAAGCATCCGTCAAGACGTTGCTCCGATACAAGGCGCAACCATAACCGTGTCATCTCCGCGCGGCGGCCCTCCTTCAGGAGCGGCTTTCCAGGCGCAGATATCGGGAGACGATCTGCAGGCTCTTGATAAGATAGCGACCGATCTGAGGCCGATCCTGGATTCGATTCCGGGAGTGGTCAACAGTGACATATCGCTGCGCGAGGCTCCGGCCGAGTATACTTTCAAGCTGGATTATTCCAAGATGGAGCTCTACGGACTTGATGCCTCGACTATCGGAAGCGCTTTGCGCACCGCTATTTCCGGAACCAAAGTGAGCACTGTCATTCGCGGGAACAAGACTGTCGACGTGGTCGCTGATTTCGGCGACAAGGATATCCCAACACTGGATTCGATTGAGAATCTGCAGATACTCAACTCCGACAAGAACCCGGTGTTCATAAAAGATGTCGCGAAGATAGAACTCACTCCGTCCGTCGAATCGATCACGCGCCTCGATCAGAAGAAGACCGTCTATCTGTCTTCCGATGTGGAAGGGAAGACGAGCTCGAATCAGGTGGTCGCGGAATTCCAGAAGAAAGTCGCTTCCGACTATGTCCTTCCGCAGGGCTATTCCATAAGCTATGGAGGGGAGAACGAACAGAATGCCGAGTCGGTGCTTTCGATCATCCGCGCCATGGCTATCGCATTCGTTCTCATAATCTCCACTCTTGTTATTCAATTCAATTCATTCAAGAAAGCGGCTATCGTCCTTGTGACTCTGCCGCTGGCTCTCATCGGGACATTCTTCGGCCTGGCTCTCTTCGGAGTGGCTCTCAGTTTCCCGGGACTGATCGGGATCCTGGCGCTTTTCGGCATCGTAGTGAAGAACGCCATCATCCTTATCGACAAGATAAACCTCAATATAGAAGCTAAGATACCGTTCGAAGATGCCATAATCGATGCCGGAAAATCAAGACTGGAAGCGATCTTCATCACCTCGGTCTGCACGATCGCCGGACTCATCCCGATAACGCTTTCCAATGCGATGTGGACAGCTCTCGGCAGCGCGGTCATCTTCGGCCTCACCATCTCGTCATTCTTCACCCTCTTCATTATCCCGACGCTGTACATGACTTTCATCAAGAAAGAAGAGAGGTTCTAGGTCAGAAAAAAATAAAAACGCCTACTGTTTTTGCGGGCGTTTTTTATTTACAAATAATGGTTTTATTTCAGAATATTCGAAAGCTCTTCTGTCCTGACGATCCTGCTTTCGCTCTCGTCCCTTCTCTTCACTTCCACTCCGCCACTTGCCAAAGATTTCTTGCTGACGACGACGCGATAGGGGATGCCGATGAGATCTGAGTCGGCGAATTTCTCTCCGGCGCTGGTGTCCCGATCGTCATAGAGGACTTCGATTCCTTTTTCAACGAGTGATTGATATATCTTTTGGGCTTCTTCATTTTCTCCCAGGCTTAGGAGATGAACCTTGAAAGGTGCGACTGCCTCAGGCCACATCATGCCTTTTTCATCATGGAGCACTTCGACGATCGTTCCCATAAGGCGTCCCAATCCGATGCCATAGCATCCCATGACGATCCCGATATCCTCGCCGTTCTCATCCTTTGCCTTGAGATCGAACGGAGCGCTGAATTTCGTCATCAGTTTGAAGATATTTCCGACCTCAATCGCTTTCTTCTCGTCGAGATTGCCCTCATGGCATTCCGGACAACTATGTTCCAGATCGTCGATGATTTCCTTGTTGATCGCTATGCGACATCTTTCGCAGACATAGATCGAGTCTTCCCCGGCTTCCGTCAGTGTCTGGAATTCGTGGGAATATTTCGAGAATGATCCGCCGGAAGCATAGGTGAGATAGGTCTCGTTCTTGAGTCCGACTCTTTCGAACACTTTGAGATATGCCTGCTTGGCTTTTTCGTAATATGCGTCAAGGTCGCCTGCATCGGCATGGAACGAATAGAGGTCCTTCATCATGAACTCGCGTCCCCGGAGGATTCCGGATTTCGAACGGAGTTCCATGCGGAACTTGTTCTGGAACTGGTATGCGGCGAAAGGCAGGTCCTTGTATGAGCTGATGAATCTTTTCATGAGCGGAACGACGACCTCTTCATGAGTCGGTCCGAGAGCCATCTCGCGGCCGCTCGAATCCTTCACTTTATACAAATCATCCATAGAATCCCATCTTCCTGTCTTGATCCAGTTTTCTTTGGGATGAAGCGTCGGCATGAAAATTTCCTGTCCGTCGATCGCATTCATTTCTTCGCGTATTATCTGTTCTATCTTCTTCATCACCCGAAGACCGAGTGGCAGTATCGTATACGTTCCGGCCATCAGCTTGTCGATGAATCCGGCCCTGATCAGAAGCTGGGCATTGATGCTCACTTCGTCTTTGGAAATCTCTTTCTGGGTTCTGGTGAACAGCTGTGATTGTTTCATGGTGGTTTTGCTTGATTTTAATATGTTAAGTGTAGTATATGCGATGGTATTTGGGAAGGCGGGAACTAAAAAACAGCCCTTCCTAGGCTGCTTCTGGGTATCAAAGATATCCTTTTCCTATATTCCGGACACGCACAAGCAGCCTAAGGGTCTAGGGTATGCCGGTCGCGGGAAGCTGGTTGTGATTGCCGTTCCTTTCATGCGTTAAAACTATAGCATAATGTTCCAAATGTCAATTTCCAGTAAGGGCGGATCGGTGTGCCCTGTTTGTACCCAACCCGTTTTTCTGCTAAAATAAAGGCATAATCAGGTTAATCGCAAGAACTTGATAATAATTTTTGACAGCAGAATAAATATATGAAAATGAAAAAAATATCGATTGAGAAACTCAAATCGCTGATTGACAGGAAAGTGTCTTTCATTTTGCTCGACGTCGTGACACCCGAATTCTATAACCACAAGCACATTCCGACAGCGGTCAATGCTTGCGTCTATGAGATAGCTTTTATTGAGAACATGAAAAAGCTCGTCATCGATCCGCTGCTGACCATAGTCGTCTATGCGACGAAGAAGAAATCGCTCGCAGCTTCTATTGCAGCCCAAAGGCTCGTCGAAGCGGGGTATGACGACGTGATGCTTTTCGAAGGCGGACTTGAGGAATGGGAAGAGGCTGGATATGACATTGAGAGCGAAGACATCGCCATTCCTCCCAAACCGAAACTCGAAGACAGGAAATACGTTGTCGACACTTTTGATAGTGTCATCTATTGGACGGCTCGCAGTGTCAATTCGCGCCATATCGGGACGCTTGCCCTGAATAGCGGCGAGCTTATAGTCGAGAATGGAAAGGCGGTTTCCGGCGAGTTCGTCGTCGACATGAATTCGATCAAGGACACCGATCTTGAAGATCCCAAGTGGAATGAGATCCTCATCAAGCATCTCAAGTCGGACGACTTCTTCGATGTCGGAAAATACCCTGAAAGCTCGCTGAAGATCAAAAGCATCGTTCCGAGGAAAGGGGTGGATGAATATTCTCCGCACTGTAAAGTGCTCGCTGATATGACGATCAAGGGCGTAACGCACGAGATCAGTTTCCCGGCGCTTCTAGAGGCTGCCGAGGGCGGAGCGCTCAAGGCGAGGCTTCACTTCGATTTCGATCGCATCAAGTGGAATGTCCTTTATGGCAGCGAGAAATTCTTCGAGGGTCTCGGCATGCATCTCGTCGATGAATATATCGGCATAGAGGCGTATATAATCGCGAAATAGTGGATCTGGCGCTACATTTCCTTGACTTTTTACTTAAAAAAGAGTATAATAAAAGGCTTACTGAAAATGTAAGTCGTAATGTCGAAGAGGCAGTTTTTTACAAAAAGAATATAAACAGCGAACCTAGGGGGTTGCCATGTATGTCTTTATCGCAGTAATTACCTTCTTGTATCTCATTTTTTTCCAGTATCTGTTTGCTTACGCAGACAGGATGTTTACTGTAAAACAGATGAAGAAAAGAGGATATCCGAAAGGCATCCCTCTCATCTGGCATTTCGGCATCTGGGGCGATATGGCACTTCTGACGCCTCTCATGGCATATGTTGTATATCGGTACGCCGATATATGGACTGTCGGAGCCTTGCTTGCTGCTTTGGCGGTCGGATTTGTTGTAACGGCTGGCATGGTTTTCTTGTGGACGGTCGGAACCAAGACCGGCCTTCCTGAATCCCATGCTCATAAAGGAAGGCTTACCATGGCCGGACTTTTCCATGGGTTATACATGTGGGGAGTTGTAACGGTCGTGATCCTCCTGTTTTTCTGTTCGTTCGCCACGAGGTTTGATAAGATCCTTGTGGCGCTCGTTCTGGGGGTCCACTTCGTTCCCGGGACTCACATCGTCCTGGGGCTGCTGGCGGAACGGAACGGCTGGGAATGGTATCCCGACCGACCGCACAAGCAGCGGTTCACCTGGGTCGTGCTGATCGGGACGTGGTCGCTACTGGCCGCCGCCTATTTCTTCACCTCCTGATCCAGGGGGTGCTCGAGGCCGCGAATTCCATTCAGGAGTTCGCGGCCTCTTCTATTTTCAAATTTCAAATCACTTGCTTATCCTTTTCTTTTGATAAAAGCCGCATATTCCAGTATTATTAGGTTGTAAGCGGTAACCGTCGGATATGAGGAAGACATATGTCTTAGCAGCTATATTCATCTTAGCAGCCATTGCCGTTTTAGTGTTGCTGAGGGGCAGGGTTTCAGACAATGGCAATTCCAGCCAACCAGTCCTTACCGGCACGCAAGGATCGGCCGAATCGCAATCTCAAGATTGGTCTAGCAGTCAGGCAGGGAGTGGCTCCGGAGAGCCGCCCGGATCGTCCGTTCCTGGCAGATTCGCCGCTCCGATCTCGAGAGCGGGCGAAAGGGTGACGAAAAAACCGTTCGGCATATTCATCGCTCCTCAGAACTCTCCCGTTTCCCCTGAAAAATTCAGAGGATATCACACCGGCTCTGATTTTGAGATTTTTCCAGAAGAGCTGAATCAGGACGTCCAGGTTTCGGCTGTGTGCGACGGGACGCTCAAGGTTAAAGAATATGCTTCAGGCTATGGCGGGGTAGCAGTCGAGGCTTGCGATCTGAACGGAAGTCCGATTATGGTCATCTATGGTCATTTGAAATTGGCGAGCATAACTGCTAATGTTGGAGAAAGCCTGAAGGCAGGCGATAGGCTTGGAATCCTGGGGGCGGCATACAGCTCAGAAACGGACGGAGAACGGAAGCATCTCCATCTGGGATTTCACAAGGGATCGGCAGTTAATATCCTGGGTTATGTCCAAAGCCGATCCGAACTTTCCAACTGGATCGATCCGTGCCTTTATGCTTGCAAATAATCCGTTTCAATAAACAGGATGGGAACTTTCCAAGACGCTTTTTCATGGGTAGCAGCGCACGGCTATTTTTTCATTTTCCTGGTTATGTGCATAGAAGGTCCCGTCACTACGGCGGCAGCCGGTTTTGCGGCGGCCCTCGGATATTTCAATCCGGTTGCCATATATGCGCTTTCCGTCCTAGGCGATCTGATTCCTGATACGATATATTATCTTTTCGGATATCTCGGGCAACGCACATTCGTTAGGAAAATCGGAGTTAGGATGGGATTCAATGATTCCAGGATTTCCAATACAGCGGCCTTGTTCGAGAAACACTTCGGCAAAACGATGGTCATTTCCAAATTAACCCCGGTAGTTTCTACTTACGGATCAATTCTTGCGGGATATCTCAAGCTTTCCTATAAGAAATTCATTTTCTATTGCGCCGAAATCACGTTCACTAAGTCTGCTATCTTTCTTCTGTTGGGATACTATTTCGGAAGGTCTTACAGGATAAATGAATATCTTCACAATATTGCAATCGCGCTGCCGATCGGTGCAGCCATTATGGTGCTCATTTATGTTGGGTATAATAAATTATCCGCTATGTTAGCAAAAAGATTGGAAAACAACAAATGATCATTACTGAAACACTATGAGAATAGCGATATTTAATGATAATTTCTATCCGGAATTGAGCGGTATTTCTGACTCCATAATAGATTCTGCCAAAGAATTTTCCAAGATGGGCCACCTCGTTGATATATACGCTCCTAGATACTCGAAAAAAGATTTTTTGAAAGCGGGCACTGCATTTAAGGAGATTGATTTAGGGGAAAAGATAAGGATCCACCGTTTGCTCTCCATGAGATATCCGATGCCGACTGAACAGGGACGTATAGTCATTCCTACATCCTTACGCTGGATGCGGATGAGGGAAAACAAGCCGGACATAATCCACGTTCATCTTTTTTTCGGTGTCGGCATGGAAGCGCTAGCAGCTTCCAGATTTTTGAAAGTTCCCTTGGTTGGCACTAACCATACTCCTATAACGGAATTCATAAAATACGGTCCGGTGAAGGGGAAATTGGTTGAAAAAATCGCCAAGGGTTTCGTTTCCTGGTTCTATAACCGATGCGATTTCGTTACGGCTCCTAGTAAGGGGATACTCATCGAGATGAAAGATAATGGTTTCAAGAAACCTTCCATGGTCATATCCAATCCAATTGATATTGCAAATTTTTCCCCGGTTTCTCAGGAAGGGAGGAATGATCTCAAGAATAAATTCGGATTATCGGGACTCACTCTTCTTTATGCTGGAAGGCTTGCGGCTGAAAAGCATGTGGATGTTCTCATTCGCGCTTTTGCAACAGCGAGCAAGAATATTCCAAATGCTGATTTTGCGATAACTGGGCATGGAGGCGCGGAAGGATCACTTAAGAAATTGGCAGAAGAACTCGGAGTCGGGGACAAGGTGAAATTTTTCGGAACAGTGAGTACCGAAGATCACGCCTTGATATACAAGGCAGCTGATGTTTTCGCGGTTGCGAGTACTGCAGAAATGCAGTGTATCAGCATGATGAAGGCCATGGCAACCGGATTGCCAGTCATCGGAGTGGATGCCTGGGCGCTTCCGGAATATATCGATAAGAAGAACGGATTCGTGCTTCAAGTCGGGGATTACGAAGGAATCGCCCAAAAAATGATAAAGCTTTTTGAAAGCGCGGAGCTTAGGAAAAAACTTGGACAAGGAGGCATTGAAACCGCTAGGAAGTTTTCTCCGGAGAAGGTCGCGAAAAAATGGATAGGGATATATGAAAAAATCATAAAAGATCATCATAACGAATAATCCAATCAGGATGAAACTGAGCTTTGTCATTCCAGCATACAACGAAGAGGATTACATTGGCGATTGCCTCCGGTCTATTTTGGAGGAATCAAGCGGCAAGGATTATGGGATCGAAATTATCGTAATCAATAATGCCAGCTTTGATAAGACCAAGGAAGTTGCCTGCAGTTTTGAAGATGTGCGAGTTGTAGACGAAGCCAGAAAGGGTTTGACTAGGGCTAGGCAAAGAGGACTCGAGGAGGCCAGGGGTGAATTTCTGGCCTATCTGGATGCCGATACTCGGATTACTTCTGGATGGTTCGATATTATCGAGCAAAAACTTTTCAATAATAATGACATAGTTTGTTATAGCGGACCGTATAGGTATTATGACGGATCGAAATACCAAAAAACGATATTGGAGTTTCTCTGGAATATTTCAGCGCCAATCGCGTATATGATAGTCGGGTTCATGGTACTTGGCGGCAACTTCGTGGCTAGGAAAGAAGCGCTCAAAAAAATGGGAGGATTCGACACGGATATCGAATTTTATGGAGAAGACACTGATGTCGCTAGGAGGATTTCAAAATTCGGGAAGTCGGTTTTCGATATGGATTTTTTTGTCTATTCCTCCAGCAGGCGTTTTTCCGAGCAGGGGATGGTTAGGATTTCCTGGAAATACGCCGCGAACTTCATTTGGCAAGTCCTGTTTCATAAGCCCTATACGAATGAATAATCGCTGATTAATTTTTTTATGAAGAATACTTACGCGAAAGAAAAAGCTGTATCCATGACCGCAGTATTGACAATTCTTGGAATCATTAATTTATGGAAAACGAACAATTTTGAGGAATCGTTACCATTGGTTATTTTCTATGCGATTTTAACATTCAATACCTTTTTTTCTATAAGGCTTTTTTCCGATATTATCCCTCTGACTGACAGGTTCCAATGGATGGTCGATGCAATATTGGCAATTATATATATAATATTGGCTTTCAATCTCGATAATCCGATGAAGTTTGCATTATGGGCGGCATTGCTTTTTTCAGTATCCGTGGTGAAATATATCGAGCTGCTCTATATGGTTGATGCGGGTGATTTTTTTAATTTGCTAAGATACAAGATGGTTATTGATGGTCTTGGAACAATATCTTGTGTCGGGGCTCTGGGTGGAATAATTTTCGGATTCGCGTCGGCTTCAGTTTGGTTATGGGTGACTGTTTTCATAATTGCTAATATCTATATATTCACAATCAATCCTCTCTATAGTTTGCCCAAAAAATCACGATACGAAGTTCTGAATAAATGCCATATTCGGAATCGCTAAGGAATTTTTTGCCAAGAACTATGCCATATCCGCTTCATTGGACTAGATAATCCGGATTTCTGATAAATAGAGTCGGGGCTTTATTTTTTTATCATTTGCGCTATAATCAAGTCTGAAACCAGTTTTCGGGCTGCCCGCCTCCGTCCCGCTCAGCGGGACTTCGGCGGGCAAAGTGCGTGTTTGTTTTTTCGGGCTGTAGTATACCGGCAGTACGCGTCCATGGGGTGGATGTAGACTGGGTTCGATTCCCAGCAGCCCGACAGCGGTCGCTGAAGTTCCGCGTAGCGGAACGAAGGCGACCATATTAGCGCAATTTTCAATACAATCCACGGAGTGTGGTATAGTGGCATTACGCACGATTCGGGTTCGTGTAATCCGGGTTCGATTCCCGGCACTCCGACATCGGTCGCCATAGTCCCGTCTTAGCGGGACAAAGGAGACCATCAACGACCGATTCACCCCATCCCTTGCCTCGCAATCGCCATGACGTGGATTTCTTTCGGTTCAGCCTTTCTTATTTCTTTGGCGCACTCAGCTATCGTCGCGCCGGTCGTTACGACATCATCGACAAGAAGGATTCTTTTCATCCTGATGACATCCTGATATTTCCTATTGAGCATGAAAGAATCCTTCATATTATTGATTCTTTCCTGATAGCTTCCGATCTTCATCTGTGCCGAAGCGTATCTCTTCCTGATAACACACTCATTAAGGACAGGCACGGTTATTCCTGGCGCGATATTCTCGCTCAAGAACTTTCCGAGAAGTTCCGACTGGTTGAATCCTCGCCAGCGGAGCCTTTTTCTGTGAATCGGAACCGGAACGATTAAATCGGGCAGTGGCAGGTTCTTTTCGATGAAAGATTTCACAAGCATGCTTCCAAGAGGCGATGCTAGCTCGGGGATGAATTTGTATTTGAAAAGATGGACGATTTTTGCGATGCGATCGTATTCGCTTGCGACGATGAGCGAATTGAATGCCGTGTCCGGGTATTTTTCCCGGCATTTCCGGCATATGCTTCCCAACGGTTCTTCCTCCCGCTCGCAAATCGGGCAGATCTGGATCTTCTTGAGCCTTATCTTTGAAGAACATCTTTCGCAAACCCAAAATCCTTCCTTTCCGCAGCCAAGGCAGAAAAGAGGGAAGAGGGTGTCGAGGATTATTTTTCTGAAACCATGTTGTGTCATAGGCAGTTTTAATATATCAAGACGAGCCTCAAGAAAAGATAAACTGCCGCATGTGGATAACTCAGGCATTGTGTCAATATTGCAAAAAGTGTGTTATAATTACCGCATTGAAATAAAAAGATAACGATAAATAAAAATGTTCAGTTTCGGATCCGGAAACAAACCAGTCTTGGGAATAGATATCGGAACATCCTCAATCAAGATAGTCGAGCTGAGATTGGAAGGGGAGACTCCGGTTCTGTCTAATTATGCGTGGGCATCTTTTGATGACGGGTCTGCCGTGAGGAATGATCCGACTGCCAATTTCATCGGTCCGATAGTTCCAAGCTACATAAAAAGCATGCTTTCAAAGGCAGGCATCAGATCCAAGGATGCCTATGTTTCCATTCCGGCTTTCGGCGGACTTATAACCCTTATCGATTTTCCAGAAATGCCAGCTGAGGATATGGAACAGGCCATAAAGTTCGAAGCGCATAAGTATATCCCGACATCTCTGGAGGATGTTGTCATCAGCTGGGATATAGTCGGAAAAAAAGGAGGGGAAAGGAATGCTCCTGATCTGAGCAATCTCGTGCGGAACAGCAATGCGGCTGGTAACGCATCCAATGAGGCTCCGAAAATGCTGGAGATACTCCTAGTGGCCGCTTCGAAAAGCAGGGTGGCTAATTATGAGAGCATCATAAATTCATCCAATCTAAATCTCCGCTCGATCGATATCGAAACTTTTCCCTTGGTCAGGTCATTGATCGGGAATGATCCAGGGAATTTCGTCATAGTCGATATAGGCTCGAGGGCTTGCAATATCGTTCTAGTGGAAAAAGGATCAATAAAGATCAACAGGAATATAGATGCCGGCGGAAAGGATCTTACGAGGATAATATCCAGAAGCATGCAGATAGACTATGATAGGGCTGAGGATATGAAGGTATCAGGCAATAACTTTTTCAGCAAGGATTCGTATGTTAATTTCTCAACCCTGGACTCGATCATAAACGAAGTATCGAGGACTATAAGGGCTCACTACAAGGATGACGGCACGGCTTCGGTCAATGGCATTATCCTCTCCGGCGGAACCGCTGAGCTTACCGGCATTTCTGAATATTTTCAGGAAAAACTCAAGATACCGACATCCATAGGGGATCCGTTCAAAAGAGTCGGATGTGATAGCAAAGTGGAATCGGTCCTTCAGGAAAACAAAACCCGTTTTTCGGTTTCGGTCGGTTTGGCGTTGAAGGGCATCGAAGAGCGCATTAAGAATAAGAAATAAACTAAATTGCCAGGCGGTCATGCTTGGATAAAAAAATACAAAAATATGGAAAATATAAATTTGGCTTCCGGTACGGTCGGCAGAGGCGAGGACAGAAAAGAAATCATAGGGGCTTCATTGAAATGGATACTGGCATTGGTGGTGCTTGTCGTCATCGCGTATTTAGCCATGGTCATGTACAAAGGGTATCTTGGCAGAAGCATCGACAACGTGTCCGCCGAATACCAGGAAAAACGCAATGATTTCGTAGGCCAGAATGCCAAAGAAGTGCTTGATTTTCAGAACAGGCTTGATTTTGCCAAAAGTTCGGCAGAGAGCCAGAGGGATTCCGTTCTGGATCTTCGCGAAATAGAAAGGCTTATCATCGCCGGGTCATACGTCGCTTCATACGAGTATGATAAGGATGCTGGAGCAATAACGCTTGATTGCTTGGCTGATAACTATGACATCATGGCTAAGCAGATTCTCAGTTTCAGGGGATCGAGCTATTTTTCGATAGTTTCCGCTGGTGAAAGCACGCTTGATACGAAAACCAATAAAGTGAGTTTTCCCATTACGCTTAAGATAAATTAAATATATTAAACCAAATATAAAAAAAGGAGCGCGTATGTTCGCTCCTAAAAAACAAATATGAAACTAAAATTGCTGATAGCGCCGTTGTCTGTCGCTTTCATTATAATTTTCCTGATATGGTATATCTATCCTGTCTACACCAGTCCCGTGGACGGAAGCGGCATTGTCGAAAAAACCCGAGAATTGGCCAATAAAAAAGAAAAAATAAGCGAGATCGATAAGCGGGCTCAGAATGCGGCCAGTCTTGCCTCTGTCCTTTCTTCAGACAAAGCGAGTAGTGATTTGGTATTCGAATATATCCCTGGATCTGCCAAGGAAGAAGAGATAATAAACGGGATCAATTCGCTGGCTTCTTCCAATAGCCTCTTGGTATACAACCTTTCGCTTAACGAAGAAGATATCTCTGACTCATCGAAAACAGCCGAGGATTCATCTGCTGGTATCATAGCGGACGGGACAGTTTCGCAGTCGCAGGCCATGGCAACCGATTTAACAATGATGATGTCTGGAGAGACTCTCTCATCTCCGCCTTCCAAGGCTGACAAGCGGGTGATTTCCGCGAAAGTATCCTTAATCGGAGATTATGGGAGCATGAAGAATGTTTTGGCGAGCCTGTATAGGCTTAACCGGTTCAATCAGTTAGATAGCATTTCGATCAAGCCGCTCGTAGATCAGGAAAACAATGTTACGGGAAGCCTGAAGGCTGACTTGATCATCAATTTTGACTATATCAAGAAGAGCAGTTCATTTACGGATGGCGATATCGATAATCCGGTATTTCTTTCCGGAAGCTTCGATTCGAAAGCTATCGACAGCATTAAGAGTATAAGAAATAATCCTATCGGACAGATCACCGGAGGGCAGCCTGGCAAAGACAATCCATTTGCTCCTTAAAAAATATGACAAAAGAGGAGGAGAAGAAAAAGAACGATAGCATGAAGGAAGAGGTGATGCGGAAAGCTGAGAAGCTCGGCGTAGCGTACCTTTTGAACGCGCCTGAAAACATTCCAAGTGAAATCGTCAATATAATCCCACGCGACGTATCCGAAAAATACAAGATTTTCTCTTTTCAGAGAGAATCTGGATCGGTGAGCGTGGCGATGGTTGATCCGGAAGATCTCAATGCCTTGAACGCCCTCAGGTTCATATCGGATAAAGAGAAATCCGAGACCAAGATATACCTGGTATCTCCTGGCGTGTTCGAAGATCTTTTCGAAATGTATTCTAAGACTACGGAAGTTCTCCGCGAAGCAGTCGAGTCTTTCAAGAATAGGGACGATGTCGAGGATGCGTTCGTGAGAAAAGAAAACAAGAACAAGACGGAAATCGAGACTCTCAAGGATGCTCCGGTCGCTAAGCTTGTCGAAGTCATCCTGACTCATGCGGTTGATGGGAAAGCGAGCGATGTCCACATAGAACCGATGGGCAATGATTATCGCGTCCGTTTCAGGGTCGACGGGATCCTCCATGTCAGCCTTATTCTGCCTCTTGAAATCGGCCCGGTCGTGGTTTCCCGTATCAAGATCATGGCCAACTTGAAAATCGACGAAAAAAGAAAACCTCAGGACGGGAGATTCCGCATGACTGTCGAAGGAAGGCAGATCGACTTCCGCGTTTCATCCCTTCCTGTGGTGGAGGGTGAGAAAGTGGTAATGAGAATTTTGGATAAAGATGAAGGAGGGGGAAAAATAGAAGCTCTTGGGCTTCTGGGTCTTGCGCTTGAAAACGTCAAGAAAGTCATTCATGAATCATTCGGCATGATCCTCATTACCGGACCGACAGGAAGCGGGAAATCGACCACCCTCTACTCGGCTCTTAAGATACTTAACGATGATGACCGCAATATCGTCACGCTTGAAGATCCTGTCGAGTATTATATCGAGGGTATAAACCAGAGCCAGATAAAGCCGGAAATCGGGTATACGTTCGCGTCAGGGCTCAGGACCATTCTTCGGCAGGATCCGAATGTTATCATGGTGGGAGAGATTCGCGACGCTGAAACGGCCGAACTCGCCGTGCATGCCGCTCTCACTGGGCATCTCATGTTTTCAACTCTGCACACAAATACGGCCATAGGCGCTATCCCCCGTCTTATCGACATGGGCATAGAACCGTTCCTCCTTTCGTCATCGCTTCGCATGGTGATTGCTCAGAGGTTGGTCAGGAGAATATGCGAGAATTGCAAAGAAGAAATATCGGTTCCTGAATCGGTCAGAAGAAAGGTCACCGAAACCCTTTCGCATGTCTCTTCGGAAGAATTCGAAAAATATGGGATCGCATCCAGGGAAGATATGAAGTTCTATCATGGGAAGGGATGCGACATCTGCGGAGGAACCGGTCTTAAAGGCAGGCTTGCCATCTACGAAGTCATACCGGTCGGGGATGTCATGAAAGATATCATCGCTGAAAAAAGAGGCAGTGAGGAGCTGTTAAGAAAGGAACGGGACAATCTGGGAGTCATTACCATAGAAGAAGACGGCCTCTTGAAAGTTATCGCAGGACTTACTATAGTTGAGGAGGTGGAAAGGGTTACTGAAGCGAGAATCACGCTCGAAGAGGGGGTTGGTTGATGTTTTAAATCGCGTTATTAAAAGCCGGGGTGTTTGCAAACTTGATTTGAGAGTTTGCAGGTTCTTGGCTTAATAATCTTATGGCAAGAAAGATAATGATAGCCGAGGACGATCCTTTCGTGATGGACATTTATAACACGAAGCTCGGCGCGTCCGGATTCGAGGTAGTATCCGCGGTCAACGGCCTTGAGGCGGTGAAGAAGCTGCGGGACGAAGGTGTTCGGCCGGACATGATCCTTTTGGATATAATGATGCCGTATATGGATGGGCTCCAAGTCCTGCACGAGATCAAGAATATCGAAGGAGTCAAGGATATTCCAGTCATACTTCTCACTAATCTGAGCCAGAAGGAACAGATAGACGAGGCTATGGGGCTTGGCGCAGTCGATTATCTCATAAAATCCCATTTCACCCCTTCCGAAGTGTTGGAAAAAATAAACGAACACCTTAAACCAGAGGAAAAATAAGAATATGGTAAACATAGAACAGAAAGTGAAGAACATGCTCCGGTTGGTTGCTCAGCAAGGAGCATCCGACCTTCATCTGGTTGTCGGGCGCTATCCGACCTATCGTATCGACGGGAAGCTTTATCCGCTCACTCAGGAAGCGATCCTTACGCCTGCCATGCTTCGCGACATATGTTCGGCAGTCCTCAGCGAGGAAATGAAGAAGAAATTCGAAAACGACAAGCAGGTCGATTTCTCATATAATTTCGAGGACAAGGCCAGGTTCCGCGTGAACGCTTTCTACCAGCAAGGCTATGTCAGCGTCGCTTTCCGTCTCATTCCGCACGAAATCAGGACGCTTGAAGAGCTTGGCGTGCCGGACTCCCTCTATGACTTCACCAAGATATCGCAAGGGCTGGTTCTGGTGGTGGGACCGGTCGGTCACGGGAAATCGACCACCCTTGCCGCCCTTATCAATGAGATAAACCATAATCAGGAAAAGCACATCCTCACCATCGAGGATCCGATCGAGTACGTATACGAACAGGACCGCTCGATCATAAACCAGCGCGAGGTATATCAGGATGCTACATCCTTTCCTGCGGCTCTCAAATCGATGTTCCGCGAGGATGCCAATGTCGTTCTTATCGGTGAAATGAGGGATTTGGATACTATTTCGACGACTCTTACTGCGGCTGAAACCGGCCATCTGATTTTCGGCACGCTTCACACCAACAGCGCGGCGCAGACCATCGATAGGATCATCGACGTCTTTCCGGCGCACCAGCAGAACCAAGTGAGGTCGCAGCTTGCCAATGTCCTCATCGCTATCGTTTCGCAGCGTCTCATCCCTTGCATAGAAGAAGGAAGGGTCCCGGCGGTCGAGATCATGGTCAAGAATCATGCGATCGAAAGCTTGATCCGCGAGGGGAAAACCCATCAGATCGCCAATGTCATAGAAACCGGTTCCAGCGAAGGGATGGTTTCCATGGACAGGGCATTGGTCGATTTAGTGAGGAAAGGGAAAATAAGCGTCGAGAGCGCCTTGGAATATTCGACCGATCCGAAAAATTTCCAATACATCTTGCACTAAAAAATGTGCTATAATAAAAAAGCAAATTCCAAAAAACTATCCGTTATCTGACGGAGGTGCAAAAACAAAAAAATGAGATTCAATTTCAAAGCCAAGAACAGTATCGGAGAGATCAAGGAGGGCGTGGTGGAAGCGGCGAGCCGTGAAAACGCGCTCGCCATACTCCAGAAGAACAACCTGTTTCCAGTGAGGATCGATTCTCAGGAAAAGGATTCGTTTTCAAAGATATTCCTGAGCTATTATGACCGCGTTTCCGAGAAGGAATTGGTGGTTTTTTTCCGTCAGCTTGCTGTCCTTATCGAAGCCAAGGTTCCGATTGTCGGGTCGCTCGTAGCCATAAGCGAGCAGATGAGCAACAAATACTTCAATAAGGTATTGGATGAAGTCATCCGCGATATCGAAGACGGTATGACCCTTTCCGATGCTTTTCAGAAGCATCCCAAGGTATTCTCGAACTTGTCCATAAACATCATACGTGCCGGAGAAGCTTCCGGAAATCTGAGGAAATCAGTCGAATATGTCGCTAATAACATAGAGCACAACTACGAACTCACGAGCCGCGTGAAGTCAGCCATGACCTATCCGATAATAGTCTTTACCGTCTTTCTGGTTATCGGATTCCTGGTCGTCACTTTCATCATTCCGAAGCTTACCGCGATGATAAAAAGCATGAATGCCGACATCCCTTGGTATACGACTGCCGTCATAGGAGTGGGTGATTTCTTCGCGGCTTATTGGTGGGCGGTCCTCATCGTCATTCTTGGCGCCGTCGGTGGGATGCTCTATTATCTCAACACCGAAGAGGGCAAGAAGGAGTTCGATCATGTCAAGATAAAATTGCCGATAGTCGGGGTCATTTTCCGCTATGTATATATAACCAGATTCGCTGAAAACCTTTCCATCCTTCTTACGGGAGGAATCCCTATCATCAAGGCCCTCACCATCGTCAGTTCCGTTATCGGCAACAGCGTCTATGAAGAAATATTCCTGCGCGCCGCCGAAGAGGTGAAGGTCGGAGGCAACATGAGCGAATATCTGAAGCGGGTGTCCATTATACCGCCGACGGTTTCGCATATGATACGCATCGGCGAGGAATCCGGGCAGATCGATTCGGTGCTTCTTCATATCAGCCATTTCTATGAGCAGGAAGTGAACACGATGACCAAGAACCTTTCGACCCTGATTGAACCGGTTCTTATGATCTGTATCGGTATCGCCGTCGGGTTCCTGGCAGTCGCGATCCTGATGCCTATCTATAACATAGCAGGACAGATGTAGGAAAAAAGGAAATATTGGAAGACAGGATAGAAATAAAACAAAAACTGAAAATAGAAAGGATGGTGAAATTATGAAAAAAACACAAAAAGGCTTCACCCTGATCGAGCTCCTGATCGTCATCGCCATCATCGGCATCCTGGCGTCAGTGGTGCTGGTCAGTTTGTCTGGCGCAAGGCAGAAAGCGAGAGAGGCTGAGTTCAAAGCAGGAACCGATAGTATAAAGTCCGCTTTAGTTAACGAATGCAATGATTCAAACGGTGATGTTGCGAATGTGATAAATAATAAGCCGGCATCTGTCGCAACTATAGTTGATAATGGATCCGGTTGTGGAGCTGACGGAAGTTTTTCCGTAACCGTGTCTCCTAACGTCGGAGTTCCATCTACCTGTACTGAAGCTGTAGTAACCGAGACAGGCTCAGATTTCACAGCTTGTCCATAGTTCTGAATAATTGATTTAGAAAGAATAATAAAAAACTGAAAATGGAAAGGATGGTGAAATTATGAAAAAAACACAAAAAGGCTTCACCCTGATCGAGCTCCTGATCGTCATCGCCATCATCGGCATCCTGGCGTCAGTGGTGCTGGTCAGCCTGAGCAGTGCGAGGGCAAAGGCTAAAACAGCTGCGTTTAAGTCTTCTGCTTCGAGTATTGTTCCTGCTCTTATAATAGAGTGTGATGATGGAACATATACGGCTGGTAATATTGCTGTTCCAGCTGGTCTTTCACTCTCATCGGTTACTTGCAGCTCAGACGGAAGCTGGACTGGTGGTACTGTGACTCCTACGGCAGGTGGGACATACGCAACGTCAACATGTACTAGTGCAACCACGAGCTTAACAGGAGCGAATTTCCTTCCTGCTGGTTGCTAGTTTCTAATCCGATTATTTTCTGTAGATCAAAATTAAAATAAACTGGAATTGTGTAGTATTAATTAACAACAAAAGCAGACTTAAAGTCTGCTTTTGTTGTCTTATATCACCGAATTCCATAAAGAACGACATTGTGAAAATCATTCCAACTTGTGGTATAATCAGGACATAAGAAAAAAACCGAACATAAAAAACAAAATGATTATCGGGAATATCAGCTCAAAAAATGCCATTAATTAGGCGTTTTTTTGTTTCTATTGCATAATATGATAATTTGTGTATAATTAATACATAAATTAACTAAAAAACATGTATTGGAAATACACAAATTTATGATAAAGCGATTTTTCAGCCCCATTGAGCCATTATTGGAGCCTAATAAGGTTCTTGTCATCTATGGACCAAGAAGAGTCGGCAAAACGACGCTTCTTAAGGAATTGCTCGAAAAAACATCATTGAAATTCCGTTTCGATTCGGGAGAAAATATCCGAGTTCAAGAAATATTAGGATCCAATGACTTTGAAAGAATCAAGGAATACGTCGGAGATAACCAACTCATAGCCATCGACGAAGCGCAGCAGATTCCGAATATAGGCATGGGATTGAAGATTATCGTTGATCAGATACTGGGAATAAGAATCGTGGTAACCGGATCATCTAGTTTTGAATTATTCAATCAGGTAGGGGAACCTCTCGTGGGGAGGAAAAGGACTATTACATTATTCCCATTCGCCCAAGTCGAACTTGCTAAAACATACGACTCATTCGATTTGGATAACCGCCTGGAGGAATTCATCGTGTATGGATCTTATCCGGATGTTTTTCTTGCGAAAACAAGACAGGATAAATCGGTCCTTCTTAACGAAATAGTCGATGCCTATCTTCTGAGAGACGTGCTGGCGCTTGATGACGTGAAAAAATCGCGCACGCTTGTCGATCTCGTGAAGCTGTTGGCGCTTCAGGTCGGAAGCGAAGTCTCCTTGACTGAACTCGCTCAAAAATTAAGCGCCAATGTGCGCACTATCGAGAAATATCTCGATATATTGGAAAAGGGATTTGTAATTGTTTCCCTCTCGGCATTGAAACGCAATCTGCGCAACGAGATCCGCGACAAAAGGAAATATTATTTCTATGATACCGGAGTGCGGAATGCCATTATTTCACAGTTCAATGACCCGTCTCTCCGCAATGATATGGGAGCATTGTGGGAAAATTTTATTTTTATCGAACGCCTAAAAAAATGCTCGTATGAGTCTATGTTTTCCAATAGGTATTTCTGGCGCACATATGATCAGAAAGAGCTGGATCTGGTGGAAGAATATGACGGAGTTTTTCATGCATATGAATTCAAATGGAAAAAAGAAAACGTGTCGCGTCCGAAAAAATTCCTGGAAACATATCCCCAATCGTCGTTTGAAGTCGTTAGCAGGAATAACTATCGCAATTTTATTGTCTGAAGCATTGTGAAAATCATCCCAACTTGTGGTATAATCAGGACATAAGAAAAAAACCGAACATAAAAAACAAAATGATTATCATGTCTCTATTCTTCCTCGTTCTCGGTCTCTCCATCGGGAGTTTCATAAATGTCCTGGTCTATCGTCTTCGCGTGGCCGAGTCGATTATGGGGCGGTCTTTTTGCCCGCATTGCAGGAACAAAGTCGCTTGGTATGACAACATCCCGCTAGTGAGTTTCGTGCTTCTCCGTTTCCGCTGCCGCAATTGCAAAGAGAGGATTTCTTGGCAATATCCTCTGGTCGAAGCCCTGACCGGAATCATCTTCCTCGCAATCGGATCGAAATTCTTTTCTTTCGATGATATGTATTCCTGGTTCCTGACCGGATACTATTTCTTCATTTCCGCTTCACTCATATCGATCGTCGCCTATGACATGCTATATATGGAAATCCCAAGCATCGTCCTTTGGGTGGCGACAGCTTTTGCGCTGGCTTTCAACTTCCTTTTCGATATCGAAAAAGGGCAGCTCCTTTCTTTCGCAAACGGGCTGACCTTGTCCGGCCTGGCCGCCTCGGCTGCCGCTTTTGCTTTCTTTTTTTCGCTCTCCAAATTTTCCAAAGAAAAATGGATGGGGATGGGGGATGCCTATCTAGTCATCCTGCTCGGCTTCATTGTCGGCTGGCCGGAAATCCTCTTCGCCCTTTTCTCTGCCTTCTCTATTGGAGCGATTTGTGGTATAATCCTCATATTGTTCAAGAAGAAAAAAATGGAAAGCCAACTGCCGTTCGCGCCTTTCCTGGTTCTTGGAACCCTCTTGACGCTCTTCTTCTATCAAGCCGTCATGGACTGGTATCTCGGCCTATTCAATCTCTAGCATCAAAATGAAACAAAAGAACACTAACAGAAAAAACAAATCATTCTGGAAGGGGTTCACTCTTCTGGAATTGACGGTCGTCATCGCCGCGTCCATGATATTATTGGCTCTATCCTGGGAATCTCTTTCCAAATCCAGGCAGGATGCCAATGAGTCAGCCGCTTGTAACGAGCTTGCGAGCTATATCAACAAAACCAGGACGTATGCGCTGACAGGGAAGACTGATAAGGATGGAAAGGTTCCTGATAAGTTCTACGTCACTACTTCCAGGAGTAATAATGTAACATCCATTTATATCAAGGCTGATGGTACCCTGGTTGAAAAGTATGATATCAAAGGAGGAATTGATTGTGATAGTGTAAATCTTAATTATAGCGTTCCAGGCGGGGGCATATCGGGAACCAATAATTATAACTGTGGAACGTTACACAAATACCACGTTGATGTAGACAAATTCAAGGCTGTCTGCAATAGCAACTAGATTTCATAAATGAAAATAGCCGGAAACAAAAACAGAAAAGGATATCTGATACTGGAAGCCATACTGGCGGTTTTCATTGTGGGAACGACTTTCACGGTTTTCATGACTGTCCTTTCAAAAACATACAGTTCTGAATACAGGAACCGTGACTATGCGATCGCCTCCGGTCTTGCGCAGGAAGGAATCGAATTGGTCAGGAACATAAGGGACAATAATTGGAAAGAAGGAGATGTGGCGTTCGATAGCAGCAGCAGCGGAACTTTTATGTTTGCTTATAGCTATGTGAACGGATGCTATTGGGTGGATTATAAAGATGTTGATATAAGAGGGAACCATCCTTGTTCCAATATGGGCCAAGGTCTGTCAAATTTGAATATTGATACTAATGGATTTTATACGACCGGTTCCGGGACGGTCACTAAATTCAAAAGAGAAGTTAAAATTAAAACTGATGGGGATAAAAGGAATATAGACAGCACGGTTTATTGGATCCCTTCAGGATCATCATCGTATACAAGTTTGACAGTAAGCGACATTCTCTATCCTTGGGCAGACAAGCAATAACAAAAAAAATGATTGAGATAAATAAAAACAAGAAAGGAATGACGCTGATCGAATTGATGTTGGCTATTTTCATCATGACCATCATCATCACTGCCGCGATGAGCGTCGCTGCCATATATCTGAAAGGCCGATCGAACATAAAGAAATCGCAGGATAGCACCGAAGAGATGTCCTTGGCGCTCAATATGCTGGCAAAAGAAATCCGCATGAGCAATTGCGACACTAAAAAAGATTCTGACAAATGCAGTTTTTCAGATGGCAGTACGGGTGCTACAAAGTCAATCAAAGTCATAGATAATAACAAGATAACAATCTCCCATAAATATGAGTTTGACGGAACTAACCTGAAAAAGGATAGCGATACGATTATCAGCGGCGTGAAAGGAGAATTCTATGTTTATCCAAGTATTAAAACGGCGCAAATTCCTCCTAATCCAGCTGAGGGAGACCCGTATTTCGCCAAAAACGTTCCCAGAATAACCATAATGATAAAAAAGGACAATACGGTCATGCAGACTACCGTTTCCATGCGCGGAGGATATCAGGATGTAACAACGCCATAAAAAAATATTTTCCAATGAAAACAGAATTCAAAAACGAAAAAGGGTCGATGCTTATCGCAGTCCTTCTCATCATGCTCATGATTTCGGCGATCTCCATCTCGCTTCTTGTTCGCTCCTCGCAAGGGACACAGATAGGGATCATTTCCAAGGACAGTCATAACGCCTATCAGAGGTCAGACCAGAATGTCGAAAATGTTTTGACAAGCCTGCAGAAGCTTGACGCGCATGACACGGATGGGCTCATTCCTGAAAACACTCAGGTAAGCAAGATATGTACCGGAGATAGCAAATGTTACCCAAAAAATGGAGATGGAACACCAGATACCGATAACGAATTGTCTCCCACTAAATTCGCAAAGGACATATATTTCGTCCAAAGAAACGGAGAGTCATCGACATCAAGAACCCAGCGCGCGGTTCTTGCTCCGGTCATGGATCGGACATATAATCCGATAGATGCAGACAGCTTGTCTGTGGATGAAACATTGTCTGATCCAGCTTTATGTAGGGCCGTCATAAAATTCAAATGCTTGTCTGCATCCGATAATAAGCTCGAAATTAGGATGTCCACAGACGGAAACGACAGTGACAGCGATTTCAAGGGGAAATGGATGAAGCTTCTCGATTCGGATGATAGCAGTAATGACAAGTGCAAAGATAGCACTGATCCTAATGAAGAAGTATCTTTAAGTGTCGATGCTTCCCATTTCAAGAAAGACATAAGCGGGCCGATCTATTTCATAGTCAAAGCCAAGAATGATAGAAAGTTCTCTCTCGATTCGCTCTATTATAAAGTCAGCGGTTCATTCGCTCCAAATGGCAGTGCTTGCACGGGATCATGAAAAATGCTTCAGAAAAGCTCCGAGAGGAGCTTTTTTTGCCGTCCAAGCCGTGGTATAATTGACCTTATGAACACCCGAAATAACCAGAAACAAGTAGCCAAAGAGCGCATAGACAAGCTCTCTTTCGAGATAAACAAGTTCCGCTATGAATATCATGTCCTCGATAAGCCGGATGTGACCGACGAGATATATGATTCCCTCATGAAAGAGCTTCGCGAGCTGGAAGAGGAATATCCCGACTTGAAATCTCCCAATTCCCCGACCCAGCGGATCGGCGGTCAGCCGCTCGAAAAGTTCAAGAAAGTCGCCCATAAGGTCAGGCAGTGGTCTTTCGACGACGTTTTCGATTTTGCCGGACTTGCCAAATGGGAAGAACGGAACGCCAAGCTCATATCGAAAATCCCCGCAATCAAAAACGAAAAAGCCGAATATGTCGCGGAACTTAAAATCGACGGGCTGAAGATTATCCTTACCTATGAAAAGGGAAAATTCGTCCAAGGCGCTACACGCGGCGATGGCGTGATCGGAGAGGATGTGACGGAAAACCTGAAAACCATCGAAGACATTCCGCTCGAACTTTCACTGCCGATAGATTGCATCGTGGTCGGGGAATGCTACCTTTCACGCTCCGAACTTTCCCGCATCAATAATGCCAGGAAGAAAAAAGGCGAACTCCTTTTTGCCAACTCGAGAAACGCTGCTGCTGGAACGATCCGCCAGCTGGATCCCAAAATCGCAGCTTCCAGGAAACTGGAATGCTTTATATATGATATCGACTACATGAATAGTGACAGTAGCCCAGCCTTCGCTAAAGCTACGGCGGGCAAGGCTGAAACTCAATGGGACGAGCTCATGCTCCTTGAAAAGCTCGGATTCAAGGTGAACCGCGAGAGCCGCCTTTGCAAAGATATCAAAAAAATAGACGGATATTACAAGGAATGGACCGGGAAGAAAGACAAGGAGGATTACGGCATCGACGGAGTGGTGGTCAAGATAAACTCCGCCAAGATTCAAAGAGAGCTCGGATATACCGGAAAATCGCCCCGTTTCGGAGTGGCATATAAGTTTCCGGCCGAGAGGGTGACAACAATCATTGAGGATATCAAGGTTCAGATAGGAAGAACAGGCGCGCTCACGCCGGTTGCCCATCTTCGTCCGGTTTCGGTTGCCGGTTCCACAGTGAGCCGCGCAACGCTCCACAACGAAGACGAAATCCGGAGGTTGGGTCTCAAGATAGGAGACACGGTTGTCATTCAGAAAGCCGGGGATATCATCCCGGAAGTGGTCGAAGTCCTCACTGATCTTCGGACAGGCAAGGAAAAGGAATTCCATATGCCCAAGACCTGCCCGATGTGCGGCGGCGCGGTGAGGCGCGAAGACACCAAGGACAAGAAGCGCGGCGGGAAAAGCGCCGCGACATATTGCCTTAACAAGAAATGCTTCGCGATCGAAAGAGAGAAAATGATCCACTTCGTTTCCAAGAAAGGCTTCAATATCGATGGCATGGGAGAGAAGATCGTGGAGCAGCTCATGATAGAGGGCATAGTTTCCAATGTTGCCGAAATATTCGAACTCGAGAAAGGCGACCTCGAGCCGCTTGAGCGTTTCGCTGAAAAGTCAGCGGAAAACCTGATTGAGGCGATTGAGAACAGCAAGAAGGTGAAGCTTGAGAAATTCCTCTTCGCTCTAGGCATCCGCTATGTCGGTGAAGAGACGGCCATCCTGGTGGCTGACAATGCGGCTCTGATATCGAAGAAAATAGGATGCAAGGCAGGAAGCCTCAAGGGGATTATCGATTGCTTTCCTGAGGTTTCAAGGGAGGAATGGATGTTCATAAAAGGGATCGGAGAGAAATCGGCTGAGAGTCTGGCGGAGTGGTTTTCTGACGCGGAAAACCTGAAATTGCTCGCCTGCATGGACGATTTCGGCGTGGTTGTCGAAATGCCCAAACCTGACAATGGCCGCAAGTCGAGGTTTTCCGGGAAAACATTCGTTCTCACAGGGGAACTCCAAAACTTTACAAGAGACGAAGCAAAGGATATCATTAGGAAAGAGGGTGGGGATGTTTCCTCATCAGTGAGCCAAAAAACCAGCTTCGTCCTGGTGGGCGAAAAGCCCGGCTCGAAATACCAAAAAGCGGTGGAATTGGGGGTTGCGATATTGACCGAAGAGGAGTTCATGAAAATGGTAAAATAGTCGCAAGGGTAGCTTCTTGATTTTTTGCATAGGAGACCTCTTGTCATTTTGTATTTTTTGGATTTTTGAAGAATCCTTGACCAAAAACAAAACTCTTTTCATCTTTTCTTGTATTCTAACTATTTTTATGCATTAATCGGATATGCTGTCGAAAGAAGAAGTCAAACATATAGCTAGCCTTGCCAGGATCGGGATGTCAGATAGTGATTTGGAAAAGTTCTCACTCGATCTGACTGTGATTTTGGATTGGGTAAGACAATTGGAAGAAGTCGATGTTGACGGTATTGCTCCAATGTCCCATACGATAGGCGAAGTGAATATCACAAGAGAGGATGTTGCTAGGCATCTTTCGGACAAAAGCGCTATTATAGATCTTTTTCCGGAAGAAAAGAGCGGATATGGCAAAGTAAAAAGCGTTTTCTGATTTCAGGTTGGGCAATCTATCTTATTTTTAACTAGGAAACCTCCCTTATTTATGATCAAGGAATTGCATGAAAAAATAATGAGCGGTGAGAAAACCTCAGTCGGATTAACCGAGGAATATTTGTCTCGTATTGATGATAAAAACAAAGACATTTTCGCTTATCTCAGTATAACTAAGGATTTGGCGTTGGAGCAGGCTAGGCGCGTTGATGAAAAGGTGAAAAATGGCGAAAAAATAGGGCTGCTTGAAGGTATTCCAGGATCGATAAAAGACATGATACTTGTGAAAGGAGTGCGTGCAACTGCGGCTTCTAAGATTCTGGATAACTACGTCGCGCCTTATGATGCGACAGTTATCGAAAGGCTAAGGGAAGAAGGCGCGGTGTTTTTGGGCAAGGCTAACATGGATGAGTTCGCGATGGGTTCTTCAACAGAGAATAGCGCCTATGGGGTGACCAAGAATCCGCATGATCCGAGTCGTGTTCCAGGCGGATCGTCAGGCGGTTCGGCTGCGTCGGTTGCGGCTGATATGGCTGTTTGGTCGCTTGGTACGGATACTGGAGGCTCAATCCGTCAGCCCGCATCGTTTTGCGGAGTGGTAGGGCTTAAACCTACGTATGGCAGAGTTTCGAGGCATGGCGCAATCGCGATGGCATCCAGCTTGGATCAGATCGGGCCATTTGCAAAAACAGTCGAAGATGCCGCCATCGTCCTCAGCGCTATTGCTGGAGAAGACAAATTCGATGCGACATCTGCCAGGAGCTGGACGAAATCGTATCAGGATTACCTGACTGGAGACATAAGGGGGCTCAGGATCGGAATCGTGAAGGAGTACCTGGATAACCTTGCAGGTGATATGCGGGAGTCAATCGAGAAGGTTATTGACAGTTACAAAAGCCTTGGCGCGGAAATCGTTGAGGTCGAGTTGCCTCATTCTAAATACGCTTTGCCAGTATATTATATTATTCAGCCATGCGAAGTGAGTTCCAACCTGGCTAGATATGACGGGATAAAATACGGAATACGAATCGACGACAACATGAATACCGATATTGAAAACGGAGACATTGATATGCCGCGCACCCTTCTTGAAACTTATCTTGATTCCAGGCGCTACGGCATAGGGAGCGAAGTGAAACGAAGGATCATGCTTGGGACCTACGCTCTTTCTGCCGGATATTATGATGCCTATTACCTGAAAGCCCAGAAAGTCAGGGCTCTCATTCGGAAAGATTTCGAGGAGGCATACAAAAAAGCTGATATGATTCTGACTCCGACAACTCCGACTCCTGCTTTCAGGATAGGGGAAAAGGCGGACGATCCGCTTCAGATGTATCTGGCTGATATTTTCACTATCACTGCGAATATCGCCGGCGTTCCGGCCATATCGGTTCCTGGTCCTTCGGTTGAAACGGACGGCAAGTCCGCCAGCCGGCGGATGCCCTTCGGTTTCCAACTGATGGGGAAATGGTTCGATGAAGAGGGCATACTTTGTGCCGCGGATGCTTATGAAAAAATGAAAAACAAATAAATGGACTACGTCTTGAGCTCAATAACGGATATAGTTTTCTCGGCAGGCTGGTTTTTCGACCAGCTTCTCAGCTCCTTCACCTTTTCCCTCATAAAATTCATTCTGGGCATATATGCCATAGTCCTTCTGGTCGATATAGTCCTCATGCTCATCCAAAGGGGAGTGGTCAACGATTTCCGGGAAACCCTTTACGGAATGAATATCCCGGATGAATTCATCAAAAAAGACAGTCAATTCAAGAAGAAATGGGATGGCATCAAGGCGAGGATATCAAGCGGCAACGAATCGGAATACAAAGTGGCAATCATTGAGGCTGACAATATCATTGACGACATCATAACCAGGATGGGATACAAGGGAGAGAATCTGGGTGAAAAGCTGGATGGCATAAATCCTGGACAGATCGAGAATATCGAGCAGTTGAAGGAGGCTCACGGGATGAGGAATAGGATAATCCATGACGAGAGCCTATCCGTTTCCAAGGATGAGACAGAGGAAATAATCGGTCATTTCGAGGAATTCCTTGCATATCACCAGGCCATTTAGGCCGCATATCGGGCGCGATGTCATGGGAATCCTGGATTTTATTGACAGTTTGCGCTTTTATCTCTAGTATAGGGAGTAGTTTGTTTTTGCGTGTTTACTCGCATTTAGACGATTCATAGCGGGGTGGAGCAGTCCGGTAGCTCGCGTGGCTCATAACCACGAGGTCAGAGGTTCGAATCCTCTCCCCGCAACAAGTCATGCAACATGAAACACGAAACATGCAACAAAGGTTCCTGGTATTTTTTGTTCCATGTTCTATGACGCATGTTCCATGATGCTTGCCAGGGTAGCTCAGTTGGTTAGAGCACAGGACTCATAAGCCTGGGGTCGAGAGTTCGAATCTCTCCCCTGGTACGAAAAGTTGAAATCCGAAATACGAATATCGAAATCCGAAACGTTTCGGATTTGAGAAAAATGGGGGCGTAGCTCAGTTGGTTAGAGCGACTGCCTGTCACGCAGTAGGTCACCGGTTCGAGTCCGGCCGTCCCCGCATCATCAAAAAACAAGGTCTTTGTAACCTTGTTTTTGTTTTTATGAAAATGATCCGGAGCGGATTTTCGCCATCAATCAGTTTATCTGGTATAATGCGATTATTATCAACTAACTCCAAAAAAATGAATCTGGAAGGAAAAGTGTTCGGGTACAACAAGAAAGTTCTGATAGGGGTCATCTATACCCTTATCATTATCGGAGGGGCGTTTTTTGTCGGCGCTAAATATGAGAAGAACAAGCTGTCTAGGATGGGGCTCCTGAAAAACAAGACCACAGTTTCCAAAACCAAGAAGGATAAGCCCAAGCCGGCTGCCGATAGCTCAGCCAGCCAGCCTGCTGCTCCGGCAACTGAAAATACGGATGCTAAGACGGTTCAGGATAATGGGAAAGATTCCGCCAACAGTTCCTCTACAGAAAGCGCCAATGATTCGGCAGCGGCAAGCATCCAGCAATAAAAGCATTCTTCAATAAGCAAAGAGCCCTCAATGCGGGAGGGCGGCTGGGTCCCTTGAAAAAAAGTAACGGAAAAAAATAATTTTTTCCCTGAAATTCCAGGTGGGTCCCAATTTTTCGCGTCTCCTTTCTGAAGGCTCTCTATTTGTATTATATCCCGGACTCGCGCGTTTGCATATGCGCAACCTGAAAGATCGGCAACTGCCGGTTTTTTCGCTATCTTCTTTCGATCGGAATGGAAAAGAATTTCCTTTTTCCGACAACGATATGGTCAAGCAGCTCGATGCCGAGGATTTTTCCGGCTTCCGCCAGCTGCTTGGTGACGATGATGTCCGACTGGGTCGGCTTGGTCGATCCGGAGGGGTGGTTGTGGGCGATAAGGATAGCCGCCGCGTTCCTTTCGATTGCCGGGCGGAAGACTTCGCGAGGATGGACGATATTGGCAGTGAGGCTTCCGACGGAAATGACCTCGTCGTGGATGACTTTGTAATGGCTGTTGAGATATACCCCTCGAAGGTGTTCCTTGGGAAGATCGCTCATGTCTTTCAGGTATTCGAATGCTTGCCGCGAAGTCCTTATGGTGACCTGTCCGATGCGCGATTTCTGGAAGAAGCGCCTTCCCAGTTCGAAGGAAGCGACGATCTGGCAAGCTTTCGCGAGGGGCAGATCGAAATCTCTCTGAAGGGTCGAGGGATCTTTCTGGAAGGCGATGGCTTTCTCTCCGTATTCGCTGAAAATCCTGCCCGCCATGGCAAGGACTTCTTCCTTCTTGGTTCCGACTCCCAGAAGGACTGCAAGAAGCTCGACTGAGGTTAGCGAATCCGGGCCGTATTTCATCAGTTTCTCCCGCGGCTTTTCTCCGTCCGGAAGGTCTTTAACGCGAATAACATACTCTTCCATCTCGGAATCTATCGAGATGATATCATTGTCCCTGATGGCGTAGCTGGTTTTTGTTTGCATAGAGTTTATTTTAGTTGTGCATTATTATGTACATCTCATTATACCACGAGGGGAGATAAAATTTAGATAAAGAAAAGTTAAATTTTTTGCCTTAAAAAAGCCTTGATTTATGTTTGAAGTACGCTATAATGTACTTATAATTTTTTGCAAAAGCGGTTTATGAAAATATCGAACACTCTTCCGGTCTCTTCAGCCAGGAAGAAAATATTCGCTATCATGAAGGAAATAAAGGATCCGAAGGTGTATTACACGGTTACGGAAAGGGGAATCCCAAGAGCGGTCATATTATCTGCTGAGAGATTCGAGGCGCTGATGAAGAAGAAAGCGGACGAGATAATCGATTTCATGAACCTGCAGGAAATACCAGCTTCTGCCGGGTCTTTGATTTTCGATGGGGCTGAAAAGAGATATTCCTCGAAAAGGCCGGTTATGATTCCCAAAGTCACTGTGCTGCGCGACGGACCGCATGATCATGTCGAAACGCTGGCCGAAGAGGACCAGCGGCTCCAAGAAGAAGGATACATAAAGTCAGTCCTTTTCATCGAACTCATTGATAAATACGGATATCCGCTGAAGCTTATCGAGCTTGGCAGGTATGTGCAGCGAAAGAGCCAGGTCGGAAATAAATATATCGAAGCCGACATTATCGCGGGGAACAGGGAAGGTGATGTCAGAGTCATTTTCGAAGTATCCGGATTCGACACGTATGAGAAGAATATGGACGAAGTCGTTTCGGATCTGTATGACATTGCCGAAGCCGTTTCTTGGAGAGAGAAGCCTAAATTCCTGGTCTATTATTCCCGTACGGCGAAGGCTGGCAAGGTATTCGAAAAGATATCCAGTATTGATTATGAGAAATTCCCGAAATTCGCTTTGTGGAAAAAATCAGGCCGCCAGGCTTCGAAAAAGATACCGGAATATCCCTGTTGACATTTTTATCGTGATCTGATTAAATAGCCTTATGAAAACAGCCATCCAAATACAGAATAATAACCGCAATGATAATAACCCTCGATCGAGGATGGCTTTGAGCGTTTCATTCTAGGAAAAAGAATTTAGAAAATGCCAAGACCACCCTCGCCGAGGGTGGTCTTTTTATTCAGTTCTTCCATATGTAGAAATCTAGGATTTTAAGGATATCTTCCTGCTTTCAGAATGAATAGAAAACAGAAAGATGATCTTAAGAAGGGTTAATCGTTCTTTGTAAAAAAGCAAGCGCCGGATAATAACTTTCAGTTGCGGGAGGCAGGGTATCATGGGGGATTATTCTGGTCCTGAAAGCCTTGGGTTGATGCGTCCAAGGGTTAGGTGCCACCCTGATGATTTAGATGGAGAACGGCTGCCTATAACGCATCCTCCCATCGGAGAAGAGCGATGTCCGGAATGCCGAATGCCGAACGGACGGCATAGCGCATCATGTTCTCAATCCAATCATCAGCATAATTGTCACTAAACCTCAAGGAGGGAGTTATGTCTACTGAATATTGCAAGCATGGCAATTCTGGTTTTTGCGAATTGTGCGCGAAGGAGAGGGATGATTATTGCGTAGTTTGCGGCGGTCATAACGGGAAACATCATTCTTCATGCACCAAGGACACGCCGGTCTTGATGCGGGACAATAGGCAGATGGTCGCGGCGTAGCTGTTGTCAACGGGAGGAGGGTTCAAACGAACCCCCTCCCTTTTTTGTTGAATAAGATGAGATACATATTGGACACCCCTATGCTAGGCTAGGGAGTCGAATTAACCAATATCTATCTCTCCCATGAAAGCCAAAGAAATCGGGTATTACCTCATTGCCGAACTCAACCTATCC
>JAAXWW010000002.1 GCA_013334765.1 Candidatus Moraniibacteriota bacterium | reverse complement strand
CGCAACCTGACCGAATGGCTGATCGAATACAATTTCAATCGGCCGCATCAGGCCCTGGATTATCTGACTCCTATCGAATTTACCCAGAAATACTCCCGGGTGTCCAAGATGTACTCATCTAATACAAAAATTTGACATATTTTATAGAAGTTGTATATTTAACTGAAATATCAATATTATCCTATTTATAAAATAATGGAAAATAATTATACTTTAAGAATATCAGTCACATCTCTGTGTAATTTAAATTGTATTTATTGCAATACTCAGCGCGTTGCAAATCCCAGGGAGCTAATGTCTGAAAAAGATATAGAAGATTTGTTACGGGCGGCTTTTCAGGCTGGGATAAAAAAAGTTAGTTGGACAGGGGGAGAGCCTACGATAAGGCCAGATTTTTTAAAACTTGTTAAAAAAGCAAAGGAAATAGGAATTGTGCGACAAAGCTTAACAACGAATGGTATTTTATATAGCAAGATCGCGGAAGATTTAAGAGAATATGGCTTAACAAAAATTAATTTTAGTCTAGATTCTCTTGAGTCAGAAAAGTACAAAAAAATATGTGGTTACGATGGATTACATAAAGTGATAACCTCTATTGATAAGGCGGTTGATTTATATAATAAGATTAAAATTAATTGCGTAGTTACGAAATCAAACATAAGTATAATAGGAGAAATGATTGATTATTTCGATAAATATAATGGAAAGGTGGTCGTACGTTTCTTAGAAATAGTACCTTGTGGTCAAATGTATGAATATAATAAGTCAATTTTTGAAGATCAATTTGTATCGGAAAATGAGATGTTGAATCATATGAAAGATATAGGAGAGCTAACTCCTGTTAAAATTTTTGGGGATGTTCCCAAGTCATCTTATTTTAAGATTAAAGGAAAAAGAGGAATATATGGCGTTAACCCAAATTTTAGCGTAGGATTTAAATGTGATCAAAAAAAATGTCCAAAAATCAGAGTGAGTCCTAATGGTTTTGTTTCAAATTGCACAATAAATCTTAATCATGTCCGTGATTTTAGAAATAAAACATTAGAAGAAAAAATAGAATTAATGAAAGAGATAGTAAAAGAAAAGAAAAGGAGAGATTATAGCGGGTTTCTCCATAGGCAGAAATACTATGATTTTTGGCGGTTTGGTGTAACTCCCGAATACATAGACAAGAAGTTTAAAAAATGATTATGTCAGATATAGCAAAAAAAAATGATTATAATTATGCTAGGATATTGAACGAAGTAAAATGTGTTGTTAAAGATGCTTGCACGACTGAAGATCGTTGGAAATACCATATATATCCCGTAGTTGAATATGGAAAGATGTTGGCGAAAAAGCTTGGAGCAGATATCGAGATTGTGGAGTTGGCATGCTGGCTGCATGATTTAACAAGAGTTCGAGGTGATGTTAAGAATCATCATAAAACTAGTTCGTATGAGGCTACTATAATATTAAAAAAACTTAAATATAGCCCTGAAAAAATAAAAAAAGTTTCCCGATGCATATATGCTCATCGAGGAAGTTGTAATATTAAAAAAACAAGCATAGAGGAAGAGATAGTTGCGTGTGCAGATGCAATGTCCCATTTTGAATTCAGAATTATTCTTTTTTATTCAGCTTTTGGTAAAAAAGAAATGTCACTTGAAGACGGGGCAAAATGGATTGATGATAAAATTGAAAGATCATGGAAAAAACTTACAATACCTTTTGCAAGAAAAATGGTGGAAGATAAATATAAATCAATTAAAGAAATCCTAAGTTTTACAGATAAAAAAATTTGTCAAACCGATAAGACAAATTAAAAAAGAACCTTTAAATCAAGGAGGATGCAGTGGAACAAACCCTGTTTATTATCAAGCCGGAAGCGTTTAATCGTAGGAAGGAAATAACGGGTGTTATTATTGATAATGGTTTCATTATTAGTGATACACTCGAAAGGAGGCTGACCTACAATGACTTACTGTTGTTTAGAAGGCTTGACCAGCTCTATTTGAGAGATGAAGAGCTATTTAGTGCCTATGTTTATTTTATGAGTATGGGCACATCTGAATTGGGCATAATCGAAGGTTTTGATGCTGTAGCAAGATTTAAAAGATTCTGTGGATTAAGCCCGCAACCATCGAGATGCGCGATCGGTACGCTTAGGAGAATGTTTGGTTTGGGTAGTTCTGGTTTTTACAGGGGCAGGGAGTTCTTTTTGAATGCGGTGCACAAATCCGATAATAAGGGTGATGCGCGCGTAGAAGTAGAGATTTTTAAAAATTTCTGCAAATATTAAGCTCGGGCTATCATATTATTGATAGCCCGAGCAGGATGATTTTTTAATTTTTTTATATGATAACAATAATAGTAGATGCAATTATTATAAAAGATAAAAAAATTCTTTTGGTGCAGCGTTCAGAAAAAGAAGATGAGTGTGGCAAGTGGTCTTTTCCTGGCGGGGTAGCTAACAGGGGAGAATTGAAAAAGGATGCACTGTTAAGAGAATTAAGAGAGGAATTGAAGATAGAAGCTAAAAATATACGATTTTTCCAGGAATATTCTATGAAGAGCAATGGAAATACTATCAAGGCATTTTATTATCTTTGTGATTTTTCTGAAAAATCACTCAAATTGAATAATGAGTTGTCAAATTATGGATGGTTTCCAATAGATGAAAGAATTTTAGATTTTAATTTTGCGTTTAATCAGAAACTTGTCGCGCAGGATTTGTTAAATTCCCAGTTTTTGTATTAATATGTCTAAAAAAAGAACAATTAAAAATGTTATAGGTATTAACACCGGGCATGATGGTGGGTGTGCATTGTGTGTAGACGGTAAAATCGTTGTTGCCATCAGTGAAGAGCGGTTGAATAGAAAGAAAAACTCCTCTGGCTGGATTAACTCTCTTTTTTATTGCCTTAATTGTTCAAAAATTAATATAAGAGACATAGACGCTATAGTTTTTAGCGGTTATAAAAATAAGTTGCCAAAAAAATATGATGGTGGGTTGCAATCCATAGGATTTCCTAAGGAAAAATGTTTTTCGGTTGATCACCACTTGTCTCATGCTTGTTCAGCGTTTTTCACATCAAAGTTTAATGAAGCGACAATTTTTATTTATGATGGGCATGGAAATGGACAAGATACTGAGAGTTTTTATATCGGCAATGAAAATAAGATAACAAAAATCGGAGGAAATCCGTTAAGAGATGCCCAAAGAGGAATAACGAAAGCTTATGAGATCTTTACTTCTTATTTCGGATGGACAAGTAGTGAAGCTGGAAAGACGATGGGACTTGCTTCTTATGGCATTTCAGATAAATTTTGTAAGTATCCTATTTATTCACAACGAATAGATGGCTTTTATATAAATAATTTTGGTTCTGAAGGTTATTTATCTGACAGATTGAGTCATTTTTGTAAGAGCAATAAAATAAATATTCCGAAATGTTTTTCTGAAAACAGCGTAAATGATTATAAAGATATGGCAGCCTGGGTTCAATCTGAGTTTGAAAGGGCTATTTTTGGTGATGTTGAAAAAGCGATCGGCTTAACAAAAAGTGAAAATTTATGTCTAGCTGGAGGTGGTGCATTGAATAGTGTATGCAACACGAAGCTATTGAATAATAAAAAAATAAAAAATATGCATATATTTCCAGCCGCAAATGACTCTGGTCAGTGTGTCGGAAACGCTTTATATGGATATTATGTATTGGGTAAAAATAAAAGAAATAAAAGAAGCAAGTGGGTGCATGATTACCGTGGAAAGATTTATAATGATAATGAGATAGGTAAAAAATTAAAAAATAGATCTGGATTTAAGGATGATGTAATTTCTAGAGCTAATAAATACGAATTGAAAGAATATGAATTGAATCAAATACCAGAAATTGTTGCTAAGCTAGTAAGCGAAGGAAATATTGTAGGGTGGTTTCAGGGAGGAAGTGAGCTGGGGCCTCGCGCTTTGGGTCATCGAAGTATTATTTGCGATCCGCGGAGAAGAGATATGAAAGATATATTAAATAAAAAGGTGAAAAATCGCGAAGAATTTCGTCCATTTGCAGCATCTGTTTTACTAGAAAGAATGAGTGATTACTTTGACATTAACGAGCGGAGTCCCTTTATGTTATTTGTTGCCAAAGTAAAAAAGGATAAAATAAAAAAAATACCAGCAGTAACTCATGTGGATAACACTTGCAGAATCCAAACTTTAACCAAAAAAGAAAATGGTATTTTTTATGAGTTGGTAAAAAAGTTTTACAAACTAACTAAGGTACCTATGATTTTAAATACATCATTTAATGTTGCTGGCGAACCGCTAGTAGAAACTCCTGATGACGCAGTTAGGTGTTTCTTGGGTACTGAAATGGATTATCTGGTCATTCATAACTATGTGTTAAAGAAAATTTTGTGACATGATGTTAGAGTATAACAGACTGCTTTTTCTTCATAAAATAGTCCTAACGTCTCTGTTGTGTAAATTTAGAAAATGCTTATAAGAAGGCATTTGAATGTTTTTAATATGGTGCAGTGAAAAAAACAAAGAAAATAACAAAAGGAGATAAGTACCTTCATTTATGGTGCAGTGAGTGATGTAACAGGTCACTTTGTGGACGCATTGCAATATTTAATCGAAACGGCTAGGAGAGGTGAATATTAAGTTGAAATAGGGCATATTTATCTGTAAAATCAGAGCATGCTTCTGATTTTTTACCTTATTCAAGCCAAAATAATCTCCAGATACGTCTATTGACGAGAATCGTTTTTTGGTGTATACTCTGGAGTCACGATGGTATCGGACTGGAGTGATGCAATGGAAGTAGTTCTTTGAAAAATCCAACAAAGAGGTGTCGCGATGAGCGGTTTCTTGAAGAAAGTGGCCGCGAACATCGCGGTCAAGAAGAAGCGGATCGGCGAGGTCGGAGCCGCATACATGTTCGATCTCATCTTGGAGCACGCCTTCAATTACCCCTTGTATGGGTATGTGATGTGGAGATTTGGTTTGCAAAAAGGTTTCCTGATTATGGTATCGCTCTCTTTTCTGATCTGCTACGCGCAGATACGTGTCTATGACTATCTCAAGAAGGATCTTTTCCTTATCGAAGGTGTCAAGGACTGGGTCGACGGATTGAAGAAGTACGAAGGCCACAACTGGTTTAGAAGGGCTGTAGCCTTTTCTTTAAAGAAGGGTGGAGTACCTATTGCGTTTGTCATCCTATCTCTTTGGAAAGACCCATTCTATACCGTGGCTTTTTGCAGGAATGGACGGTATAATGGACTAAGCGTGAAAGGATGGTCGATATTTTTAAGTAGTCTTGTTGTTGGTAACGCAACTTGGGCACTTGCAGTGTTTGGAGGTGTTGAGTCCATAAAGTTCATCATCGGATGAATGAATTTGCTGACGGGGCGCTCCTGTTCTGTCTATGGAGCGCCCTTTTTATTTGTCAAAATTGAATTATTGTTTTAGTATTCGTTATATAAAGTTTTCTGAATAACAGCAAGAAAGATATGTCTAGGAGACTTAGAGTTTTATTTGTTTCTAAAGAGCTTATTGCAGGTGATCTTGCATACCAGCTGAAAAATGAAGAATGTGAAGTTAAACTCTGCATAGAAAACGGAGGAGATAAGGATTGTTTCAACGGAATGGTGGAGAAAACTCAAGATTGGAAAAAAGAATTAGGATGGGTTGGAAAAGATGGGCTCATAGTGTTCGACGATGTGGGGTATGGCACCGAACAAGACAGTCTTAGGCGAGAAGGGTACTTGGTTATTGGCGGAAGTGGCGATGGAGACAGACTTGAGCTGGATAGAAAATACGGACAAAAGGTGATGAGAACATGCGGATTTGGCATGGATGATGATTTTGAAACGAAATCTTTTACGGTGAAGTCTGCCATAGATTTTATCAAGAAGCGAAAAGGAAGATGGGTTTTAAAGCAAGATAATCACGATGAGGCTCTAACCTGCGTGGGGGAGATGGATGATGGATCGGATGTTCTGGAGGTGCTTGAAAATTACCGGGTTCATCTAGGAGAATCATATCGTGTTTCACTTCAGAGAAAAGTTTGCGGAGTCGAAATCGCTATTGGAAGATTCTTCAATGGCAATACATGGATTGGTCCATTAGTTTTTAATATAGAGCATAAACATCTGTGTAATGATGACATAGGGCCGCTTGGTGGAGAGACTGGAACGCTGATGTGGTACGAAAAAAATTCTAACAAGAGGCTTTTCCAGGAAACTCTGGCTAAACTCGAACCTCACTTAAGAAAAAGTAGTTATAAGGGATATGTGGATGTAAATTGCATAGTGTCTGACAAAGATACGGTTTATCCTCTTGAGATAACATCAAGGTTTGGATCGTCGACGAATGAAATGCAGAGCGAAATACATATATCTCCATGGAGCGAATTTCTGCTTGCTATGGCAAAAGGGAAAGATTACGAGTTGCAATACAAAAAAGGTTATGGAGTAAATGTTGCTGTTACAGTTCCGCCGTTTCCATACAGAACATCGGACAGCAGCCTTAGCCAAAAGGGGGTTAACATTTTCTTTAAGAAGGATATGTCTCAAGAGGAATTATCGCACGTTCATTTTGAAGAAGTTATGATTGAGAAAAACAGGGACAGTGAACAATATCGCATCGCTGGCAGCACCGGATATGTGTTGTATGTTACTAGTGTTGAAAAAACAATCCAGAAAGCTAGGGAGAAAATATACGGCATAATAGGTAAGATAATCATACCAAAGATGTTTTACAGGACTGATATTGGTCTTAGGTTTGTAAAAAATGATAGGAAATTGTTGAAGGAGTGGAACTGGATATAATTCGCGTATTTTGAAATATGAATGAGCATATGAATCAATATGAAAGAAGGGAATATGTTGGAAGTTGTTGCGGTAATAGTTTTATTATTTTAGATTGTCGCAGTATGGAAATGAGCCGGCAGTCAAAAGTTGATTTTGCCGTGGAGAATATAAATAAATACGGTGTTGATTCTGCGCTTTTTCTGAGGCCATCGAATGTTTTCGATGCTTTTATGGAAATTTACGAAAAAGATGGGTCGGAATCTGAATCTTGTGGAAATGGAACACTTCTGATTGCCTATTTGTTAGGTTTAGATAAAGGCAAAATAGAGATGAAGGATAATGGAGCTATTGTTGAAGGAGATTCTGAAAAGCAATCGATATCGATGAGCCTCAAATTTTCTGACATGAAAAAGATCAATAACGACAGTAACTGTGTGTACATAAAAGTTGGAGAGCCTCATATTGTTTATTTAGTGGATGATCTGAATAATTTCGATTTGACCAAATTTGGAAAAGAAATGCAGAAGGATTATCCAGAAGGCGTAAACGTCGATGCGATACAGAAAATAGACGAATCTCATTATCTGATAAGGACTTATGAGCGAGGATTGTTTGCTGAAACTAAATCGTGTGGGACGGGATCGCTGTCTTCGTATTTGGCTGTTTTGTGCTTTGATAATAAATCGTGCAATAAACCTATTGAATTCAAAAGTGATGGAGGAGTTCACTGGGTTTCCCGCAATGGCAATATGCTAAAACTGGAGACTATGAAAAAATTCTGCGAAATTAGGTCATTATGAGAACCATCTTGGACTTACAGAAAATAAAAAATAAAAAAAGAATAATTATATGGCGTACAATTTGGTATCTAATGTAGAGAGTTGCTATATAGACATTCCACAATTACTCTATTATTCCCATTTACCATCCATAATAGTATCTTTGTTTTTTGGTGTATTTGTATTCATGAAGAACCGGAAATTATTAGCTGGGAAGGTGCTTCTTGCAATATCCTTGTCTTTTTCTGCTTGGGCAATTGTTAATCTTATAGTGTGGCTTACTTTCAGTAGCGTAGTATTTTCTTTCTTTTGGTCTTTTTTTGAAATACTTTCGGTGCTGTTTTATTTCCTTGTATTTTATTTTGTCTTTGTATTCATAGAAGAAAGAGATATTCCTTTCACAGTTAAAATTGTTTTTGGAATATTGTTTTTACCTGTAGCTCTGATTTCTCCGACCAAATATTATTTTACTAAATTTTCTGCAATAACATGCGATGCTGTGGAAAACCATGATTTTCTTTACTATATATATGCCCTTAAGGCGGCTGTGTTTATTGGTGTTTTAGTGCTTCTGATAGTCAAATTTCTTAAATACAGAGAAATTGCAGAAAAAAGGACGAAAATTGTAATTGTCGGCATAGGAACAGTTCTTCTTTTGCTTTCGTTTTTAATTACTCAGTATTCATCCAATCTAATATTTGATGATTATCGGATTGAATTTTATGGACTTTTTGCTATAACTATTTTCATGGGCGTATTGGCATATCTAATCGTCAAATACAAAGCATTCGATATCAAACTCATCGGTGCTCAAGCTCTTGTATACTCCCTTGTCATTCTCATCGGCTCCCAGTTTTTCTTTATTCAGAACAATACTAACAGGATCCTCGCTGGAATGACTTTGATCATTGCTTCTGGGTTTGGATATTTTCTCATCAAAACCGTAAAATTGGATCTTCAAAGGAAGGACGAACTGCAGCGTATGGCGGATGCGCTTGCGGTTTCCAATGATAGGCTCAAAAAGGCGGACAACGCCAAAACGGAATTCATTTCCATCGCGTCCCATCAGCTCAGGACGCCGCTTACCGTCATCAAAGGATATGTGTCGCTTCTCACAGAGGGGACATTCGGGGATGTCAGCGAGGACGTGAAGCGCGTAGTGAAGAACATCAAGATTTCCAATGACCGGCTCATCGAGCTCGTCGAGGACCTTCTCAATATTTCCCGCATGGAATCCGGAAGGATGGAATTCAAATTCGCTCCGACCGACGTTCCGGAACTCTGTACTGAGCTATACAATTCTTTCGGAGCCAGGGACAAGGAAAACCACGATATCGAATTCAAGCTCGATCTTCCCGAAGAGGGAATTCGGAAAATATCGACCGACAGGAGCAAATTGCGCGAAGTCATTTCCAACCTGATCGACAATGCCGTCAAATATACCCCTCAAGGGTGGGTCAGGATAAAAGCCTTCCAGAAGAACAAGATGATAGTCAGGATCGAGATATCCGATTCGGGGATCGGGATTCCGGAGACCGAAATGCCATATCTTTTCGCTAAATTCTCCCGCGGAAAAGACACTGGACGCCTCACTGCTCCCGGAACGGGACTGGGGCTCCATGTCAGCAGGAGCATGGTAGAAGCCCTTCATGGCCGAGTCTGGGCCGAGTCCGAAGGAGACAAGAAGGGCTCGACATTCATCATCGAATTGCCGGCTGGGGATGAAGAGACTGGGGACGACGTTGAGAATGTCAGGACGGAAATGCCACGGTTGGATACTTTGGAAAAAGCGCTGCCGGCAACGCCGCGAAGGATGGAAGTTCCTGAGCCGGTCGCAAACGAACCGACGTCGCAAGCCGAAGCGCCGCAAGAAGAAAAGCCTGTGCCAGCAGTAACGGAGGTTTCCGTCACGGAAAAACCCAGAACGGAGCCCGCTCCGGAAGGAAGGATAATCTTCAGCGAACCGAAAAAAAGGAATCGCATCGTCTGATGCCAGAACCGATCCGAGAGGGTCGGTTTTTTCTTTAGATAGATTTTATCCTGATATGTTATCCTTGGGTCAAAGCAGTAAAGGTGCAGGGTATCTCCAAAGAGATTATTAGAGGACTCTGCTGTTGTTGACGATTTTTGCAAGTAGTGATAATATATCACTGTAAAAAAAATAAATGCTACCTATCATGGAAAACACAAACAATCATATTGCCATTTTCAAGGGCAAGTCTATAAGGAAAATAATCTTTCAGAATGAATGGTGGTTTTCGGTTGTTGATGTCATTCAAGCGCTTGTCGATCAGCCAGATAATCTGAAGGCTCGAAAATACTGGAACAAGCTGTCGCAACGACTGCGAGAAGAGGGAAGCGAAGTGGTGACAAATTGTCACCAGTTGAAACTGATTGCTTCGGATGGAAAAATGAGGGAAACTGATTGCGGAAATACGGAAACTATTTTTCGAATAATCCAATCCATTCCTTCTCCAAAGGCAGAGCCGTTCAAGCGTTGGCTGGCTAAAGTCGGCTATGAAAGGGTCCAGGAAATAGAAGATCCGGAACTGGCAACGAAAAGAACCAAAGCGCTATACAAGCTCAAGGGATATTCTGATGCATGGATCGAGAAGCGCATGCGCGGAATCGCCATACGCGAAGAATTGACGGAAGAATGGCAGAACCGATCCGAGAGGGTCGGTTTTTTGACATATTCCTGTTTCAGTGGCATGATTTGAAGATATTCAATATTGATATATTCATATGCAACAGGAAATTGAAAAGTGGAAACCCCTTGAAAGCGAAACGGTATTTGAAAAATATTCCCGCGGAATAAAGCGGGTCGATTTCGAGATGCCGGATAAGAAGAAAGAAGACTACTATATCGCGTATGGAAACAATTCCATGGGCATCTTGGCGGTCACTGAGGATAATGAAATCGTATTGGCGAAGCAATTCAGGCCGGGTCCTGACAAGGTCCTCCTTGAAATGCCCGGCGGAGCGATTGAAGATGGCGAAGATATCCGGAAAGCAGCCGAGAGGGAGCTTCTGGAAGAAACCGGCTATGCCGGAGACATGGAAATTATCGGTAAATCATTCGATGACGCATATTCTAGGAAGGAAAGATTCTGCGCAGTTGCTAGGAACTGCAAGAAGATAGGAGAGCAGAAACTGGATAGCACGGAATTCATAGAGGTCGTTTTGGTGTCGCTTCCTGAATTCAGGGAGCTTCTGAGAAGCGGAGAAATGACGGATGTCGAGATAGGATATATGGCGCTCGATCATCTGGGGCTGCTGTAGGGAGCTTCTTGATATTTTTTTGATAATGTGAGAAACTCAAATCATGAATATGAAATATGCGGTTTCAACGATGCAGGCGGCGTGTTGTCTCGGGAATCATTCCTCGGGATCCTTTTGTTGCTGCTAAATAATATTCTATAATCCAGGCAACTTATTTCTCGAGGAAACTCGGGATTTTTTATTTCTAAATTTATTGCAAACATATGACATATGAAAACATTATCGAAATGATCGGGAATACTCCGATGGTCAGGATCAACAAGATGAGCCCGAATCCGGAGGTTTCGATATATGCCAAGCTTGAAGGAGCGAACCCGGGCGGGAGCATCAAGGATCGGATCGCCCTCAAGATGATCAGGAAAGCGGAAGAGGAAGGCAGGCTCACGAAAGGCAAGACGATTATCGAACCGACTTCCGGAAATACGGGAATCGGGCTGGCTATGATCGCCTCTGTCCTCGGGTATAGGGTGGAAATCGTCATGAGCGAGGCGGTTTCTGTTGAGAGAAGGAAAATGATCGAGGCTTTTGGAACTTCGGTAATCCTCACTGATCCAGACAAGGGGACTGACGGAGCGATCATGAAAGCCAGGGAGATGTTATCAAGCGATCCGGAAAAGTATTTCATGCCTGACCAATTTTCCAATGATGGGAATATCGCAGCTCACTACGAATCAACAGCTGATGAGATCTGGAATGACATGGGTGGAAAAGTGGATTTTCTGGTTTCTTCTATCGGAACTTCCGGCACGATCATGGGGATATCCAAAAGGCTCAAGGAACTGAATCCGGATGTGAAGATTGTCTGCGCCTATCCTGAAAAAGGACACTATATCCAAGGACTCAAGAATATGGAAGAGGCGATTGTTCCGAAAATTTATGACAGATCCAGAATCGATGATTTCGTTAATATCGAGAGCGAGAAGGCTTTCGAGGCAGCCAGGGAACTTGCTAGGCGCGAAGGTCTTTTCGTCGGTATGTCGAGCGGTGCGGCCATGCTGGCAGCTATTGAAACCGCCAAAAGGATCGATTCCGGCCGGATCGCCGTCATTTTCCCAGACAGGGGAGAGAAATATCTCAGCACGGGACTGTTTTAGGCCGGCTTTGAATTTAGCTTTTAATATGAGAAAATTAAGGAAAAGCTGAAATGAATCGAATGAACAAGAAAAACATCATCATAGATGGCCTGAATGTCCGCTATTATCTCACGGATAACTTCGATCCTGAAAAAGCGGTCGTTTTTCTGCATGGTTGGGGATCCGAGGCTATGCATTTCGGCGGGATGCTCCAAAAGATCGAAAGCGCGGCCGCTCTTGATCTTCCGGGCTTCGGAGGCAGTGAAAAGCCGAAAGGCGATTGGTTCCTTGAAGACTATGTGGAATTCGTGAGGAAATTCATCGAACAGCTAGGAATCAAGAAGCCTGTCATTGCCGGACATTCATTCGGCGGAAGCATCGCCATCAGGTATGCTTCGGAGCATAAGGATGCTGTCGATAGGATGATCCTTATCGGGAGCGCTGGGATCAGGAGAAAGAGTGCTAGGAAAATCATTTTCCTTATGCTTTCAAAAACTGTCGGCCTGATTTTCCGAATCCCAGGACTCGGCAAATTGAGGAACGCCGCAAGAAAGAGATTCTATAAAGCCATCGATTCGGAAGACTATATCCAGTCCGGCGAGCTTTCTGAGATATATAAGCGGATTGTCAGCGAGGATATAAGCAAGAGCTTTCCTAATGTAACCGTTCCGACTCTCCTCATCTGGGGAGAAGATGACAAAGAGACGCCCATAAGTGACGCGCGCGAAATGAGCAGATCCATTCCCGGCTCAGAATTGGAAATAATAAAAGGCGCGGGACACTATGTCTTTCTTGATAAGCCGGAAGAATTCGAGAGGATATTCTTTTCATTCATTCGAAAATCATGATCATAAGGAACCTCATATACATACTCCAAGGGGAGAACTATTATTTCGGCCGCTTTCTGCGTTTCGCTTATTCCCATCCGAAATGGTGGAGTTTGGAGAACCGCGGGAAGATTTCTTGGACGAAAAAATCCGTTGCCATCTGTATTGTTTCCATTCTGATTATCATCTCCGTTTGCCTTGGTGCTTTCTTGGGATTCGGGCTGGCATCGCTTTTCATATTTGTTCTTGTTTCTATTATCTGCCTGCCCTTCATCATCGGCCTGTCGCTTTTATTCGTTTCTCCGCTGGATAGTTTCTTGAAGAACGGAACAATGAAAGAAGCTGGCCATATTTTGGAGGCGAACAGGAATATAGTCATCGGAATAACCGGAAGCTATGGAAAGACCAGCATGAAGGAAATCCTTTCCGCGATCATTTCCAAAAAATATGACGTCATAAATACTCCTGAGAATGTGAATACCGATATCGGAATCGCTGAGTTCATTGTAAAAAACAGGAGCAGATTCAGCGAATCGAAAGTGTTCATAGTCGAGATGGGAGCATACAGGAGAGGGGAGATCGGGGATATATGCCGGATGGTGAAGCCTGATTATTCCATACTGACCGGGATAAACGAATCGCATCTGGAGCGTTTCGGGAATATCGGGAACACTATCGCAGCCAAGTTCGAGTTGCCTGAAAATACCGCGAAAATGTCAGTGCTCAATTTCGATGATGAGAATATAAGGAACAGCGCTGACAGATTCAGAATCAAGCATCCGGAAAAGGTTTCCGCTGCTGAAGCGGCTGATATCATCGTCAAAGACAATTTCGGAGGATTGGAATTTTCATATGACGGGATGCGTTTCGAAACGAAGCTGCTGGCCAAGCATAATATCGCTCTCATTTTGCTTGGCATAAGGATAGCCAAGGAATTAGGGCTTTCGAATGATGAGATTAGATCGGGAATTTCCTCGATCGGATATATTCCTCACCGCCTTGAACCCATTTTCAATACGGCAACCGGAGTGATAGTCATCGATGACAGCTATAACGGGAATATGAACGGGATAAAAAGCGGACTCGAAGTTCTTGGCCGGGCAAGCGGAAGGAAAGTCGTTCTCACGCCTGGGCTTGTCGAGCTTGGGGAAAAATCCCAAGAGATACACGAAAAAATAGGGGAATCATATGCTCGATCTGCCGATCTCGTGCTGCTTATCAAAAGCCCGGCTTCGGGGTATATTATAGACGGATTGAAACTGGGCGGATTTTCTGAATTCAAACTGTATGCCACCACTCAGGAGGCGCATGCCGATCTGGCGAATATCCTTAGGAAAGGCGACACGATCATCTTCCAAAACGATCTTACTGATAATTATTTCTAAAACCAAAAAATATGAACATAGCCGTATTCTTCGGAGGCAAAAGCCCGGAGCATGAAGTTTCCATCATCACCGGACAGCTTATCATTTCCGAACTCAAAAAAACCGAACACTCGGTCGTTCCTGTGTATGTCAGCAAGGAGGGCAAATGGTTTTCGGAAGATGCCATGGGGAAATTGGATTTTTTCACCGACGGGACTATTGAAGAAAAACTGAAAGGCTTTAAGGAATGCATGCTGCGACATGACCCATCCGGGAAGAAAATGGTTCTGGTCAAACAGGGCATCATTTCCAAGGAGATTGTCATCGACCTAGTGTTTCCAGCGTTCCACGGCATGAACGGGGAGGACGGGACGATGCAGGGCGTGTTCGAACTTGCGAACGTTCCATATGTCGGTTGCGGCGTGGCGGCATCGGCTATGACGATGGATAAGGTCCTGACCAAGAAGATGTATGAGAGCGAAGGGATTCCGACGACGAAATTCATTCATTTCAACGCGTTCGATTGGAAGAAAGATAAAGATGAAGCGATCAAAAAAGCCATGGCGCTTAACCTTCCTCTTTTCGTGAAGCCCGCCAGGCTCGGTTCATCGATCGGGATCGCTAAAGTGAAAAATGAGAATGATCTTGTTCAAGCATGCGAAGTGGCCCTTCACTATGATTCCAAGGTGATCGTTGAAGAGTCGGTCGAGAATATGGTTGATATAACTTGCGCCGTGATGGGGAATGATGAACCGGTCGCATCGCTTGTTCAGGAATCCGTTTTCAACGGAGAACATTTCAGCTTCGAAGCCAAATATCTGGAAGACGGCGGAGCCCAGCTCGGGAACGCTACGGACAGCATCGTCATCCCGGCAAGGCTTGCTGACGAAACAACGAAACAGGTGCGCGATATGGCAATCAGGGTCTATAGGCTGTTCGACTGCGCGGGACTTGCTCGGATCGATTTCCTCTATGACAAGGCGAAAGAGGTTTTCTATGTAAACGAAGTGAACACTATGCCGGGAACGCTCTATCATCATCTCTGGAAAGCGAGCGGAATCGAAATCGGCGATCTGATCAGCAAGCTCATTTCATTCGCTATTGAAAAGCACGAAGAAAAAAATGGCATAACCTTTACTTTCAAAAACGATGTCCTCAAATTCGCCAATTCGGTGAAGTTGAAGATGGGGGAGAAATGATAATCATATGGAGAGCATGGACAACTTCAATAGAATAAATGGAAACAATGATTCACGTTCCGAACGCGCGGAAAAGGTCGCTGGATTAATTGATCGCATTGATGCGTATGAATATGCGCAGAGCATGCTGGAGGGTAAGATTGAAAAACCTTCATTTGAAGAATTTGAGAATTTTCTGATAAGGATCAATGGAATCGCTAGGGATATTCCTATTAAAGAGAGAGCTTTGGATGGAAAGGATGTAAAATTAAGCGGATTCATTGGGGATGCTCTTGTTCCAAGACATGAAGACAAGGAAGGCCTTTTGAAATATGCCTATGATAATTCAGGACGTATCGACAGGGACGACGTGAAGTACCTGATTCCGGCAGTCATAAACGCAGTCCATTTTTTCGCTGATGGCAATGGGCGAACAAGCAGGGTCGTATATAAGCTGCTAGAAAAACACGATTCCAATGAAGACTTTGAGAGAGAGCTGAAAGCGGCTCTTGAGAAGTATGGAAGGTTTGATTGTCCGGATATTAATCCTAGCTTGATTGATACTGATATTAAAAAAATAATTCTAAAGAGAAAGGGATGGGACTTCAAAGACAATAAATATCCTCCAACCGGTTTGGGGCGTATTCAGCGTGGGATAGCATCTGGGGAGATATCCAGATTAGATACAGCTCATCCTTCATTCGAGATGGCAATAAAATGTTTTGATATCTATAAAGCGGACGCGTTTTATGTGTTGACCGCGATTCATGCTGTCCTTGGTGATGAAAAAATAGCAGAGCTTATGGGTAGGTATGGAAATAATGGAATAGAAAGAATCTCTCCACTAAAAATGATGGACGGCGTCACTTCTGATGAATGGCAGAGAATTATGGATAGTTATTATGATTTGAAAAAAGAACATGTCAAAGTCCTTATAGATTCTTTCATAGATCCGGATTCTTTTCGCTCATACCACTGCAAGGATGAAAATCTGAAGGACTATTTTATTCAGCGAATAAAAACAAATCATGAAAACAATGCTTGAAATAGAACCTTTCCAAGAAACGCTGAATGCTAGCATGTGCGGGCCGGCTTCTTTGAAGATGGTTCTGGAATATTATGGCATTGAAAAATCAGAGAATGAACTGGCTGAAATGTGCGGACATGATAAGAATTTGGGAGTGGATGACGAAGGAATAAAAAAAGCGGCTGAAGGTTTGGGATTCCGGGTGGAAATAAAAAACGAAAGCAGCTTTAAAGATGTTGAAAAATGGCTTGATAAAAAAGTTCCGGTAATCGTCAATTGGTTCACGAAAGGGAGGCAGGATTATTCCGATTCAGAAGTAGCGGACGGTCATTATTCTGTCGTTTCAGGATTAGATGATCAAAATATATATCTCCAAGATCCGGAAATCGGTTCCGTCAGGAAAATAGCCAAGAATGATTTTCTGAAAGTCTGGTTTGATTTCAGGGGAGAATATATAAAATCGGAGGAGCTAATAATTAGGCAGATAATTGTTATTTATAAATAAATCCATGGCAATAATACATAAAAAAGTCCTGGGAGAATATTTTGATAAGATTATTTCTGGTAAGAAGAAGCTGGAGCTTCGCCTGGCTGACTTTGAAATCAATGAAGGTGATACGCTAGTGCTTGAAGAGTGGGATAAGGACAAAGAAGAATATACTGGACGAAAAGTCGAAACTATTGTGACATACAAAATAAAAACTAAGGATGTTGATTTTTGGTCGAAAGAGGAAATAGATAAATATGGATTCCAGATTATTCAGTTTGAGATGAAAAACTAAATTAAATTAAAATTTGAGAATGTTGCACTTACTTGTTGAACTGACTACTTAGCAATTTGACAAATCAAATCAATCATGATAAAAATTAGGAAGATAATAATCAAGACAGCCAATATGAAAAAGCGCGGATATCAGGAAAACATGAGTATTGCCACCGTCGTTGCCGACAGGTGCATTTCTGCTCATTCGCTTTTCGAGGATGCATCAGATTCCGGCCGAAGCTGTCTAGAGAAATCGTTTCATCAGTAATTATCCAGAACGAAATCCGCTCAGATATCTCCGGCTGAAGGGCCGGTTTTCTTTTTATTCAATTAACATCATGGGGAAATATTATTCATTCTTCAAAAATTCCATTTCTGAATCGTTGGTATATCGGACCAATGTTTTCATCCTGCTTGTTTCCCAGATCATTTCTCTATCCATCTTCATCATGCTTTGGACGGCGATATATAAAGAGGGGAATACGGTCGGGAATTATTCCATTGGTAGCCTCATAACATACTACGTCGTTTCGACTATCATCGCGTTTATCATTCAGGGAGTCGATGTGGCATGGAGGATCAGCGATGACATCAGAATGGGGAATGTTACTAATTTCATCCTGAAGCCGATCGATTATTTCTGGTCGACCATGTCTATCGTGGCTGGGAAATCTATTTTCAACTTCTCGACAGTTGTCCTGATATCGATCCCGTTCTTCTTTGCGAAACCATCATTGATTTCTGAATTTTTCGGAAATGCGCGGTTGGATGTTTTCCTTTTGATTTCCCTTTTGTTTTCATTCGGAATATTCATGTCATTTTTCTATATAATAGGATCCGTATCATTTTGGATGGGAACATCTCAGGGGCTTAATTTCATGGTTAGGATGATCATGATGTTTCTGTCCGGCAGCATGCTTCCGCTTGATCTTCTTCCTGGCTGGCTGATCAATGCGAATGATTTTCTCCCATTCAAATACATGGCCTGGCAACCGGTTCAGATATTTATCGGTCAGGAGAATTTGGAATGGAATATTTTTATTCCTGAAATAGCATGGTTGGTCGCTCTCTATGTGATTTCTGTTCTAATCTTTAAGAAAGGCATTGAAAAATATGAAGGATTTGGCGCGTGAAATGTGGAAATGCATAAAAGTATTCATCCATTACAAAAAGATCAATTTTTCTACGAGGCTGGCATATCGCTTCAACTTCTTGCTGATTGCTTTGGCGGTGATTTTTCAGATATTCTTCAATTTGGTTTTTATCCAGATCATTTTCGGTTGGGTCAAGAATATTAAAGGCTGGAACTATTATGAAGTTCTTCTGGTGGTCGGAACAGTCATGCTTCTGGACGGTCTTATGTGGTCCAGCTTCGCTTTCATGTCGGTCCTGAAAATGCACATCAAACAGGGGACGCTCGACGGGCTCATAGTCAAACCGATGGACACACAGTATCTGGTTTCGATTTATCGTGGAGATCTGGAGGATACGGCCAGAATCATTATTGCTCTTGGAATCATAGTGTTCTGTATCAAGAACATCAGTATCGGGTGGATGTCATTATCGCTTAATCTATGTTGGTATCTTATTACGGTAATTTGCGGATGGGTGATAATATATAGCATATCGGTGATGCTTAACGCAATATCCTTTTGGACTATCGAAACGGCTTCATCATTCAATTTGGCTGATACGATCGTGAGATCTTCTCAGTATCCGATTGATATATTCGGAAACAAGTTCATTAGATATTCATTGACATTCATTCTACCCCTCGGCTTTCTGGGTACTTTTCAAGCAAGGATTTTCTCGCGTGGGTTCGATCCTTTGCTTGTAGCCGGTTCTATCGTTATGGCGGTCATATTTTTCAGTATCTCCCGTCTGATATGGAACAAAGGACTTGCTAAATATTCAAGCGCTAGCAGTTAATGTAAACTATTTAATATCTTAAAAAATATGGAAGCGATCAACGTTGAAAAATTGAATAAGGTTTATGTGTCTCACAAAAAACAGCCAGGAGTGCTGGCTGGGATAAGGAATTTGTTTTATGCGGAAACTATCGAGACTAAAGCGGTCGATGATATCAGTTTCAAAATCGAAGAGGGAGAATTCGTGGGATTCCTCGGTCCGAACGGTGCGGGGAAAACCACGACTCTTAAGATGCTTTCTGGGATCATCAAGCCTACTGGCGGAGAAGTGAGTGTTCTTGGATATGATCCATGGGAGAGGAAGAATGAGTACAAGAAGCAGTTTGCCCTTTTGATGGGTCAGAAGAATCAGCTATGGTGGGATCTTCCAGTCATGGAAAGTTTTCTTCTTAACAAGAAGATATATGACATTCCAGATGCTGATTTCAAAGAATCTCTTGATGAACTGGTCACACTTTTGGATGTTTCGAAGATCCTGGATATCCAGGTGAGGAAATTGTCTCTCGGAGAAAGGATGAAGTGCGAGCTTATCGCATCGCTGCTTCATCGTCCGAAAGTTCTGTTCCTGGACGAGCCGACGATCGGACTGGATGTCATTGCTCAGAAAAGCATGCGCGACTTTTTGGTGAGATACAATAAGGAGAAGAAAATAACGATCATCCTTACTTCGCATTATATGGAAGATATTGAAAGATTGTGCGAAAGGATAATCATAATCAATCAGAAAATATTCTATGATGGACCTCTCAAAGAGCTGGTTGATAAATATGCCAAGAATAAACTGCTGACGATCACTTTCGAAAATGCTGTTGAAAGAAAGGATATCGAGGGATTCGGAGAAGTGTCTGATTTTGATCCGATCAAGGTTACTTTCAAGATTCCGAAAGCTGGTGTCAGGAATGTTGCCAAAGACATTCTTTCTTCCGATCTGCCGGTGGACGATATCATGATCGACGAAATGGATATCGAGAATATCATCAGGAATATTTTTGAGAAGAGTAATGAGGTAAAATAACTGAAGGATTATGATTTCGCAGAAAATCGGTGGGCTGAAAGGCGGATCATTCCTTGGAATATTTGAAAAAAAAGTTTATTTTATCTTGATAAAGATTTTATCCCCATGTGATATTGTAAGGGTGTCTGTTTGTATGAATAAATATCCAAAATCATGGAGATAATCAGGAAGAATTTTAACCGGAACGAAAGCAATATCGGCGATAAGTTCAGGTATGATTTTGATATTCCTGAAAAGGGAATTTATCTCATAGAAATCACTGCCAGTGCAAGGAATTGGTGGCAGAATTTCAAGAAACTGAGGAGTTTTTTCAAGGACGATGATCTTGCGGTGGCAATAGACGGACGTGAATTTCCGAAATTGAACGGAAAAAGAGGGTTGTTTGACGGGGAGGTTGCATGGAACGGCAATAATCTGAAAGGACTGAAAAAGACGGGAGTGTTCATTATTAAGCTGTCCAAGGGCAGCCATTCCATTGTTTTTACAGTCGATCAACACCCGGCTCTTGAGAGTATTCTGATAAATCGGATCGAAGGCGGCAGAGCGGATTATGTTCCTGAAGGGAATAATCCGCCAGAGAATGGGGACAGGCGGCAATGGATCAGTATCGCATTGGTCGATCTGCCATTGAAAAACCTGTCTATCCGGGCTAAGGCTGACTATTTTTCCCAGGAAAAGGACGGTGACGATCTGAAACTTGTTATCGATGGAAAAATCCAGGAGAATGAAATCAGGAAAGATTTCAGGAATTGGTATTGGTGCGGTATGGAACTGCGCGGACGAGAGAAGGAATTCGATCAGGAACTGAATCTGGAAAGCGGATTGCACTACATAGAGCTTTGGGCTGACAGGACGCCGGAACTAGAAAATATGATACTTGAATTGGAAGAAAAGAAAATAGATGAATCTTCCAATGACCCTATTAAAATAGAAGAAGGATTTAATCCTGTTTATGTTATTAAGGACAGTGCGTTCCTGCGGAACGATTCGATGAGTGAGGATGATATCCAGACATTTTTGGATTCCTATCACAAGGATTTGGAAAAGTCGCACATTTCCAAGACGGAGTTTGATGGAAAAAAGGCAGCTTTTTGGATAAAAAAATCGGCTGACGAAAATTCAATAAATCCCAAGTTACTCCTCGTGAAGCTGCAGGCAGAGAGAAATCTGATTAAGGGAGAAAAATCTGTCGATCCGACTCGGGATCAACTCGATTGGGCTATGGGCGTCGGAGTCCTGGATGAAAATACGAAACTTCCTCAATTCCAAGGACTGATTATTCAGATAAATAGTGCGGCGAAATATTTCAGGCAGTATTATAATGAATCACAAGGAATAAATCTCACTCATGAAGTAGAGGGGAAACCATTCAAAGTATTAAATGCTGCCACATATACGCTTTATAAGTACACCCCATTTGTCGATGGTGCAAGACTGGTTTATGATGTCTATTTTGGATTTTTTGGAAAGGGTGATCTAGGAGGTCCGACGGAAACCAAAAAAGTTGCAAAAACTATTACCAAGTTGGCGCTACTGGCGGTTTTCCTTGCCGGAGCATGTTTCTTTGTTTCGTCTGCAGGCAGGAGCTTGGCCGGGAATATCAGTGGCAATAAGCAGGTTCTGGATAGTTATTCTGAAAACGTCAATCTTGATGACGGTTTCAAATTGGTATCCAAAGTGGATATTTATTCTGAGAGAGAGGCGACTATGGATGACGGACTTTATTGTGGTTTCAGGTATGGGAAGATATATGAATCAACGGCCAGTCTGGGGCTCTATAGGAATGGACGATTGATCGAATCTGTCGGGCTTTCTGATCCAGAATTGTTTTTTCCCAATTCTACTTCAGGCAACCTGTCCTATTACGAACCGCAGGATATTGATGGGGACGGCAAAAAACAGGAGTTTATTGTTGCTGAGTACGAGAATTGCAACGGTAACAAAATCAGATTCTTGAGATACAACACTGATTCAGGAAAAATAGAAGAAATAGGAATAACAACCAGAAACAATGAAGACACGAATAATCTGTATGTTGATATATCATCGAAAGCGTTGATGATTGATAATGGAATAATAAGCACTGAGTATTATCAGAATGTTGATTTAGATAGCCGACCAGTCGGATTTTATAGGAATTATTACAAATTTGACAGAAGTAAGAACAGATTGGTCTGGTTTGAAAAGGGAGAGTAGCGAATCTTTTTTGCTATAATGCGATAATGATATAATGTATATAGAATAAAGAATAAATAAATATGGATAGCCAAAATAAATTATCTTCAGCTAACCTGCAGTCTGGTACGGTATATCCAAATGATACTCATTCTATAGAGCCAGGTGCTTCGCGAAATATAGAGATAGGTTTTTGGGAATCTGTCTTTGGTTTGGCTGTAATATTGATAAGTCTTGGAATTGCTTATGGGAGGATGCATGCTTCAATGTGCGGGATAAAGGATTCTTTGGATAAGAAGATAGAACCAGACTTGAAAGATGTCCGAGAGAGGTTTGTTGTGGTAGAAGATCGTGTTGGAAGTATGTGGAAGGATAAATTGGCTCCATCTAGTTCTCCTCGTAAACTTAATACGAGAGGTAATGACGTGCTTATTAATAGTGGAATAAAAAGTATTATTGATGAAAATAGGGATAAATTACTTGATCTTGTAAAAAGAAACAACAGAAATAATGCTTATGATGCAGAAATAGAGATACTTAAGACAGTGAGAGATCTGCAAAAGCATTGTCCTGAGATTGTGGAGCGCTTGAAAGATGGTGCTTTTAAATCCGGAGCTGATATAGACGCGGTTCTTTTTGTAGGAGGGATATATCTTAGGGATATTATTTTCAATGACCTGGGGTTCTCATTGGATGATCTTGATAAAGTTAAAGAAAAATGATTCTCTAATACTTAATGATCTGTCAAAACCCGGCACAATCTGCAGGATTTTTCGTCTTTTTCGGGTCATTTTGAACTTTTTGCCTTGTGGGGTAAAATAGAGGGGCAGTTTCAATAGGTGCTAATTTCCTTAACTTCCATGCCAGATTTCCTGGTATTAACAATATATTATGCAAAAGATTATTATCATAGGTGCCAATGGGACACTTGGCCAGGAGCTGGCCTTGCTGTTCAGCCAGGACGAGGCTTTCGATGTGATCGCTTGGGATGAGAAGGACATCGACATCACGGACGAAAAGGACGTGAAGAAGAAGATTTCCGAATTGAAGCCGGACATCATCCTCAATACCGAGACATATGACGCGATAGACAAATGCGAGGACAGCAAATCGGAATATGAAAAGGCTAAGAAACTGAACGGTCTTGCTCCCGGATATTTGGCGAAAGCTGCCAAGAAGGCCGGCGCTGTCCTGGTGCATTATTCCTCGGACTATGTTTTCAATGGCGAACCCGAAATCCCTGAACCGGAAGGGTGCAGCCATTCCTGCGCTACGTGCGGGCTGCATGAAGGATTCACTCCGGAAATCGGATTTAAGGAAGACGATATGCCCGATCCGATCTCCAATTATGGGGAAAGCAGGCTTCTTGGTGAAAAGAATGTGATCAAGAACATAGGCGAATATTATATCATCCGCACTTCCAAATTGTTCGGCCGTCCTGCGGATGCGAAAGAACCGAACAGGAGTTTTTTCGACCTGATGCTAGAGCAGGGAAAAAATCCGCCGGCTGGCGGAAAAGTGAAGGTCATAGACGAGGAGGTGAGCTGTTTCACCTATGCGCCGGATCTTGCCAAAAAGACGAAGGAGATTATCGAATCGAAAAAGGCGTTCGGCATATATCATGTGGCCAACACCGGACCGGCGACTTGGTATGAGGCGGTTCTTGAATTGTATAGGCAGGCCAAAATCAAAACCAAAGTGACCCTTATTTTTGCGGGCGAATTGAAGCGTTCTGCCAGGCGCCCGTTCTATTCGGCGCTCATCAACACCAAACTGAATCCGATGCGGAAATGGGAAGAGGCCCTGAAGGACTATCTGAAAGAGGTCAGAAAATAGAAGCTAAATTGGAAAAACATATGAGCTGAGATCGATGCGACAATTGCAGGAGCAGATGAGTCTTATGATTTTATTTATTTTTAGCTTTCAAAATTATGAAAAACTTGAAAAAGCAGGATTCGGCCGTGTATAAAGCCGCTATGGGGGAGCTCAAAAGGCAGCAAGAGGGAATGGAACTTATCGCTTCGGAGAACTATGTTTCAGAGGCCGTGCTGGAGGCGCTCGGGTCGGTCTTTACCAACAAATACAGCGAAGGCTATCCTGGAAAGAGGTATTATGGCGGTCAGGAATATACGGACGTGGTTGAGACTCTGGCAATCGAGCGCGCCAAGAAACTTTTCGGGGCGGAACATGTGAATGTCCAGCCGCTGTCCGGCGCACCTGCCAATATGATCGCCTATGCCGCAGTCTTGAATCCCGGCGACAAGGTCCTGGGAATGGACCTGTCTCACGGAGGCCATCTGACTCACGGCCATCCGGTGACGCTCAGCGCCAAGATATATGACTTCGTTCGCTACAAGACCGGAAAAGACGGGAAAATAGATTATAAGGCGTTGGAGGAAATGGCCATCAAGGAAAAGCCGAAGATGATCCTGGCTGGATTCTCGGCATACACCAGGCAGTTGGATTACAAGAAATTCCAGAAAATAGCCAAGAAAGTCGGGGCAATAACGATGATCGATATTGCTCATATCGCAGGACTCATCGCTGGAGGAGCTATTCCGAATCCGGTGCCGTATTTCGATATCGTGACCACTACGACTCACAAGACCCTTCGTGGGCCGCGCGGCGGCATGATCATGTGCAAGCAGGAATTCGCCAAGGCTATCGATAAATCCACTTTCCCGGGGTTCCAGGGCGGACCGCATGAAAACAATATCGCTGCCAAGGCTGTCGCTTTCGGCGAGGCTTTGAAGCCGTCTTTCAAGAAATATGCCGCGCAGATCATCAAGAACGCCAAGATCTTGGAAATAGAGATGATGAAGCACGGCTTCAAGATCATGTTCGGCGGAACTGACAATCATATGATCCTGGTCGACGTGTTTTCTTCGAAAGGAGTGACTGGAAAGGAAGCGGAGAAGATCCTGGATGAAGTGGGGATGACACTCAACAAAAACATGATTCCGGATGATCCGAGAGGCCCGATGGATCCGAGCGGAGTGAGGATCGGCGTTCCGGCAGTGACGACCCGCGGGATGAAGGAAAAAGAAATCAGGACAATCGCGCGGCTCATTAATGATGCTATCGAGAACCGTGAGGACAAGAAAAGGATCAGGGAAATCAAGAAAGAGGTTGTGACTCTTTGCAAGAAGTTTCCGATATATAAGAACATCAAATAAACGAACTATGAAAGGCATAATATTGTCAGGCGGGACGGCAACGAGGCTTTTTCCTCTGACAGCTACGACATCCAAGCAGCTTCTGCCGATCTATGATCGTCAGATGATTTTCTATCCGCTGAACACTCTTATCAGGGCCGGGATAAGGGACATCCTGCTGATTGTGGCGCCGGAGCATAGCGGGCAATACCTGAATCTCCTGGGTTCGGTTTTCAAGAGCCGAGGGGTGCATATCTATTTCGAAGTGCAGAAGGTTCCGCGCGGCTTGGCTGAGGCTTTCATTCTGGGAGCGCCTTTCATCGGGCGGGATGATGTGACGATGGTTCTCGGGGATAATATTTTCGAAAAGGATTTTTCCGATGAGATCAGGAATTTCGAGAAAGGCGGATTGATTTTTGCCAAGAAGGTTCCTGATCCTGAAAGGTATGGGGTGGTCAAGTTCGATGAGGATAACAATGCGGTTGAGATCGTCGAAAAACCAAAGGAGTGGATAAGCGATTATGCGATTCCGGGGCTGTATGTTTTCGATAATCGGGCGGTCGAAGCGGCGATGACGGCCAAGCCTTCAGAGAGGGGCGAGATCGAGATAACGGAAATCCATAATTATTATCTGAAGCGGGGAGAGCTGAAGGTCAGTCCTTTCGATGGAGAATGGCTGGATGCCGGAACGTTCGATACTCTTATGGAAGCGGGCAGGATCGTGAAGGAGAAAGAGATATACAAGAATTTCGATCCGATGATCAATGATGCTATTTTCGAGTTCAATGAAGAACTGAAAGCCATGGCGAAAAAAAGATTATTATAATTCGTAAGACGGGTGTTTCCAGGCAGTCGGTTTCTCATAGAGGATGCTATTTTGCGGCTTCCGTGTGAGCGAAGCGAACGAAAGGCAAGTAAAAAGCATCCTCTATGAGAAACCTCTTTGAGAGCAATAAGCTTGGCTTCTGGATTATGCTCTGAAACAGTATGCAGAAAATAAAAAAAGCGATTCTTCCCGTAGCGGGATTCGGAACCAGGTTCTTGCCGGCCACTAAGGCTCAGCCCAAAGAGATGCTGCCGGTTGTGGATAAGCCGGTTATTCAATATCTGGTTGAGGAAGCGGTCGCTTCCGGAATTGAAGAGATAATCTTCGTGACTGGAAGAGGAAAGAGGGCGATCGAGGATCATTTCGATAAATCATTCGAGCTGGAAGAGACCTTGGTTGAGAAGAACAAGAAGGAGCTTCTGCATGAGGTCCAGAAGATTTCAAGCCTGGCCAAATTCTCCTATGTCAGGCAGCCGATGCCGCTTGGAGACGGTCATGCCATCCTGCAGGCGGCCCATATCGTCGGGGATGAACCGGTGCTGGTTCTTTTCGGTGATTGCCTCTATGACGGGATATGCCCTCCATCCAAACAGCTTATCGAGGTATATGAGAAATATGGGGACAGCGTCATCGGGCTCAGCCAGGTGGACAAGCAGGAAGTTTCGAAATTCGGAGTGATCGACGGGGTAAAGCTGGATGAGTCGGTATTCGAAATCAAGGGAATGGTCGAGAAGCCCAAGCCGGAGGACGCCACCTCCAATCTGGTGGCAGTCGGGAAATATATCATCACTCCGGAAGTCATGGAGGTACTTGCCAATATGAAGCATGGCAAATCAGGGGAAATACGCTTGGCGGATGCATTCGATATCATGCTCAGGAACAACCGTCCGCTATATGGGAAAGAGCTTGAGGGGGAATGGCTCGATACGGGCGACAAGTTCAATTTCATCAAGGCTTCGATAAAGCTCGGGCTCAAGCATCCTGAAATCGGAGAAAAGCTCAAGAAATTCCTCAAAGAACTCTGTTAGCTATTCCTATTGAATCCTAGATATGAAAATCGCCATTCAAGCTGCTGATCTGGATCACCCGCGTATCGACGGTACGCGGGTTTATATATGGAATCTTCTGAAGCATTTCGGAAATCTTGGCAGAGAAGATGAATTCCTGATATACCATAAAGGTGATTTCAATCCGAACCTTGCTCCGCCAGAGTTCGGGAACTACAGGGCGATTTCCAAAGGATTTCCGTTTTTCTGGACTCAGACCAGGTTCGCATATGAAATATGGAAAGGCAAGCCGGATGTTGTTTGGCTGCCGATGCAGGCGCTGCCGGTTCTGAGGAGAAAGGGATTGAAAACGGTGATTTCGGTGCACGATCTGGCTTTCAAGATCTTTCCGGAATATTTTCCAGAAAAAGATCTGAGGCGCTTGAATTTCTATGCAGACTTTGCGATCAGGAACGCTACGAAAGTCATTACCGATTCTGAATCGACCAAAAAAGATATCGCAAGATTCTATCCGGATATTGAACAAGGTAAAATAAAAGTCATTCCGCTCGGTTTCGATGCTTCGACATTCGGCCGCGATTTTTCAAAGGAAGGGCTGGAAGGTGCCAGAAAGAAATACGGAATTCCAGCCGGCAGGTATCTTCTGCACGTGGGAGCTATCCAGCCAAGGAAGAACCTCATCTTGCTGATAAAGGCTTTCGAGATATTGAAGAAGGAAAAAGAGAATAATGATCTCAAACTGGTTTTGGCAGGCGAACCGGCTTGGCAGTCGGAACCGACTATTCAGGCTATCCAGGATTCTCCTTTTTCCCGCGACATAATACTTGTTGGAAAAGCGGGATTTTCTGATCTGGCATTGATATATGGAGGCGCGAGCGTTTTCGTTCTGCCTTCCCTTTATGAAGGTTTCGGCATTCCCATTCTTGAAGCGCTGGCTTCCGGCGTTCCGTCAGTGCTTGCCAGGAATTCCAGCATTCCTGATGTGGCAGGGGACGCGGCGCTCTATTTTGAAAATAACAGTGTCGATGATCTTGTTTCGAAGATTGGGGTCTTTCTTTCTAATGATGCTTTGGCAGCCGAACTTGCTCGGAATGGCAGAGAGCGTGCCAATGATTTCTCATGGGAGAAATGCGCTGAAAGGACATTGGAGTTCTTGAAAGGCTAGCTGCTTGGATGGGCGCAAAAAAGCGGAACTTTTCAGCAGGCGTTTCTCCTGAATAATTCCGCTTTTTTTATTCCGTCTTTTCTAGCTTGATTTTTCATCTTCCATGAGAACTTGGAAGATGAAATATCCGATCAGCAAGGAAATAGCGATAAGGGACAGGTTGAGGATCAGGTTCATTTTGAATTGGCTGTTGAACATTATCAAGGCGGCGAAAAAGACAAAAGCGATGACCATCTTCCTGGTCTGTTTTTTTTCTCCAGTCAATGCCAACTCTTTTATTTTTGGCAGGTTTCCCAAATATGACATGACGACCATCGTGAGGGCAATGGCGATGACGATTTTGGAAAAGCCGATATGCGAGATTATGATTCCCGGAATCACGCCTTCTGCGAACATGGCCAAGGCGAAAAACAGGAGCTCGACGAACAGGATGTCGTGGAGAGCTTTATAGGCTATGAGCAGGGCATCTTTCTCCCATTTGCCAGGGAGAAATATTCGCTTGATCTTATTGAGTGCTTCCATAGTTGGATTTTATTCTTCTTAATAATCCCAGAACCGATGTCTTCAGGTTGTTTTTCGTCATGTCTTGGGTGAAGAACGCTTCTATGTTGGTGAGTTTCATGTCGTTTTCAGAAACAATATCGAATTCATAGTCCACACCCGGAAGTTCCTGATAGGCGGATGGGGGAATGATGAGCTTACATGAGGTTTTTCCAGATGAGTCCTCGTTTATGATGCACGAGGAAAGGACGCCTGCTCCAGCGGAAGAAACCGTAACCGGGCTTCTTCCTTTTATCCATGTCGAGGCTATGGCATCGGACGGGAGGGGATGTTTCCGCTCTCCCTCGACCATATACCACAGATGGGTATCGCTCGTAAGGAATATCGTTCCGTCAGGATGAGGAGACGAATCTGAAAAATGTTTCAAGGCTTGCGAATAGAGCGAGAACTCATCGCCGCTTATGTTTTTTATGTCCTCCCATTTGAATCCTTTGTCGACGAATGTGCCAGCGTTGCTGATAGGCAGGATTTCCTTGCCGCTCACCACGAATCCTGATGTCCCATAGGCCACCAGGGACCCGTCGCTGAATCCCAGCTGCTCTTTGGAAAGGGTGAATGAGCGGATGAAGGATTCGTCCTTAGGAATGGCCTGGTTTTCTTCGTATCGGCTGAGGTATGCCTCTTGGCTTACGAATTCGCGGAGCATGCCGTTTTCAAGGATATAGTATCTTCCGGCTGTCTTGAAGATGGAGAAATCAGGATATGTCGTGGAATCGGCGATCATTTCTCCCGCTTCGTTGTATTTCATGTCATCATCGCTTGCATCCAGGAAAGCGTCTTTGGGAAATCCGAAAGCGGATATTATTTTGTCGCTCCCGAACTGCCTGAATTTCCCGCCCGACACAATGTAATATTTCCCATTGTTCTTGATGAGCGTTCCATCCCTGAATCCGATAGGCGCGCCTTCCGGATAGAGGAAGGCCTGATATGATTTTCGCATTTCAACCTTGACGTTCTGGAGCTTCTTGAAATTCTGATCCCTAGTGAGCGATATTTCGACATGCGAGAAGTTTCCCAAGAGCGCCGTATCGAAATATATCTGGCTGCCTTTCGGAATCCTTCCGCTCTTCATCTCGCTTCCGTCCCTGTATTGGGGGACGAAGCCGTTCCTGCTGGAAGCCGGATCTGCAAACGAGAAGTTGAAATCAACGCTCGGGAAAAGCACCGAGTCTGCCAGATAGAGGGCGGCAAGGATCGCCGCTGAATAGACGCAGGCTTGTGCCATTCGATAGATACGGTATTTTTTTTTGTCGAGAGCGATCTCTTTCGTGAAATCAAGCATAGGCTATTTGGTTAATAGATATATTTCTCCTGCAGTTGTTTTTTCCTGTATTATCGGAAGGTCGGCGTATCCCAGGGTATTCCCATAGAAAGAGGTCGTCAGGGAGTAGCTGCTTATTGGCGATAGGTTCCTGAACGCAGGATATCTCTCATAGAAATCGATATTACTATCAGGAGAAATTAAATAGACATGTTCGAATCGGGAAGTGTCGATACGGGAAAGGTCGTTCGGATTGAAAAAATAGACGGCTTGTTTTTGGAATAGGAAATTCATCGGTCCGCTTATCATGTTCCAGCCGTCCCCATCAGTTTCCCTGTCGAGAAGCACGAGGTCGTTTGCTGAGAAATTCCGGCTCAGATCTTCCGTCTGTTTCAATAGTTCCGCATTTTCCCTGAATTGGAAATAGGGAGCGGTTATGAGTATGTTGGTGAAAATTATGAGAATGGAAACGATATAGAGCCGGATTCTTTTTTTGCAGAAACTTTCCAGGAGAAAAATGGAATAGAGGATGCCGGCTGGGATGACCGAAAAGGCGAATCTCCGAAGCATCCAGGGATGGTCAGGGGAAATGCCAGGATGGACAAGATAAATTATCGACGGAAGCACGATGATCGCCGGGACAAGCATGTCATATTTCTTTTTTTTGATGAAATAGACGACTCCGGAAAAACCGAGGATGACGAATTCGATTATGGCATAATTGGTCAGGACTTTCCATAGGTAAAGCAGGGGTTCCATGAATCCCAGGCTTTCCTTTTGCGGTTCGAACGAATGGATGAGTCCCTTGAGCGAAGATATATAGAAAGGGTTGTTCTTGACGATGCCGGCAACGACAATCGCCGATATGGCGAAAAACGCGATCAGGAACTTCTTGTCTTTCAGGATTTTCCATGCTTTCGTCCATGATTTTTGCTGCCAGAGAAAAGCTATCAAAAGCATCGAAAGGAAGGCCCAGCTTTCGATCCTGGTCAGTGTCAGGATGAGCAGCGTCGAAATCGAAATGAAAAGAGGCAGCTTCTCTTTCTTTTTGAAGAACAGGACGGCCTCCAGGATCGCGAACCAAAGGAATCCCATAGCCAGGTTTTCTCCGAGAGTGATCTTGGGAAGCCAATTGAAAACGAAAGATGAAAGGATGAAAAGCATTCCGATCAGCGCTGGCGAAACGCGCATGTATTGGCGCAAAAGGAAATAGAAAGAGGTCAGGAACAGGAACAATGTTAGTGCGTTCGCAATGGAGAAGCCGGCCATGCCGAACAAGGCATAGAATCCAGCCAGCCAGCTTATGTATCCCAAAGAGAAATTGGTCATCAGGCTGCCGTCTTTCGTATAGCTGAATCCCGGGAAGTTAAGGGCTGTGCCAGGACCGTATATCTTGAAGAATTCTTCCGAGACGGGGTTTTTGAATTCCAGGCGGTGATTCTCGGCGAGCCTTATGGCTGCCTCGCTGAATGATCCCTGGTCTCTGCCGGAAAATATCGAAGGGGAGGCGTTCCAGGCATAGAATACGGAAATGAATATGAGAAAGGAAACGACCCACAAGGAGGACGCTTCATATTTGTTTTTTTTCAGAAAAACGAATCCAAGGGAAAAGAGGGCGATTATGAGATAGGCAAGGATTATCCATTGATAGAATATTCCCGCTATGGCGAGGATCACCGATAATGATTCCAATCCCAAAACAAAAAGGCCGAAGGCGGCGAAAGGGGAAAGCCTGCTTGATTTTCTTGATGTATCCATTGACCCTAATTATAAGGAAAAAAGCTTTTTTTGCCAAACCGCGTTTTATTGGATAGAATACTTGATATGGGCCGAGTCTCTATCGTGAGGATCCCATAATACAATCAAAGTAATAAAGTAAAACAAATCGTTTATGCGTAATTCCAGCGGGGGCGGTTTTTTCCAACTGTTGATGAAAAGGAAAAAAACGGTTGCGGTTCTGATTATCATCATCGGCGCATTATTCGCCGGATTTTTTTTCGCGAAAGACAATAAGAAAATACTGGCGCTGAAATCGATCACGACGCTTGGGAAGCTCTCAGCGTTTTTGCCGGTTTCCCATGACGAGCAGCAGGAAATCCAGGTGATCGGCAAGCTCACGGACGCGTTCACTAAGAATGACGGAACGACGCGCACATTTCTCTTTCTGCTTCAGAACAACATGGAGCTTCGCCCAGGCGGAGGGTTCCTGGGGCAATATGCCATCATAAAGATCAAGGACGGAGCGGTGGTTTCGTCGTATTTCGAAGACGCCAACCTTTTGGATCAGAGAATAAAGGCCAAAATCACGCCGCCGTATCCTTTCAAAAGGATGATGCAGCTGAGCAATTGGAAATTCCGCGATTCCAACTTCTCTCCTGATTTCCCGACCAATGTCGAAAAAGCTGAATATTTCTATCGCCTGAGCGGAGGCAATCCTGATTTCGATGGGGTCATAGCCGTGAATTCGCAAGCCTTCAATGACGTTTTGGCAATAACCGGTCCGGTGACGGTTCCGGGATATAACGTCGAATTCAACTCGACTGACGGATTCCTCAAGCTGGAAGAAGTCGTTGAGAAGGCATATATAATGAATCCGGATATCGATACTCAGAACAGGAAGGCTATCATGAAGAACCTCACGACCATATTGATTCAGAAACTTTCCAATATCGGAAGCATCTCCAAACTGGGGGATTTCGTGCATAAGGAGTTCCAGCAGAAGAACGTCATGGTCAATTTCAAAGATGCCGAGCTGCAAAAGCTGGTCGAGAGCGTCCATTGGGACGGCGAGGTCACGAAAGACTGGGGCTCGGATTTCCTGATGTGCGTGGATGCCAACATGGGAGCGCTCAAGACCGACTACTATATGCGAAGGCAGATCAATTACGATATCGACCTGACCGCCGAGAAACCGACTGTCACGCTTAATATCCTATATAGGAATACGGCGCCGCAGGGCGATTGGCGCACCAGCGACTATCATTCGTATCTGCGCGTCTACGCGCCTAAGGGATCCAATTTCATCGAATCCAAGATGGCGAGCCATGCTAATACGGCCGATGAATTCAACAAGACCTATTTCGGATTCATAGTGCATGTCCTTATCGGAGGAGAGACCAATGTCATCATAAAATACGAACTGCCGGCCGATTTCAACAAGGACGATTACCGGCTGCTCATCCAAAAGCAGTCCGGAGTCGGCGATGTGCCGGTGCATGTCCATCTGAAGACGGCCAATGGCGAATTCGATCAGGATCAGACCATGACTCAGGATCTGAAATTTCAATTCCAGGAAAATACCCAGCAGCAATGAAGCAGGCTTTGATAAAATTTCAAAAGGCAGCTGACGTCATCAAGAGGAACGGGATGCGTCAGGGCGGAAAAATCGTGGCCGGGCATGCCATGACATTCTTGAAGTCGTTCATTGTGGGAAGCGGCGATATCCTGTATATCACCGGCGGAGTAGGCGACAGCGCGATGTATCGGACGCGGAACGTGGCTGAAGAGCTCAGGAATCACGGTTTCCGCGCCTCGGCGACGGTTCTTGGGAACCCGATCCTGCCGAGCCTGGTTGATAAGTTCAAGATATTCGTTTTCCATCGCACGGCTTTTGACGGGAATGTCCCGCGGATAATCAAGAAAATCAAATCACTTGAAAAAGAGATTATTTTCGACACGGACGATCTGATTTTCGATCCGAAATATCTTTCCCAGGTGGAATATTATAAGAATGCGGGCTCTTTTGAGAGGAAACGGTATGAGAACGGGGTCGGGCGCGAGATAGTGGAGGATCCGTATGTCGCGACCGCGACTGCGAGCACGAGATATCTAGCAAAGAAGCTGGAAGAAAAAGGCAAGAAAACTTTCATTGTCCGCAACAAGCTGTCTGAAAGGGAAATCAAGCTGGCTGATCATGTCCTTGCGACCCGCGCGAAAATAGCGGACGAGAGGGTGTGTATCGGATATTTCAGCGGGACGCCGAGCCATGACAAGGATTTGGCGACCATAACGGACGCCCTGGCAGAGGTCTTGAGAAAATATCCCAACGCCAGGATCATATTCGCGGGACCGGTCAAAAAGGACTCCCGATTGGATGAATTCAATGACAGGATCGGCGTATTGCCGAGGGTTTCCCGCGATGACTATTATGACAACCTTTTCAAGATCGACATCAATCTTGCTCCTCTTGAAATCGGCAGCCCTTTCTGCGAAGCGAAATCTGAGATAAAATTCATAGAGGCGGGAATATTGAAGATCCCGACAGTTGCGGTTAGGAACGGGACTTTTTCCGAAGCGATCGAAGACGGAGAGAACGGCATGCTTGCTGCGACGAAAGAGGAATGGGTTGAAAAGATCGGGAAGCTCATCGAAGACGCGGAACTCAGGAAGGAGATGGGCGAGAATGCCAGAAGCAAAGTGCTGAGGAAATACACCACCAAGAGCGAAGGGAATGAAGAGTTTTATGGATATCTGAAAGAGAAGATCGAACGCTTTGCTGCTAGGGCGAAGTGAATGCTGTTATATTTTTTGGATTAAGGAGAAATCCCTTAACCAAAAAACAGAGATACGCCCGCGATTGAAAAACAGATCTGTTTTTCAACAATAAATTTAAAGAAGTAATAACTCAACCAAAAAATAAAACCGCATTTGCTTCGCTGAAAGAACTATAGTTAATAACCAATTAACTAATCAACCAAGTAACTAACCAACCAATCACTATGAAAATCCTAATCACGGGCGGGGCGGGTTTTATCGGATCGAATCTGGCGAAGAAGCTGATGGATCGCAAGGACAAGGTCGTTCTTATCGACAATTTCAATGACTACTATGATCCGAAACTGAAGCAGGATCGTATCAAAAAATATCTCAAGGGCTATGATTTCAAGCTGTATAAAGGAGATATCCGCGACCAGAAACTCTTGGAACGCATATTCAAAAATGAGAAGATCGACAAAGTGATGCACCTGGCCGCGATGGCAGGGGTGAGGTATTCCTTGAAAGACCCTTTCCTCTATGAGGATGTCAATATCAAAGGCACGATGAACCTTTTGGAAATGTCCGCCAAATACAAGATCAAGAATTTTGTTTTCGCTTCTTCCTCTTCCGTCTATGGCAACAACAAGAAGATGCCGTTTTCAGAAACCGATTCGGTGGATACGCCGATTTCCCCCTATGCTGCCACCAAGAAATGCACGGAGCTCATCGCTCACGTATACAGCCACATATACGGGTTGAACGTGTCAGGGCTGCGTTTTTTCACAGTATACGGACCTTGGGGACGGCCTGACATGGCGCTTTTTTCCTTCACTAGCAATATTCTTGACGGGAAAGCGATCGATGTATATAACCGCGGAAAGATGAGCCGTAACTTCTCATATATCGATGACATCGTTTCCGGAATCATTGCCGTTCTTGATAAGCCGGCGAAATACGAGATATACAATATCGGAGGAGACAAGGAAGAAACGCTCATGCGGTATATCGAGGTCTTGGAAGAGAATCTCGGGCAGAAAGCCAAGAAGAACCTGCTGCCTATGCAGCCTGGAGATGTCCCTTCGACTTGCGCCGATATCAAGAAGCTCAGGAAGCTCGGATGGAAGCCGGCAACCAGAATAGAAGAAGGCATCAAGAATTTCGTGGATTGGTACAAGGAGTATTATAAGATTTAGGATTCCGAATCCGCTACTCTGAAATCAATGATCAATAAAATCAAAAACAATCCGTTCGCCAAGAACAGCCTCATATTGTTCATCGGAACGATGGTGAACAACGTCCTGAACTATGTCTTTCACCTGGTGGTCGGAAGAATGGTGAGTGTCAGCGTATATGGCGAAACGGAATCATTGATATCGCTCATGACCATAACGGCAGTCCCGGCTGCCGCTTTGGTTTTGGTCATAACCAAATATGCCGCCGAATCGAAAGCTCATGACGATAAGAAGCGGAGCTATGAGCTTTTGAGATATTTCAATAAGAAGATAGCTTCGTATGGCATCGTGGTTTTTTTCGCGGCGCTTGCGTTCACCCCGCAGATCAGCCGGTTCATGAATCTCGACAGCAACATTCCTTTGGCGATTGTCTGGTGTTCAATGCTGCTTTCCCTGTTTTCAGCCGGGACTTCCGGAATGCTCAATGGATGGCAGCTGTTCAAGGCCACGGGCTGGTCTCTCATCGGAGGCGGGGGATTGAAGCTCATCTCGGCGCTTGCCTTCATCGCGCTCGGATTCGGGGTCAACGGTCTCATGTTCAGTTTCTTCCTCTCCGCGGTGGCGACATATGTCATCGCTCTTTTCTCTTTGCGTTTCATTTTCAAAGAAGGCGGATACAAAGGCTCTCATCATATGAGCAGCCTTGATTTCGGTCCGGTCAAGAACACCGTCATGACGTTCCTGCTTGGCAATCTCGCCATAACGGTTCTCGGCAACGTGGACATGGTCATAGCCAAGCACAACCTCACTGATTTCGAAGCCGGCCAATACGGCGCGCTGACCATCATTTCCAAGATAATATTCTTTGCCACCGGGGTGATGTCGACCGTCCTTTTTTCCATGTCGGCGGAAAACAACCACAAGAAAGGGGATACCGGCAAGCTTTTCCGGAACGCTTTCTATCTGGTGTTCGGCGTTTCTTCTTTTTCGGCAGCCGCATATTTCCTGGCTCCGAGGCTCATCCTTTCGATCCTTTTCGGTTCCAAATACAATGCGGTCTCATCGTATCTCGGCTGGTTTGCCATCATGGTAGCGCTTTTCTCGCTCGTCAATCTGACTTTCCAATACCTGCTCTCGCTGCATCGGGTCAAGGTCGTTTATGGTCTTATGACAGTCGCTGTGGCGTCGTCTGCCGCTATCCTGTTCCTTGGACACTCGATTTCTGCTATACTTATCATAAGCTCTCTTTCCCAAGTCCTGGCGCTTGCCGTCAGCTTGCCCTTCGTATTTAAGTCTATGAAAGAGAAAAAGCCGGCCTAAAAAAATGACAGAAGCAAGAAAAAACATTTCTCTCATCGTTCCGGTATACAACGAAGAAAAGAATATCCCTGTCCTTTATGGAAAGATAAAGGATTTTGTCGTTGGTTCCGGATATGATTGGGAATTCATTTTCATAAACGATGGCAGCGCCGACAAAAGCATTCTCGAACTGGAGAAGATATCCCAAGCCGACCCGCGTGTGGCCGTCATTGATTTTTCCCGCAATTTCGGAAAGGAAATCGCCGTGACAGCCGGGATAAACCGTGCCAAAGGCGAAGCCTGCATAATGATCGATGCCGATCTCCAACATCCGATCGAAAAGATTTCTGAGTTCCTGGACAAATGGGAAAAAGGCGCCGAAGTCGTCATCGGCGTGCGCCAAAGCAACAAGGGGGAAGGCCTGGTCAAGAAATTCGGTTCCTATTTTTTCTATAAGATCATAAACAGCATTTCCGATACGAAGATAGTCCCGCAGGCGACCGATTATCGGCTCTTGGACAGGGTGGTTATCGACGAATTCAATAAGCTGACGGAAAAGAACCGGATGACGCGCGCCCTCATCGATTGGCTGGGATTCCGCCGCGAGTTCGTCTATTTCAATGCCAATGAACGGCTTCATGGCGTCCCGAGCTATAGCTTTTTCAAATTGGTGCGCCTCGCGTTCAACAGTATGGTGTCCCTTAGCCTTTTCCCGCTCCGAGTCGCCGGTTATCTCGGAATATTCATCACCATCGCTTCAGGGCTTCTGGGAATCTTCATCATGATAAACCGCTATTTCACCCAGCAGTTCTATTTCTCAGGCACTGCCATCCTGGCTGTCATCATCCTTTTCCTGATTGGGATAGTCCTTATCTGCCTCGGACTCATCGCGCTATATATTGCCAATATCCATGCGGAGGTCAACAACCGTCCCATGTATGTCATAAGGAAAGCCAAAATAAAAAAAGGAGAATAAGCATTCTAGGAAAACAAAATGCGGCACAAAATAAACTACAGCTTCATAATCCCGGTCAATGAGATAAATCCCTATGTTCGAGAATCGGTTCCTAAGATCCTGGAAATAGAAAGGGAAGATTATGAGATAATCATCTATGTCGACAAGGGCTTCGAAAGCAAGGAGAAATGGCCCAAGACCAGGCAGATCGAAAGCCCGCAAGGACCAGCTGCCAAAAGAAGCATGGCGATGAACGATGCCCATGGCAAGATCCTGGTTTTCATCGATGACGATGCCTATCCCGAGAAGGATATCCTGGATATCCTGGACGGCGATTTTTCCGACGCGACGATCGCTGCGGTCGGCGGACCGGCTGTCACGCCCAAAGACGACAGCTTTTTCCAGAAAGTCTCCGGCGCGGTCTTTCTCAGCCATTTTTCCGGCGGATTTCCCGAGCGCTATGCTCCGGTCGGGGAAAAGCATTTCGTTTCCGACTGGCCGAGCGTCAATCTTTCCGTCAGGAAAGACATCTTCAAGACGATCGGCGGATTCGACTGCGACTATTGGCCGGGAGAAGACACGAAATTCTGTCTCGACATCGTCAGCAAGTTCAAAGAGAGAAGCAAAATCCTCTATGATCCGCGCGTGATCGTCTTCCATCACCGCCGCGCGGGAATACTGAGGCACCTCGATCAGATTGCCGGCTATGGGGTTCACCGAGGATTCTTCGCCAAGAGGTTTCCGGAAACGTCCTTCAGTTTCCGCTATTTCGTTCCGAGCGCTTTCGTCCTGTTCGTTTTCCTGGGAGGATTCCTGAGCTTTTTCTTTCCTGTTGTGAAAGCGCTCTATGTTTTCGGCTGGATCGCCTATGCCGCCGCTTTGGTCATCGTCTTTTCCGACATAATGAAGCGTCAGAAGGAAATGCCGGTGGCTCTCTATGCCTTGGTATATGTCTTCTTGACCCATATCGCATATGGCATTATGTTTCTTAAGGGCTTCCTATTCACCAAAGAGCTAAAAAGCAAATTCAGATAACCCTACGAGATTACGAAACAATTACAAAAAGTACAAATATCATGAAGATCTCAATATCGTATCCGCCTCTCGTCTCCAAGAAGGGCGTTGCTTGCCTCGGTCAGAACCGCCAATTCCAATGGTTCAATATCCCGACATATATCTATCCGGTCATCCCGGCCTATGCGGCGACGCTTCTTGAAAAGAACGGATACGAGGTGATGTGGGACGATGCTATTGCCGAAGAACTGAGCTATGCGGATTGGAAGAAAAGGATCCTTGATGAAAAGCCGGACCTGATCGCTATCGAAACCAAGACGCCGACAGTCAAGATGCATTGGAAGATAATCGACGAGCTGAAGGCGGAACTGCCGCAGGCGAAAATCGTCATCATGGGCGACCATGTTACGGCGCGCCCGGAAGAAACGCTCGAGAATTCGAAAGCCGATTTCGTTCTCACTGGCGGGGATTTCGATTTCATGCTTTTGAACCTCGCCAACCATCTCTCGAAGAGCGATCCTCTTGAAGGCGGATTCCATTTCCGTGACGCGAACGGCGCCATTGCCGATTCCGGCTCTTCCGATATCTCCAAACATGACTTGGACACCTTGCCGCTCATCGATCGCGATCTCACCAAGTGGAAACTCTATGCCTACAAGAACGGCAATTTCAAATACACTCCCGGAGCATATATGATGAGCGCCCGCGACTGTTGGTGGGGGAGATGCACTTTCTGCGCCTGGACGATATTCTTCCCGGGAAAGAAGTTCAGGACCATGTCAGCCGAGAAAGCGCTCGCGGAAGTGGAAAATCTCATCAGCCTCGGCGTGAAGGAAATCATGGAGGATTCCGGGTCGCTTCCTGTCGGGAAATGGCTGGAGGAATTCTGCCAAGGGATGATCGAAAAAGGCTTCAACAAGAAAGTGACCATCAGCTGCAATATGCGCATAACCGGCATAAAAAGGCTGGAAACCTGGAAACTCATGAAGAAAGCCGGTTTCCGTTTCATCCTTTTCGGCCTGGAATCAGCCAATCAGGAAACGCTTGATCGCATCGATAAGCATCTCAGAGTCGAAGAGATCGAACCTGGATTGAGATTGTGCAAAGCGGGTGGCTTGGAGCCGCACATCACGACCATGATCGGATATCCTTGGGAAACCAAGGAAATGGCCGAAAAGACCATCAGCCTTGCCAAGAGCCTGTTCAAGAAGGGCTATGTCGACACTCTCCAGGGCACGATCGTCATCCCGTATCCCGGAACCCCGCTATACAGATACTGCGACGAAAAAGACCTGCTTCTCACCAGGGATTATGAGAATTTCGACCAGCGCGAAATGGTCATGAAATCCCCGCTTTCTTCCGGTGATGCCAAGGGGCTCGTTCAGGACCTCTACAAGGCCTTTGCCAGCCCGCAATTCATCATGAGGAAGCTCATCTCCATCCGTTCATTGGACGACGTGAAATTCATCGCCAAGGCCGGACACAAATGGATCGGGAAAATTATGGACTATTCCCAAAAAGACGGCAAGGACTGCCAATAGCCCCGATGTGCTTGCAAAATCGAATGAACGCATATAAAATAGGAGCTTGGAACTCCTATTTTTTAAAAAGACTAGGACTTATGCATTCGCCTCAAAAACCTTTTAAATCGCGAGGCTGTGCGGAATGCTTCCGGGTTATATATGGCTTAGTCTTGACTTTCCAGAAACTGCTTTCTGTTTCTGGCTAGAGAAAAGGTTTTTTCAGCAAACGCATAAGTCCTAAACAACATCTATGAGTCTCAAGCTTCACCTTGCCCTTCATGTGCTTTCCGCTCTTCTGGCCGGTTTCATTGTTTGGCGCGTCTGGAAAAAGCCGATCGCGTCTTTCGCTGCCGGGATCCTTGGCGGCGTCCTGGTCGACCTCGATCACTTCATCGACTATTTCCTGACTTTCGGTTTCCATTTCAACCTGGCATATTTCAACAGGGGAGACCAGTTCCTGAAAAGCGATCGCCTGTTGATCCTTTTCCATGCCTGGGAATATGTCATCATCCTGATCGCTGTCGGGCTCATAATCAGGAACAGGCTCTGGAAATCATTCGTCCTGGCGTTGGCGCTGGGCCTGTTTTTCCATCTCTGCCTGGACGTCATGATCGATCATATGCCGGTGAAGTCATATTCCATCGCATATCGCCTTGAGCACAATTTCAAGATAGAGCCGCTCATATATCCGGAGCACTATGCCGAGCATCTCAAAAGAAGGCTGGAAGCGGGATTCAATTAGACATTCCTTCCATAACAGAAAACTTCCAGGCCGAAACCTGGAAGTTTTTCTGTTTTCGCTCGCTTATTAGGCGCGCTGAACGTTTGTCGCGTTGAGTCCCTTAGGGGATTCTTCAGACTCGAAAGAGACGCTGTCTCCTTCTTTGATCTCGTCAAAAGTCACTCCGACCAAAGAATTGCTATGGAAGAATAAATCCTTGCCTAGTTCTGGAGAAGTAATGAAGCCGAAGCCTCTGTCAGTCTTGGTTTTTATAGTACCGATCATGATTTTTTTCTGCGTAATTAGTGAAGCTCGACTACTTTTCACATCTGAATCATAGCATATGGCTTGAAATCAGTCAATCGGGGGACTATTTCCCAACCCGGCTTCGTATCAGCTGCAGGTTTTGAGCGAGATCCGGGTCGTTCGGATTTATCTTGGCGGCTGCCTGGATGTTTTCCAATGCTTGCGGATAATCGCCCCTTTCGAAATATATGGCGGCGAGCCCCTGATATGACTGCCACAGGTTCGGGTTGAATTCGATGGCTTTTCGATAGTTCAAAACAGCGTTGTCATAGTCCTCCATCTGCTGGTAGGTGTTTCCGAGGTTGTGATAGCCGTCAGCATAGCGCGGATTGATCTCGATGGCCTTCTGGAACTCCAAAACGGCCCTAGGAAGGTCTCCCTGCCTTGAATATACATCCCCTAGGTTGTTGTGGATATGCTCTCCTGAGGGCGCGACTTGGGCGGTGGCGACCCAGAGCGTGTCTTCGTTTTTCCAGTCGGTGTTCCTGATGATGGTACGCACTAAGAGGGCAATCGTCAGGATTCCGAAAACGGAATAGGCGGCGACTCTCCATTTCTCTTCTTTCTCGGACAGGTAGCTGAAGAAATAGGCGAGGGGAACGAAAATGCCGATTGATCCGAGATAGCCATAGCGCTCAGCGACGACCCAGGCGATTTTGATGGGCGTGAGCGTCACCAGAAGCGAAACGATGAAAAAGGAAAGCCAGAAGAATATCTTCCTGTCCTTCTTGAAGCTCCAGAAAACGATTGCCAGGAAAACAAGGAAAGCCAAGAGGATGGCAACATATTGCCCGGTCGAGAAAACCATTTCCGTCTGATAGAGCGACAGCTTTGCCGGCCAGAAGATGAGCTTGAGATATGACACGATGGCGACCGGGATCTGGATGAAAGGATTGAACAGCCCGGAGTTTCCCTGGGTCGGCGAATCAGAAACGACCGAAGACACTCTTTCTCCGACACGGAAGAGGAACATGAAAAGCCAGAGGATGCTCAAGGAAAAATACGGGATCGTTTTTTTCCAATTCTTCCCGAGATCCCTGAACACGAATTCGAAAAGCAGGAAAACCAGGAAAAGCGGCATGGCTTTTTCGCTGGAGGTGAGAGCCAGGAAGAAGAAAAGGATCGAATAGGCATATGCCTTCTTGCTGTTTTCGGATAGGATATACAGCAGGAAGGAAACCAGGAAGAAAAAGGAATAGAGCGCATACGGTCCGCCGGAAATCCAGGTGATGGATTCGGTGAGGATCGGATGGACGGCGAAAAGAACGGCTGCCATGACGGCGACCGGCTTTTTGGCGAGGAGCGATAGGATGGTGAAGACCAGGAAGACGGATCCGAGATGGGCGAGGATGTTTATGGATCTGAAAATCCACGGCGAGAGTCCGGCGATATGGAAAGCGAAGAAATAGAGGAGCTTCTGGACGGAACCATTGGGGAAATATGAGAAGATGTTGCTGAATTTTCCGATGTCGGGATTGTTGGCGATGGCGGCGATGTCGTCGGAAACGAAACCGTTGCCGAGAGCGTTGAAATATGCGATGAAAACCAGAAGCGAAAGGGAGATGAATATTCCAAGGTTGTCATTCAAAAAAGCGGCGAAATCGAAACCATTGGATGACACAGGAGCTTCTTCGGTCCTGTCCGGGCTCGTCTTCCCGATCTTGCTCTTGGAAGGATTCTTCTTGAAGAACCAGAAGACCTCCTTTTCGGGAATATTCCCGTTTCTGGCGATCTCTTCCGGGCTCATCCGGTCGGCGTTTTTCTTGATATATCTTTTTTGCTGGGCAGTAAGAGGCATAATGGGTTGGATTGTGATTATGACCCTATTATACTATAATTCCAAGAGTAATGTCTCATAACCCGAACATGGAAAACCAGCCGCTTGTTTCAATCATTATAACCACCAAAAACGAGGAAAAGAACATCGGGGCGTGTTTGGAATCGGTGAAGAAGCAAAGCTATCCCCAGGACAAGCTGGAGATCATCGTGGTGGATAACGGTTCTGCTGACAGAACCAAGGAAATCGCGGGGAAACATACTGGCAAGGTTTTTGATAAAGGTCCGGAAAGGAGCGCTCAAAGGAATTTCGGGGTTGCAAAATCACAGGGAGATTATGTCATCTATCTGGATGCCGATATGATCATGAGCGATGGCGTTATCGCTGATTGCATTGAAAAGATAAGTCAAAATGACAAAATCATCGCTCTCCATATCTCGGAAATAGTGATGGGGGAGAGATTTTTCTCTCAAGTGAGAAGATTCGAGCGGAGCTTCTATGACGGAACGGTCATCGACGGGGTGCGCTTCATCAAAAAGAGCGCATTCTTGGAAGTCGGAGGCTTTGACGAGAAGCTCACCGGCCCGGAAGATTGGGATCTGGACAAGAAGCTCAAGAAAATCGGGGAAATCGCCCTAGTAAGCCATCCCATATATCACAACGAAGCCGAATTCGATTTGATGAAATATTTATCTAAGAAAGGCTATTATGGAGAGAAGTTCGACGAGTATATAAAAAAATGGGGAAAAGACGACCCTGACATCAAAAAACAGTTCGGCCTCAGCTATCGTTTTTTCGGGGTTTTCATGGAAAACGGCAAATGGAAGAAGCTTCTCGCGCATCCATGCTTGGCATTCGGGATGTATTTCCTGAGAGGAATGGTCGGTTTCAATTTCTTGCTTAGGAAAAAATCTTAAACCTTAAATTCAACAAAAATATGGAAAATAAAACGAATCATAGCGAGGAAATGCGGCAGCTAGAAGAAGAATTGCAGTCGATCAAGAAAGACCTGGCAGAGAACTATGAGAAGAAAGGGCATGACGCTTCTTGGAGAAAGCAGCTTGAAGACAGGGTTTCTTCCATTGAAAAAGCCCTTTCAGGAAAGGCGCTTTCCGGCGCTGGGATGATAAAAGATGAAGAAAAATAAAACTATGAAACTGGATTTTCCGCTTATAAACACTCACACCCACGCTGCCATGGTCGGCTTCCGCGGTTTGGCTGAAGATATGCCGCTTCAAAAATGGCTTGAGGAATATATTTGGCCGGCAGAAAGGGCGAACGTGAAACCGGATTTCGTCTATGAGAAAACCAAGGAGGCGATCCTTGAAATGAGAAGAAACGGCGTCGAGGCTTTTTCGGATATGTATTTTTTCGAAGACCAGGTGGCTCGCGCTGCCGAAGAGCTAGGAATGCATGTCCTCATCGGCGAGGGGATCCTGGATTTCCCGACTCCGAGCGCCAAGAATGCCGATGAGGCTTTTGATCTGACTGAAAAATTGTTTGAGAAATATAAAGAAAGCAGATTCGTCAAAGTGGCGGTCGCTCCGCATTCCATCTATACCGTTTCCAGAGAAAATCTTGTCAGAGCCAAAGAGCTGGCCAGGAAACATGACGCTCCATATCACATCCATCTGGCGGAAACGAAAAAAGAATTCGATGACTCGATGGATAAGAACAGGATGACTCCGACCGCATATCTCGACAGCCTCGGCGTTCTGGATGAAAAAACGATTGCAGCTCATTGCGTGTGGCTCACAGACGATGACATCGACATCCTTGCTAAAAGGAACGTGAAAGTGTCGCATTGCCCGCTCAGCAACCTGAAGCTCGGTTCCGGAATCGCTCCTGTTGCCAAGATGATGGAAAAAGGCATCTGTGTTTCTCTTGGAACTGACGGAGCAGCCAGTTCTAACCGTCTCGACATCTGGGAAGCGGGGAAATTCGCCGCGCTTCTTCAGAAAGGGATCAATCATGACCCGACTGTCATTCCGGCGAGAACAGCGATTGAGATGATGAGCGTGAACGGAATGGAAGCCTTGGGATTTGAGGAGATAGCTGGAAAATCAAAAGAAAAAATATTGGAATGGTTGGAACGATTTGATGATAAGAGTGCGTTGTATAATATGAACGCGAGTGAGATTTTCGACTGAAACGAATGTTTGAAGAAATTTTGAAAAAAATAAGATCTTGGTTCAAGCACGAATATGCCTGGGCGGTTTTGCTAGCGATCATAAACCTGGCCATCATCCGGAATATTTTTAATACTGGCTTCCTGATGGGCGCGGATGAGTTCTCGCTGCAATATGATGGTTTTTTCATTCAGAAAACGTCGACTTTCGCCTGGAACGATTGGATGAACCTCGGACACTCCAATCTCTCAATAAACAACATTCCCTACGTGCTATTCTTTAATCTGTTTCATATTGTTTTTTCTCCTCAGGCTATCGAAAGGGTGCTATATTTCCTTCTCCTGTTCTTCTGCGGTTACTCGATGTTCCTGCTTCTTGTGAGATCGTATAGGACAAACTATTCCGTCGCCACGGCCTTCTCCCTTTTTTATACATATAATCTTCATTATGTGGTTTCTCCGTTGGCGCTAAACGTCAAATTGGTATACATCGTTCTTCCGATAACAATCCTGGTAATCAAGAAATATCTGATTGACCGGAAACTTCTGAAATTTATCATTCTTATGCCTTTCTCGCTCCTGATTATTGCGCAGGCATCCTCTAATCCGCCAGCCGTCTCAATTGTATATTTTCTCATTCTTTCCTATCTGACCTACATAATCATCGGGAGAAAAATAAGAATCAAGGAGGTTGTGTTTTTTTCCATAGGCGCCTCTTTTATGTTCATCCTTATCAATGCCTGGTGGCTTTCAACCCTTGCGCCTTCGATGCTGGAATCTTCTGTTGGCATTTCCAAAGGCCTGAATGCGACAGAACTCCGTGTTTCGGAAAATCTCACCTTTTTCAATGTCATGAGGTATATGGGATATGCTCCGTGGTGGCAAGGGGAGGGATACGGACATAGGTATGTCCAGTTCGCGACTGTTTTCGAAAATAGCGGTTTTTTAGTCGCATATTCTTTTATCCCCATAATCTTTGTCTTGGGCGCAGTATTTTTCGCGATATTAGATAAGAAAAGCAAGAAAGAATGGGTTGGGAAAGAGGCTTCCTTTTGGATTTTCATTTTCCTCTCCGGCGTTTTTCTATCCAAGGGACCGAGCGCCCCATTAGGATTCATTTTCAAATTATGTTGGGATCATGTCCCAGGATTCTGGATATTCCGTGAGCCCTGGGCTAAATTCATTCCGCTAGTAATCCTATCATCAACGGTTCTCGGTGCCCAACTGTTTGATTTCTTCCTTAAAAAAACCAAATATTTCAGCGTTGCTGTCTTGTCTATCGCTATCATCACCGTGTATTTCTACGCCCTCACCCCAGAAATATATTACAGCGATAATTTCCTGACGATGCGGACCATTCATACGGAAGTTCCGGATTATTGGAAAGAGTATGAAAACGAGTATGCCAAGAAAAAACTCTTGATGCGCAACATCGCTTTGCCGAAGGCTTTCAATGGCAGCCATCTTTTCCAATACGGATTTTCCGGACCGCTTCCTTTCGTGTCGCTGGCCTCAAGGCAGCCATTTGTGATATATCCTAATTTCAGCGATACCGGATACTATAATGACAACGCTATTAAGGCTTTCTATGACTCAGGACTTGATAATCCGAGAGTACTCGGCTATTTGGGCACCGGATATATTACTCAGCAGAATGATTACAACTGGATTGCTGGCTATGACAGCACTCCTTCTCCTCGCAAGATGAGGGAAATATTGCAGGCTAAATATTTTCTTGAATCAAAAAGTAATTTTGGTAAATTTACCAGCGAGTATTTGGATAAAATAGATCCGGGTGTCAAAGGCGACCGGGAATATACCAAAATAATAAGGGACGGACTCAAGGACCTTTCAGGTATAGATACGTATGATTTCAGAAGGGAATATTTCCTGCCATTGATCTATGTTCCGAAAGAAACAATATTGACTGAAAAGGATGTTTCGGATATCGCCGATGTTTCTTCGGAAAATGGCGATGGAAAAGATTCGTCAGTCATATACTTTTTGAATCAGGATAAGAATATTGGAAAATATTTCAGCGGATCGGAAAGCGGTGATGATGTTATCCGGAAAGGAGACAATCTTCCCACTCTTGAGTTCAAAAAAATCAGTCCGACAAAATATCGCATTCGTGTCCATGCTGCCCAAGGGGAGTTCCCATTGGTCTTCTCTGAATCGTTCCATGATGGTTGGAAGATGTATCTTGAAAAATCTGCCAGCTGGCGGACCCAAAACCAAAGCCTGGATAGCTACAAGATCCTGGACGGCAACGAAGAGGATCAGGCCAGTGCCGATGAGGTCAAGGAATATATCCGAAAAGGATGGGTGAGCGATCTCGGAAACGGGAAAAGCATCGGTTTCGTTTCCAAAGATTTCCAAGGAACTATCCAAAACGACAATCTGCCCGACGGTTCCATCTTCGAGAACTGGCTCGCTCGTCCGATCGAGGACAGCAAAACCCATCTCATCGCCAATAGCTATGCCAATGCTTGGATGATGGATTCCGATCAATTGTGTCGGAATAGCGGGAATTGTATCAGGAATCCGGACGGAAGTTACGATTTAGAGCTGGTCATGGAATATCAGCCGCAAAGGATCTTCTATATAGGGATATTCATAAGCATCGTTTCTATTCTTGGTGCTGCTATCTATCTATCAGTAAACATTTCTCGGTCTATTCCAGGGAAAAACAGAAATTCATAATAATTTTATCTGTAATATGATAAAATGAACAAGAATTAGGCATTTGCCATTAAAATAGAATTTCTTTGAGTCGGAAGGTTGTTTTTGAAAAATAGAAACATGATGAAAAAAATACTGTTCATAAATCATAATCAAGAAAACTTCGGGACATATTACCGTTGTTTTTTTCTGGCGAAAGGGTTATCTGAATGCGGGTGTCAAATCACAATGATTTGCGCTTCTGGGAAGAAATTCGATCTCCTGATTCGCAGGAGAAAAATAAATGATAATTTTTCAATCATAACTCTTCCGCGAATAAAATATCACGAATATTTTACCGGACAGCTTCTTTTTCGTCTTCCTCTTGCATTACTCTTCGTTTTGCTTGGAAATTATGATATATGCCATGCCTTTACGGTGGCGCAGCCCCAGATTGCCATTCCGGCTTGGGCTGCTAAGGTTATCCGTCGGAAAAAGCTCATCATAGACTGGGACGATTTATGGGGAGGAGGATTTGCCGATGAGCATGGGGGAATAGTTTCCAAAGTTCTTGGTTTTTCGGAAAGATATTTTTTGAAATTTTCCGATAAGATTACTTATGTCTCGGAATTCATCGGAGAACAGATTGAAAAGCTTGGTTTGAAAATTGAAAAAATAAAAATTCCCAACGGGTCCAATATTGAACAGATAGCCATGCTCGACAAAGAAGAAAGCCGTGCGAGAGTCGGACTGGAGGTTGGTGAGAAATATTTGGTGTCGATAGGCAACACATATACGGACAGCCTTGGTTTGATGCTTGGAGCTTTTAAGGAGGCACTGAAGGTTGATGACATTCAGCTAGTAATGGTAGGAGAGGGTAAAATAACCGATAAATTCAGAAATATTTTTGATGAATTGAAGGAAAAAATAATCATTACGGGCAAGCGCCCTTTTTCTGAGATTCCTTTTTATTTAGCCAGCGCCGACGCTTTGCTTCTCCCTATGGATGATAATGGTATTGAAAAGGCCCGTTTCCCAATGCGTTTCGGGGATTATCTTTGTGCTGGTCGCCCTATTGTTTCCAATGCGATCGGAGAAGTGAAATATTATATTGAAAAATACAATGCCGGATTGACGTCAGCGCCGGATTCGGTTCATGAATTTGCTGCAAATATTGAAAAATCTTTGAAAAATAGGGAATTATCTGGTATAGTTAGCTCAAATGCAAGGATGCTTGCAGAAAACGATCTCAGCTGGAAAAGCATTATAAATAAGCTAGACAGAGATGTGTATGATAGTCTCGTCTAAGGGATGCCTTTTTTAATTTTTTATTTTATATTGAACATGAAAGTATTATTAGCTAATCCCCCATATAGAGTTTCAATAAATGATAAAGAGGAGAGATTTTTTATTCGCGCCGGTTCGCGCTGGCCTTTTTCGGTTACCAAGTGCAAGAATGAAAAATCAGACTATATGCCGTTCCCGTTTTATTTGGCTTATGCGGCAGCGCTTTTGGAAAAAGAAGAAAACGTTGAAGTTTTTGTTGAGGACAGTATTGCGCTTAACGAAACTGAAGATCAATTCATTGCCAAAGTCAAGACGATTGTTCCTGACGTGATATTGTTTGAAACTTCCACAAATACCGTCCGTCATGATATTGAGCTTGCCAAGAAGATAAAGGAATTCAGCCCAGAGACCAGGATAATATTGGCAGGATTCCACGTGACAGCTCTCACGAAAGAAACTTTCGATATTTCCGGATCAGCCATAGATTTCATATTGCTTTCTGAATACGAAATCAATTTCGTAGATTTGGTCAAGGCGCTTCGCGACGGTCGGGATTTTTCTTCACAGGAAGGAATCGCATTCAAAAAAGACGGTCAGGTGGTTATCAACCCGGTCAAATCCCTTTTGGATATCAGCAAGCTGCCTTTTCCTGCTAGACATCTTTTCCCGTCCAATACCAATAATGATATAAGCGTGTATTGGGATGGCTTTTGCCAATCCAGGCCTGCCATTCAGATGCATGCGTCAAGAGGCTGTCCGTTTCGTTGCAATTTCTGTGTCTGGAACCAGATCATGTATCGCAATGAAAAATACCGACCTTTTCCAGCAAGCTATATTTGCGATGAGATAGAATCTGTCCTGAAAGAATACAGGGCTAAAGAAATATATTTTGATGATGATACATTTACAGGAAGCAAACAGCATGTGCTGGAGTTCTGTGACGAGATGATAAAACGAGGCCTTCACAAGAAAGTCGGCTGGTCAGCAATGGCTGATTTCATGATAACGGATGATGAGATGATCCGCAGGATGAAAAAAGCTGGCTGTGTGGGGCTCAAATTCGGAGTCGAAAGCGGCAATCAGGATATACTGAAGCATATCGGTAAGCCGATAAATTTTGACAGGATAAAAAGCAACGCGAAGCTTTGCGCCAAACTGGGCATAAAGACTCATGGGACCTTCACGTTCGGGCTTTCCAATGAGACTAAGAAGACCATTCAGGAAACTTTCAATCTTGCCAAATCAATAGATTGCGACAGTGTCCAATTCAGCATAACCACTCCTTTTCCTGGAACGAGATATCATGATGAGCTCAAGAGCCAGGGGAGGCTGCTTAGTGAGAAATGGGAAGATTTCGACGGGAACAATAACTGCGTAGTCAAATTCGATGATTTCGACGAGAAATATATCGTTGATTTCTACAAGAAGGCGACTGGCAGATGGTTGAAGCATAAGATGAGGGATCCTAAGTGGGTGATACGGCAGTTGCGCTATCTAAACCGCTCCAGAGCTGGACAGGGGTCGAATTTTGTTATAAAAAGGATAAGAAGGGCTATGGAGTTAATTATGGACAGATGATATGGATATCAGGGTGAGGTTGATAAAGTCGGCTTTTTACAAAGAAAAAGAAACAAGAGAGGGGCTGGCCGCATTCGTGCGGGACGCCTCTCTTTTTAGCATGGATCGGGAGTGTCGCAAATTCGAGGAGGATTTCGCCAAGAAGCAAGGAAGAAGATTCGCTGTCTTCGTGACCAGTGGAAGCGCCGCCAATCTGGTCCTCATCCAGGCTCTCCTCAATCTGGATCGGCTCAGGAGAGGCGACAAGGTCGGATTTTCCTCATTGACCTGGTCCACGAACGTAATGCCTCTCATACAGCTCGGACTCGTTCCTGTACCGCTGGACTCAAATCTCTCCACGCTTAATGTTTCTCCGCGCGATTTGGAAGAGAAGATCGGAGATCTTCAAGGGCTTTTTCTGACGAATACGCTTGGATTCTGCGACGATATCGGAAAAATAAAGAGCATGTGCGAAGCGAAAGGAGTTGTTTTTCTCGAGGACAACTGCGAATCGCTGGGGTCTAAGGCGGGCGGCAGGCTTCTGGGGAATTTTGGTGAGGCTTCGACCTTCTCCTTTTTTGTTGGGCATCACATGTCCACGATCGAGGGAGGGATGATATGTACTGATGACGACGAACTGCACAACATGCTTCTGATGACGCGCATACATGGCTGGGACAGGAATCTTCCTGGAACGGAGCAAGACAGGCTCAGGAGAGAAAACGGCGTCGATGATTTTTATGCCAAATATACTTTCTATGACTTGGCTTTCAATGCAAGGCCGACTGAGATCAACGGCTTTCTTGGAAATGCCCAGCTCGGTTATCTGGATGAGATTGTGTTCAGGCGGGAAGGCAACTACAAGCTTTTCAATTATGTAGCCAGGAAGAATGATGATTTTTTCCCGTTGGATTTTTCCCATATGGAACTGGTTTCCAATTTCGCTTATCCAGTAATCTGCAAAAGCAGGACACTGGCGGAGAAGTACCGGAAGAAATGCCAGGAAAACGGGGTGGAGACCAGGCCGATAATCGCCGGTGATATCTCCAAGCAGCCTTTTTACAGGAAATATGCCGGAGGAACCCGCGTGTCCGGCAATGCGGAGCTGGTGCATGAGAACGGATTCTATTTCGGAAACAATCCGGAACTCACGGAAGATGAATTGAGGATACTGTGCGGCATACTGGAAAAGTGATTGTCGGGCACAGAGAAAGTCATGAAATAATTAACTAAGCGTATTTGCAATATATGTACATGGAAAACCAAAAAAGAAGAAAGGCTGTACTGGCAGCTGTCGCTGCGCTTCTGTTTGCGCTTGTCTTGATTACTCCGCAAACTGTCGGGAGGGGGAGTTCCGGCGGTAATGTGGCAGTCTTTCTATTTATGTCTTTGGAGATGGCGGCTTTCATCTATCTGGTCCATGCCTACGCGTCTTTCAGCAGAAAGCTCGAGTCGAATCACGAGGAAAGCCGCGATTCCTCAAGTGATTCGGGCGTAGAGAAGCCGGAAGGCCGCAAAAGAGATTCTGAGGCAAGATCCAGGAAGGTGGCGCTCATTACTGGAATAACCGGACAGGACGGATCATATCTGGCTGAGCTTCTTCTCGAGAAGGGATATGAAGTGCATGGAATCGTGAGAAGGGTCAGCACTTTCAATCGGCAGCGAATCGAACATTTGTTTATCGATCCTCATATCCATAAATATGACATAACCTTGCACTATGGTGATCTTACTGACAGCACCTCAATAAGGCACATAATAAACAAAGTAAAGCCTGACGAGATCTATCATCTTGGAGCGCAGAGCCATGTGCGGATAAGTTTCGATTTGGCTGAATTCACAGGCAATACTACGGGACTTGGGACGCTAAGGCTCCTAGAGGCGATCCGTGATGCCGAATATCCCATCAAATTCTACCAGGCATCGAGCAGTGAGATGTTCGGAAAAGTCCAAGAGATTCCTCAAACCGAGAAGACGCCTTTCTATCCGCGTTCTCCCTATGCCTGCGCCAAGGTATATGCCTATTGGCTGACTGTGAATTATCGTGAGAGCTATGGCATATTCGCCTGCAACGGCATCCTCTTTAATCACGAATCGGAAAGAAGAGGGGAGAACTTCGTGACTAGGAAAATCACGATCGGACTGGCTGGCATAAAGGCTGGTAAACTCGAGAAGCTATATCTCGGGAACCTTGACGCCAAGAGGGACTGGGGTCATGCCAAGGACTATGTGGAAGGCATGTGGCGGATGCTTCAGCAGGAGAAGCCCGATGACTATCTTTTGGCAACCGGCGAGACGCACAGCGTCCGCGAATTCGTCGAGGAGGCCGCGAAGCATGCCGGCATGGATATCGAATGGCAAGGAAGCGGGCTGGAAGAGAAGGGGATAGACAGGAACACTGGAAAGACTATCATCGAAATAGATCCGCGGTATTTCCGCCCTGCGGAAGTGGATCTTCTCATCGGCGATCCGAAGAAATCTAGGGAGAAGATGGGCTGGGAGCCGAAGATAAAGTTCAAGGATCTGGCTGGATCCATGATGGAGCATGATCTCAAGAATATAAATAAGATTTTCCCATAATCCATGAGCATCAGCGGCAAGAAAATACTGGTGACGGGTGGCACGGGATTTCTGGGAAAGAATCTCGTACCTAAACTGGCCGCGGAGGCTGGGTCGGTGGTTGTGGCCTCGATCGGAGGGAGCGACGCTTTTTCCAATCTCGAAAACGTCAGGATAGTTGAAGGCGATCTCATGGATCGCGGCTTCTCGGAGAATGTGGTCAAAGGGATCGATGTCTGCTTTCATTTGGCATCGTTCAAGAAGAATTTCAAATATCATTTGGATCATCCGCTGGAAGTCTTTTCGAGGAACATCCTCATGTCCGGAACGTTCCTGGAAGCAGTCAGGCACAGTAGCGTGAGATCATTAGTCATTCCGAGCTCCGTCACCGTATATGAGTCCAAGGAAGATTTCATCTCCGAGGTCGATCCTGTTAATTTTGGAACGAAAGACGCTTATGCCCTTTCGAAGATAGCACTGGAGATCAATGCCCGCGCCTTGAGCATGGATAATCAAGAACTTTCCGTTTCCGTAGCTCGCTGCGACAATTTTTTTGGAAAATATGATGATTTTGGGCCTGATGCCCAGGTGATTCCTTCGCTTATCCGCAAAGCGGTCGAAGATGAGGAGATCGTCATCTGGGGAAGCGGCAATCAGGAAAGGACGTTTGCTTATGTTGGAGATGTATGCGATGCGCTGATTTCCCTGGTGAATGGCGAAAAAGGTATGCGCCTGTTCAATGTGAGCAGCGGACAGGCAGTAAGCTTCAAAGAGATTGTCAGGATAATCCAGGGAATATTGAAAAGCGAAAAGAAGATAATCTTCGATATGGACAAGCCTGAAGGAGCGAAACGCCGGCTGATTTCAGCAGAAAAGATCAGGGAGGAAATAGGCTGGGAACCGAAGTTAAGCTTGGAAGAAGGATTGGAAAGAACCGTTCGGTATTACCTGAAAACTCGCTGATATCTTATATTCTTGAAGGATAAAAAAAGGCGCCCTTCCGACCATGCGTGGTCGGAAGGGCGCTTCGCTTATTGGTCGAACATCTTCTAGGCGGCCTTGCCCAGAATCTCGTAGGCTTTGACAAGCGTCTCGAGCTGCCACGCCCGCTTTTTGCGGATTTCCTCGTTATCCGCAGATTCTTCCTGCTCTCGCTGATCGGGAGGGTAGACGAAGTCCACCTCGACGGAAGCCACCGTTTCGCCCGTCAGGAAGAGAGGGATGTAATGCTGTACGTATGTGTCCGGCACACCGTGCTTTTCCGGGTCGAAGTTGAGCAGTAGATTCTCGATTTCCGGCGTGACGAGGAAGGCTACCGGTCCGAACATCGGGTCGTAGCCCTCGCGCCCAGTGTGCCGGGCATAGGCAGCGTTGGCTGCCTGTTCGGAAACGACCTGGAATTCCGGATAGGTTTTCCAGCTTGCTTGGCTCCTATTCGGGATGACCACCAGAGCGCCGCTTTCGAGGGGCTCGACGATCTCAGGGATGAACCGGATGATGTCATGCTTTTCCGGTTCGGTCCAGAATACGACACCTTTCGGCTCGCCGATGTCCCGGAGATGCTGGATGGCGCAGCCGAACGCTTGCCGGCGGGACGCTCCCATGCCGGGTTTTTCCTGGGGAAAAACCAGCGCGCCCAACGCCCTGAACGTGTCCGCGATCGAGGGATCGGGTGATCCGTCGACCACTACGACAACGCGGCCCGCTTGCCTGGCTAATTCGATGGTCTTGCAGGTGAGTCCGAACCGCGGTTCGGCGGTGCTTCCGTAAAAAGTCGTCGTGACAACAACTACCTCGGGCATAGGAGCCTCCTTTTTTAGGAACATCGTTTCAGTGACTTTCAATCCTTGCACAGAATACCGATAATGTCAAATATAAAGGGGTTTTTTATGCGCTTCCAGTCAATTTTTACCTTTAGTTAAGATGAAAAATCATACGATCGATCTGTTTTCCGATTCCGGGCATATTTTGGAGAAATAACCAAAGCTTGCTAGAATATAAGCGTTGTTCTGACATAATGGATTAACGCAAAAACAAATGAGAATCGGAGTGCTGATAAATTCAGTCGAGATATTCGGCGGGATCGGGAAGATTTCCATCGAGGAAGTGAAGAATCTCAGGAAGCTCGGAGTGGACGCGGAGCTTCTGGTCTTTTCCGACTGGGGAGAAGAGAACAGATACAGCGAGATAGCGGGAGACATCCCGATCGTGCGTCTTGCTGAGAGGCTGCCGAAATACCTGCGGGTCAACAGGAAAGTCCCGTTCTTCACCGTCTGGAATTTCTGCCACCTGCTCTATCCGCTATATCTTCCGGGATATGTCAAGGAAGGCGAATGGGACCTCATCATAAATCATGAGTCATATTTGACCTTCTTCCTTTTACGCCTAAAGAAGAAAAAGATCCGATATATCCAGTTCATCTGGGATCCGATTTCCTATATCGTAAAGAGGGTCTATACCAAAGGCGTCCTTGGCGCTTTCAACAAGCTGCTATATGGGATCGGCCTGCGTCTTGACAGCCTGTTCATCAGGAATTCCGAGATGGTGCTTCTAGGCGGAGACGCGCACGAGGAATTCGTCAGGAATACTGGCAAGGATTATCGTATCCTCTATCCTTCCGTCTATCCTCAGGCAGCCATAAATCCGGACAAGGAGGAGTTCGTGTTCATGATGACGGCTTGGAAGCAGGGAAAGAATCCGGAATATATCCTGGATCTCCTAGATAAGATGCCAGAACTCAGGATCAAGATGGGCGGCATCTGGCTCGACAAGGAATATGAGAAGAGCTTCCGGGAAATGGTTGAATCCAGAGGGATGGAAGATAGGCTGGAAGTGCTGGGCAGCATAAGCGAAAAGGATCTGAACGGCTATCTTTCGCGCGCCCGGTTGATCCTGCAGACCAATGACGATCGCGGATTCGGCATGCCGGCGCTCGAGGGAGCGGCTTGCGGGTGTTCGTTCATCATTCCGGAAGGACAAGGAGTCTGCAATCTTTTCGAATCGGGAAAGGAAGGATTCTTCACCAAAGAAAGGGATACTGAAAAGATAATCAAGCTGCTGGGGAAATTCCTGTCTGACAAGGGATTTGCTGCCGAAATGGGTCGGGCGGCCTGGGAAAAGGTGAAAGGGAGCTATTCGTGGGAGATTCATGCTAAGGAGATCGTGGAATTGGCGAACGGACTGATGGAGAACGAAATTGAAACCTGACCTGATAGTATGCTCGCCTTAACTCGATCCACTTATTAGGAAATTTTAAAATATGCCATCGATAAAAAAAATAGCAAGAATAGCAATGGCCAATCCTGAGGCTGCTCTCATTCAGGGAGTTCACATGCTGAGAAGGAAAAGCCGCTTGGAATATAATCTGAAAAGCGGCTGGAGCCTTTGTCCTGATTTCATTACCTTTCTCATAACCAAACGCTGCAACTACAGGTGCTATCGCTGCAGCGCGCATGCTCCGGAAGAAATGAAGAAAGAGTTGGCTAAAGAAATGACACTTGATGACTATAAGCGTATCATTGACGAGGTATCCCCATACAAGCCCGCCATATATTTCTGCGGAGGAGAGCCGACTCTTCGAGATGATTTGGTTGAGGTGATCAAATACATCAAAAAGAAAGGCATGATTACTGCTATGACAACTAACGCCAGTATTCTTGAAGAAAAGCTGGCTTCCGACATCGTGAAGTCAGGAATCGATTTCGTTTCCATTTCATTGGATGGTGATGAAGCGGCGCATGACAGGTCGCGCGGAATTCCTGGCGCATATAAGAGCGTGTTGCGCGGAGTCGAAAACCTGAAGAAAGCTCGGGGAGCAAAGCCTTGCCCTCATATAAAGCTAGTCGGGATAATAGATCCGGAAAATCCTTATGCTTCGCGGCATGTTTTGGAGACTGCCAAGAGGCTGGGAGTTGATGAGGCTAATTTCGGGCATTTGATGTTCTATACTCCTGAAATAAGGAATGATCAGAAGAAATTCGTTGAAAAACATGGCATAGGATCCGAGTATATTACTGGAATGGAGACGGAAAAGGAATTTAAATTGGACATCCCAGGACTCAAAAAAATGGTTGATGAAATAAAGAATTTCAAGGGCGTGCATACTAGTATTGCCCAGGGATTCGATTTGGATGTTGAAAAATATTATGCCGCTCCTTATCAATATCCGAACTTGCATTCCGAGTGCATGACACCATGGTTTTCCGCAATCATACGTCCGGATGGCAACGTTTCGCCTTGCATGGAATTCAACGTAGGCAATATAAAGGAGCGGAAATTCTTGAAAATTTGGAATGATCCGAAATGGAAAATGTTTCGCAGGATAAAATCGCAAAGAAAGGAGAATGTTCCGGCATGTTTCCGTTGCGGAGAGGGGCAAAAGATAAAGTTTGATTAAAATGAAAAAAATAGCCTTCTTTAATCTCAATAGGATTACCTATCAGGGAGGAGCGGAGAATTACATCATAGATATAGGAAATAAATTCTTGGAATCCGGACAGGAATTTGTTTATATTGGGGATTTCCGCATTTTTCTGAGAATTTTCATAATCATCGGATTTGTGCTTGGAAATATCTCATTCTCTGAATGCAAGAAGCTGCTCAGTGAAGTGGGGAAATATCCAGTGAAAGACAATAGGGTGAATTTTCCTGTTGAAGTTATCAATGCCGGTATTTTTCTTCCCTTCTCTGCTTTCAGGAAGAAGATCGGATCATTGACTCAAAAATGCGATGCGATGCTGGTTAAGAATGAGCTGATAGACATGCTGCTGTTCAGATTGCTGATTCCGAAATCAAAAAAGAATTATTGTGTCATTTTCACATCGATAAGATATCCTGAGGCGAACACATTCCGGGCAAAAGTGCATAACTTTTTCTATTTGGGAATCATATATGAGTCATTGCTCAAAAAATATGACGGACTTATAGTTTCCAATAAGGCTGACGAAGAATTGCTCATAAGCCATTTTGGAATTGAGCGGAAGAAAATAAAGTATATTCCTTACGGAATTGATTTAAATAAATTTAAATCTGAAAAAGAGGACTGGAAAATACCCAGAATCGTTGAGGAAAAAAGAAAAATATTATTCGTTGGAAGGCTGGAAGAGCAGAAAGGAGTTGACGATTTGGTCGATATTATTAAAGAGAAGAACAAAGAAGAGAATAATTACCAGTTCATCATAGTTGGGGATGGTCCATCGAAAGAAAAAATAATCGATTTGTCCAAAGAGTATGGCAATATCATTTACTTAGGTTCTCAGCCCCACTCGAAAGTCCTGTGCATTTATGAAATAGCTGATTTGGTAATAATACCATCACATTGGGAGACATTCTGCTATGTAGCTCTCGAAGCTCAATTGAGTGGAAAGCCTGTTTTATGTTATGACATTCCAGGTCCGAATGAGATAGTTATTGACGGTGTTTCCGGAAAGATTGTTAGCAGTCAAAAAGAGTTTTCCGATCATCTGGATGACGAATATGAATTTGACGCGAGGCATTTCGCCTATAATTTTTCACTGGAAAAAGTAATTGAAAAGTACGCTGAAATAATCTGATATGTTGAAAAAAATAAAGGAATTTTCTCAGAGGGATATCTTCTGGATGCTCCTGCTGGCAATAATAAATGCTTTGGTTATCCTTCATGCCTTCAAGGCTGATTTCCTGATGGGGGCGGATGAGTTCTCGTTTCAATATGACGGACTATTCTTGCATAAAACAGCTGATTTCACATGGAATGATTGGATAAATCTTGGCAGCTATGGAACATCTATTAATAATTATATACCCTGGATGTTCTTTTCGGATCTATTTGGATCCATTTTCTCCTACCAGGCTGTAGAAAGGATCCTCTATTTCTTGCTATATTTAGCCGGCTCTTTGTCAATGTTCAGACTTCTAACCAAATCCTATAAAATCAAAAATTTAGCGGCTTTTTCTGCTTCTATTCTTTATACTTACAATGTTTTCCATGTAATGACCGCATTAACGATCAACGTCAAGCTGATAATGGTTGCGTTGCCTCTGGTCGTGCTTGTAATTGAAAAACTTATTGATGATGGAAAAATCATAAAGAATGCGTTTCTGTTGAATTTAGTCCTGCTTCTGATAGTTCAAGCTTCTTCAAATCCGCCAGCTGTTTCCGTGGTTTACCTGCTTATTCTGATGTATCTTGTCTTTTCAGTGATCACAAGAAGATTGGATATCAGGAAGAGCGTTATCTTTTCCTCAGTATCGCTAGTTATTTTCATTCTGATGAATTGGTGGTGGCTGGTCGTGCTGGTTCCATCTATGATCGGCGCATCATCGAATATCATAGAGAATACCGGGTTCGCCACTATAAGAACTGCCCAATCAACAAGCAATATAATGAACGGTCTCAGATATATGGGATATTGGGCATGGTGGTTCGGAATGGATGGGAATCATTCTTATGTTCCGTTCGCAAAAGCGTTCGATGCTAAATCGTTATTCATCATCTATTCATTCTTCATCGCAACCCTGTCTTTCCTGACCGCGTGTATTGTCGGATCGTTCAGCGCTAAAAATAAAAGAATAGTATTTTTTTGGCTTATTGTTTTCATCTTCGGAATATTTATTTCAAAAGGAATCAGTGATCCAGGAGGAGGGATATATATGTTTTTGTGGAACAACTTTCCTATGTTCAAGATTTTTCGCGATCCCTGGGCAAAATTCACGCCGCTGACAGTTATTTCGTCAGTAATTGTTTCAGCCATGATTCTGGATCTTATTGTAAGGAAGGTTAGATATGCAAGTGTCGTTCTTGCTATTATTCTGCTTATTCATTTAAGATATTTTGCATTCTATGATTCCATATATTATGACGATAATTACGGAACGATGCGTACCATGCAAGTGGATGTTCCTGTATATTGGCGGGAGTATTCAGACAAGATGGCAGAGAAAAAACTAGTGATGAGAAACCTGGTTTATCCTAAATCTCCTAATGGAAGCAACTTTTTCGAATCTGGATTTTCCGGTCCATTGCCATTCGTTTCGCTCGTTACTCGCAATCCATTAATAATCTATCCTAATTTCAGCAACACCGGAAGCTATAGCGATAATGCAGTGAAGAAATTCTATGGCAGTAACGGTTCAGGAAATGATAAGTATTACGGAATTTTCAACGTAGGCTATATTACCCAGCAGAATGACTATAATTGGGTCTCAGGATATTCTGATACTAATTCACCAAGTCAGGCACAATCCATATTGCAGGAAAATCATTTGCTTGAGAAAAAAAGCCAATTCGGCAAATTTGATGATTATCTCCTGGACAGGATGGATTTTGGGAGGGACAAGGATGAGGCAAAAAAAACCGAAATAAGGAACGAATTGCTGAATCGCTCAGCAGTTGATGTATATGATTTGAAGCGAGAGTATTTTACCCCGATCATCTATGCTTCTGGCAATAATGGAATAACTGGCCGATCCCTGGATGTTTTTGATAAGGTTATTTCTCAGGAAAATAATAATTTTGATTCTGTTTTTTTTGAGATTCAAAATGAAGATAAAGAAAATCTTAAAAAAGTTAGAAATATTTCAGAACTCCCAACTCTCGAATTCAAAAAAATAAATTCGACCAAATACCGCGTGAGGGTTCATGCGGCGAAAGGGGATTTTCCGCTGGTGTTTTCAGAGAGTTTCCATGACGGCTGGAAAGCATATTTGGAGAAAAGCCAGAATCCAATCGCCAGCTGGCGGACCAAGGCTCAAAGCATCGACAGCTATAGGATCCTCGACGGCAATGAAGAGGATCAGGCAAGCGTGGACGAACTCAAGGAATATATTCAGAAAGGCTGGGTGACTGATCTCGGAGATGGCAAAAGGAAGACCATCCAGCACAAGAAATGGATCAACGGCAAAGAAGGGAACGACTATGAAGAGAACTATAATATCGACTTCATCTCCAAGGATTTCCAGGGCACGATCCAGAATGACAATCTGCCGAACGGTTCAATCGGGGAGACCTGGTTCCAGAAACCGATCGACGGAAACGCCAATCATCTCATGGCTAACGGATATGCCAACTCCTGGGTCATCGATTCCGACAAACTCTGCGGGGGAATGGATTCCCGCCTTCGCGGGAATGACAATATGTGCGTCAAAAATCCCGACGGGTCATATGACTTCGAGATGGTCGTCGAATTCTGGCCCCAGAGATTGTTCTATATCGGACTATTCGTGAGCGGAACAACACTACTTGGCTGCATCGGATATCTGGCATATGACTGGAGAAAGAGGAAGAAAGAGTCAGCTATTGCAAAAAATGCAACAGCTCAGATTAAATAATCGAACCGTTTCCATTCTGAAAAGGTCAGGATTTTGCTTAAAAGGCTTATATAAAAAACGAAACCCTCCTTGCGGAGGGAATCTCGGAGTCTCGAGTTTGTTCGAGACCATTCACGTTGCTATACTAACGGTTTTTTCGTTTTTTGTCAAATAGCGACACTTGACTTTTCCCTGGAATCATGCTAGAGTATCAAGTCGAATTTTTTCGGCGAAGTTCTTCTTATTTTCTCTCAAAATATATAGCGGAGGGAGGAGAGATGGAAAAGGGCGAATTCGTTCTTTTGGGAGAGCTGGATCTCGGAGTGAAATTGATTTCCAAAGATCAAGTTGTCATTTTCTGTTCATCTACCTTTATCTATAATGGCTTCCGGTGCGATAATGCGCCGATTGTCACGATGGTCGTTGATTTTGGCGGAAAGAATTTGGTGAACGAGAATCCGTATGCTCTTGAGGTATATGACCTATTGGTTCGATCGGAGCTATCCTGCCGGATTGTCATTGCGGCGCTGCGCCTCTTTCTTAAAGAAGGCACACTGAGGCCGAAAGAGGCGATGGCTGTCATCAAGTGTATCGCGTCGATTTGCAGACACGTCGAATGTCAATTCGGCGTTCTGCTTTCCGACGATCATTCATGCCATGTCGAGCTGAGAGCGTGAATCTAGGGCGCGTTTTCTTTTTCAATGGCGGTTCTTCCAACAGGAAGGCCGCCTTTTTTAATTTTTCCTTCCGTGATATCCTTGGAATATCGCATAACGGGCTTCTTTTCATGGAAAAACTGAAAAACACTTTCAAGAAAAACTGGGCGATTGTCGCGCTCATCGTCATTTCCGCGGTCATATATCACCGCTGGATGTCTTTCGATATCTTCTCCTTCGCCGACTATTGGTTCCGTTTTCCCGAAACGCTCAAGGAATATTTCACCCTTTCCATCTGGCGGGGGAGCATCGGTCTCGGTTCGCCCAATATCACCATCTGGATGCTCCTTTTCGATGCCCTGCCGGGAATCTTCGGACATTTCGGATTTCCTTCCAATGTGGCGGACAAGTTCTTCATTTTCTGGCCGTTCATCTTCGTGACGCCGCTCGCCAGCTTCTTTTTGGGCAGAAGAATTCTCAAAAACGACATCGGCGCCATCGTTGCCGCCATAGCCTATTCTTTCAATACCTATTTCTTGGCCATAAACACACAGGGCCATTTTTCCTTGTCTGTTGCCGGATCATTTGCGCCGCTGGTCATCTTGTTCTTCATCAAGGCATTGGAAGAATCAAGAATCGCTTTTTCGGCGCTCTCGGCGCTCTCGTTTTTCGTTGTCGGGTCATATGATTTCCGAGTCGCATATATCCTGGGCTTCATCGTTTTTTTCTATTTCCTTTTTTCGATCGCCACGGAGCAGAAAGAAAATCATTTCAAAAAAGCGCTGGCGAGCCTTTCGGTTTTCGCTCTTCTCACGATCCTTTTCAATCTCTATTGGATCCTGGCTTTCGCCAAGATGGGATCGCTCGCTGCCAATGATGTCCTTTCAAGGGATATCATCGATTTCTCGTTGGATCTTCCGCGCGCCATGACGCTGTTCCATCCTTTCTGGACCGGAGCGGTCCCGCTCTGGTTCGAAGAGCAATCCATCCCTCTGTATTTCTGGCTCGTTCCGGTCTTCGCATCCTGCGGACTTTGGTTCGGAAGGAAAAACAGGAACGTCGTTTTTTTTGCGATAGTTTCGATGATCGGAATAGTCCTCACTAAGCAGACCGCTGAGCCTTTCAGTCATTTCTATCTCTGGCTGCATGACAGCGTTCCCGGATTCGGAGCTTTCCGCGAAGCCAGCAAATTCTTCGTTCTGATCGCCATGGGATATTCCATTCTGATCGGATCTTTCGTTTCCTGGATCATTGAAAGCCGCAAAGGGAGCCGATTTGCGTCCTGGGGAAAATATGCCGTCGCGGTTTTCGTTTCGGGATTGTTCCTGTGGAACGCTCAGTCAATCCTTACTGGAAAGATCGGGACTATGTTCGTGCCGAAGAATCCGTCGGCTGAGGATCTTGCCATACGGGAGATCGTGAACAGCAAAGATGATTTCTATCGGACGCTCATGGTTCCTTCGGAATCTATTTTTTCGACCTATAGCAATCGGCACCCTAAAATGAATATGGTTGAAATGGAGAAAGGGGATTGGGGCAGCTTTTCCAAGAATTACGGGCAGGGCGATGATGCTAGCAGAAGAGAAAGAATAATCCATACTTTCAATCTGCCGTATTTCAAGAACATCCTCGATATCAGTTCCGTAAAATATGTTATCGCAGAAAAAAAAGGCGGGCTGTATGTCGATAGCGCAAGCAGTGTCTCGGGGCTTGTTGATAGCGGTGTCGATTTGGAAAAAAGTGAAATTTTCGAGAACCCGGATTATCGCCCGCATATCTATGCGACCGATCGGATGGAAACCGTTCACAGGAATCTGCCGTTTCAGGCTGTCGAGTATGTCCAAAAAAGCCCGGTTCGATATTCGCTCACCATCAAGGATGTCAGGAATCCTGTCTGGCTCAATTTTTCCGAAGCCTATCATCCTGATTGGAAACTGGGCGCGGACGGCATCAGCTGGATGGATGCTATCGCGAAAAGCGATTATTTTCTTCCTGATGCCGATCACTTCCAAAACGACGCCAAACTCAATTCATTCCTGATCGATCCGGAATATGTGAAGAAAAAATTTCCATCCGGAAGCTATTCCATGAACAGCGACGGAAGCATAGATATCCGGCTGACTATTTTTTTCAAACCCCAAGCCTATCTCAACCTCGGCATCATCGCCATGGTAGCGGCTTTTCTGACAACTGCCGCTTTTCTTGTCCTCGACGCTAAAAAAAGGCATAATGAATGACATGGGAACAATGAGACAATTTCTGAAAGAATATACCCGGCATATCCTGGCTGTCATCGTTTTGGTTTTGGCTTTTTCCATAAGCCAAGGACTGTTCACGACCCAGACGATCAAGACGGAAGACTGCACTTCCGGCAAATGCGCCAAGGTTGCCGATGTGCCGAATCTCAGCGACGAGAACCCTTTCTATTATGTCGACGATATCCTGAAAGACAGAAACGCCGGCTATTATCGGCTGACATATCAGCTGAAAACTGACAAGGAAACGCATGTCGCGGTCAAGATGGCCACCTATTCCGAGAAGGACCAAGGCTTGCAGGATTTCGACCTGGCCCCATCGGGCGAATATCGGAACAAGGAAATACTCTTCCAGGTGGACGGCACATACCCGAATGTCGTTTTCGAGAAAAACGATCCGAAAGACGGAGCTGGCGTTTTCATAAAAAGCGTCAAGCTGTCTCAGCTCGGAATTTCAAGCGATGCGGAATTCGCCGCTCTTCTGCCGACCGTTTTCGGGAATGTCGACACGACGCTTGTCGATCAATCCGAGACGAAGGATTCTTCCTATGAATTCCCATGGCTCAAGAGCCCGAAGACGGTCATCGGCCAGGTGTTCAAGGCTGACAGCGACTATCTCTCAGGCGTTTCGCTCAAGATGAATATCGTCAAAGGCCTCGATCCCGGATCGCGCGAATATTCCCTGTTCTTGAAAGAAGCCGATTATGACGGAGTCAATGTGGACGATATAAGTTCCGCTATTGCCGAGGTGAGGTTTTCTGTCGGGAGCGATCTGGACAAATACCGCCAGGATGACGGATCTTTCCGTTTCCCTCTCTATGGGCCTATTGAAAAAGGGAAATTGTATATGATAGGCATAGACAATTCCAAAGTGGATGTCAGCGATTCCAATCATCTGGTGCTTCTCGGTTCGAAAAAAGAGAGCGCCTATTCGGACGGCAGCGCCTTCATGAAACAGGGGAAGAATTTCTATAAGATAGACGGGGACCTGTTCTTCGCGACATACGGTGCCGGGTTCGAGGAATACGACGGACAGAAACTGCTTTCCGGCGCCAGCATCGAAGATTCAGGAAAAAGAAAAGGCATGTATGCATACGCGACCTCTGGGACATTCATGGACATGGCTGATCTGGATTCCTCCAAAGGAGCGAGTTTTGATAGCAGCAAGAAGATAATCATCGGTTCGTCCAAACCAGGCAGCGAATATGTCTATCGTTTCCACGCGGGGCATCCTATTTTTGCCATTTCCTTCCAGGCTGAACAGGCGAGGGCGGGCTGGAACAGCGTCAAAGCCTATTATTCTTTCGACAACTTGAATTGGCAGGAAATCCCAAGTGCTGAGGTTGCTGGGATAGGTGACCAGTCGGACACTGATGTTTCCTCGGAAGATGATAGCAGTCAAGAACCCGACAGCTCTGATCAATCCGCGGGTGATTCGCAAGCGGACGATACCGACAACTCGGTTTCAGATACCGCTTCGGGAACAGCCGGGGCTCAGCTTCAGGAATTCGATTTCGCTTCGCAAGTCTCGACAAGCTCGAAAGACGTATACCTGAAAATCGCATATGACCCGGACAGCCCGCAGAAATCCAAATATTTCGGGCTCAAGAATCTGAAATTCACAGCCGGGTTCAATAGGAAATAACCATATGAAAAAGAAAATCATCAACTTGATATTCCTGGCAGCGGCGGTCGCGATGGGCGTCCATTTCCAATGGGCCTGGCTGGATACTGTCTTCTTTACGCTGTTCGTATGGATAATACTGCATCCGCTTCCGAGCCGGATCTTCGCTTCAGGAGCGATAGCGCTGCTTGTCGCCACCCCTTTTTTCCTGATGACTGAAAGGAGGGATATTGCCGAACAGACCGCTATCTATGCCTATTATTTCCTGATTTTCACTGTCATGATGGCGATTCGTGAGCTGAGGAACGAAAAAGACGGGAATAATTGATATTTTCCGCCTTTTATACTAACATTATATGAGTCGGCCATAATCATTTATCTTAAAAACACATGGAAGGAAAGTTCTTATCCGTGGTCGTTCCGCTTTACAACGAAGAGGGGAATGTCATAGAACTCCACAAGCAGATCAATAACGCCTGCAAGAAATTGGGAAGGTCATACGAGATAGTTTTCATCGATGACGGTTCGAGCGACAAGACAGTCGAGGAATGCAAAGGCCTCACGCCGCTCCGGCTCATAAGGTTCCGCAAGAATTTCGGACAGACCGCCGCCTTCGATGCCGGCATCAAGGCATCGACCGGAGAAGTGGTTGTCACGATGGACGGAGATCTCCAGAATGATCCCAACGACATCGGGCTGCTCATCAAGGAAATGGAAGAGGGCGGATATGATATCGTCTCCGGCTGGAGATTCAAAAGGAAGGATACTTTTTCCAAGAAATTCTTTTCGCGCGGCGCCAATCTTCTCAGGAAGGTCCTTATTCAGGACAAGATCCACGACAGCGGCTGCAGCTTGAAAGCATACAAGCGGGAATGTTTCAAGGAAGTCGATCTTTTTGGGGAAATGCATCGCTTCATCCCGGCCCTTCTCGAGCTTCAAGGGTATAGCGTCGGGGAAGTGAAAGTCAATCACCGAGCCAGGATGCACGGCGTGACGAAATACAATTGGAGACGCGCTGTCAAAGGCTTTGTCGACATGATTTCCATTTGGTTCTGGCGGAAATATTCCAACCGCTCGCTGCATCTTTTCGGCGGAACCGGCATCTTCCTCTCGCTCATCGGAAGCTTGATTCTCCTTTGGATGGCCATCGACAAGATCGTTTTCCAAGCTTCCATTTCCGAAAAGATCTGGCCGCTGGTCGGAGTGCTCCTTATCGTCGTCGGAATCCAGCTGTTCGTTTCCGGAATCCTGTCCGATATCCTGGTCAAGAACTACTACAAAAGCATGAACCGCATGAACTATTCGATAAAAGAAATCACAGAAGCCTAATAAATTAAAATACCAAAAATATGAAAATAGCAGTCATTGGAACTGGATATGTGGGATTGGTGAGCGGAGCATGTTTCGCTGATTTCGGACACACTGTCACTTGCATCGATATCGATGAAAAGAAAATAACAAGCCTTAAAGAGGGTAAAATTCCTATCTATGAGCCAGGACTGGATGAATTGGTCAAGAAGAACACATCTGCTGGAAGATTGAATTTCACCACTTCCTATGATCCTGCTATTTCAGAAGCGGACGCTGTTTTCATCGCTGTCGGAACCCCGAGTTCCAGGCGAGGAGACGGTTATGCGGATCTCACCTATGTATTCGAAGCGGCGAAAAATATCGCCGAGCATCTCAAAGGCTATACCGTCATCGTGGACAAAAGCACCGTTCCAGTTGGAACCGCCAATCAGGTGGCGAGAATCATCAAAGAAACCAATCCGGAAGCTGATTTCGATGTGGCGTCCAATCCTGAATTTCTCAGGGAAGGTGCCGCGATCAGCGACTTCATGAAACCTGATCGCGTGGTCATCGGAGTAGCTTCTGAAAAGGCTGAGGCGACCATGAAGAAAATATATGAACCTCTTTATCTTTCGAAGACCCCGATTGTTATCACTGATCTCATGTCAGCTGAGCTCACAAAATATGCCGCTAATGCATTTTTGGCGACCAAGATCAGCTTCATCAATGAAATCGCTAATCTTTGCGAGGCGATCGGAGCCAATATCGATGATGTCTCGAAAGGCATGGGACTGGACAGCCGTATCGGAATGAAATTCCTACAGGCTGGTCCTGGATATGGCGGATCATGCTTTCCGAAGGACACGAAGGCTTGCATGAGGACTGGACAGGAATATGGAGCGCCTCTTCGCATTGTTGAAACGGTTGTCGAAGTCAATTCAGCTCAGAAAGCCAAGATGATCAGGAAAATCAAGAAGGCGTTGGGAGGAAGCGAATCAGGAAAAACTGTTGCTGTTCTCGGACTTGCTTTTAAGCCAGAAACCGATGATATGCGCGATGCTCCGGCGATCACCATCCTTTCGGCTCTTTCCGAAAAGGGAGCCAGGATCAAAGCTCATGATCCTGAAGCTATGGAAGAAGCCAAGAAGATCATGCCTGATCTGGAATATGTCGATGATCCGTACAAGGCTTGCGAGGGAGCGGATGTGCTCGTTTTCATGACCGAATGGAACGAATACCGCGCGCTTGATTTGGAACGCGTCAAATCGCTTCTCAATGCCCCGGTCGTTGTTGATCTCCGAAATGTCTATACCGTGAAAGCGATGAAGAAAGAAGGTTTCAAATATTATTCTGTCGGACGAGTGGACGCGGAATAGATTTCAAGAATATTCTTTCAATAAACTGCTCTCATTCTTTGAGGGCGGTTTTTGTTTCCCTATTTGACTTCCGAAGCTTGTTTTGGTATAGTTTCTTCATTATTCGTGCGTATATAGTACTTTTGGCAGGGGAAAGCCTGAAACATTTTCTGAAACAATCAGAAGAAAGGACATGGCGTCATGAAAAAGGAAACTTCACAGCAGAATGCTACGTGTTGCACATTGTCTTTCTTGAGCCCTAATTCGTATGACGCGAAAGGCAGTATCGTTCCGCTCGTTAAAAGAATCGAGCTGAAGGGACATATCAATCTCAAGCCGGCCCTTTTTGATGCTGCTCGGGAACTTGCGAATTTTTTCAAAAGGAAGCCAGCGATTGGCGTTATCAGCGGCATTGAGCTTCATACCATGGGTGCCGTTTATGCAATTCCGGAAATCAGCGTGGCAGCACTGAAAGGAATGACGACAGGTGCCATCGCTGATAAGTTTGTTCTTTCAAGGAGAAAGGCCGCTTAGAATCTTTTCCTCGCTTATTCCCCGACACGCACACGTTTGCGTATCGGGGATTTTTTATGTTTTCACGCTATTGACTTTGTGTGGATATTGTTGTAAGGTCTTATTGTTATCTTTTGTTCTTAACCAGAAAAAACTGGCGCTAAGGAGTGTCAAGAAATGGCTGAAAAAGCGAATGGCATGGTTGTGGGGTTTTATCTTTTCAAGGGAGGAAAGCACCACTTCCTTGTTTCTGACAATGTGTGTGCCAAGGAAGATATCGCGAGGTGTCTTGGGCAGACTTTGTTTGAAAAGCTCGGCATTGACGACATCAACCTTGCCAATGCAAAAGTTTTCATTGAAGGAAGGGAAGTTGCTCAGCGACTTTGACTGACATTGGTCAGTCGCTCCGCCCCCAACGGGCACACGTGAACCTGCGTGTGCCCGTTTTTTTATCTTCCAATTTATGTTAGAATAGGCATAAAGAAGCAAAAAATATTTTTCAATAATCCATAAAAAATATGTCAAAAACACAAGAAGACCTCAAAGCGGCATTCGCCGGCGAGTCCCAAGCTAACAGGAAATATCTGGCTTTTGCCAAAAAAGCCGAAGAAGAGGGAAAACCAGGGCTAGCCAAACTTTTCCGCGTGGCAGCGGAAGGGGAAACAGTGCATGCGCTCAATCACCTGCAAGCTTCCGGAGGAATCAAAAGCACCAAGGAAAATCTCGAAGCAGCAATTGCCGGAGAGACTTATGAAATAGAAAAAATGTATCCGGAATTCCTTGAAGATGCCAAGGCTGAAGGAATCAAAGCGGCTGAAATTTCATTCCAGGGAGCGTTGAAAGTCGAAGGCGTCCATCAGGATCTTTTCAACTTGGCTCTTGAGAAACTGGAACTCGGCGAAGACGTCTCAGACGAGGAATACTATATCTGTCCGGTCTGCGGATATCCGGCTATCGGAGCCGCGCCTGACAACTGTCCGGTCTGCAACACCCCGGGAGAAAAATTCTATACGGCATAGGCCCAGTTTCCAGGGCTCTTGAAATCCGATCGAAGCGGGTTTCAGGAGCCTTTTTTGTTTCGAGCAGCATATTGTTCCGGCCTCATTTGTCTGATATAATAACCCTGTTATGAAAATACTTTTTTTCAACTACGAATATCCGCCATTGGGAGGGGGCGCAGCCAATGCGGCTTTTTGCATCCTGCGCGAATTCGCAAAGAATCCCGATTTGGAAATAGACCTGGTGACTTCATCTGTCGATAGCGAATATCACCTCGAGAAGATGGGGGAGAATGTCCGCGTCCACCGCCTTCCTATCGGGAAAAACAGCAGGAATCTCCATTTCCAATCCCAAAAGGACCTGCTGGTCTATACCTGGGAAGCCTATTGGTTTTCAAAGAAACTCATTCTGGAAGCCGGCGACAACGGATACGACGCCACGCATTCTTTTTTCACCGTCCCTTGCGGATATCTCTCCTATAGGTTCAAAAAGAAATTCGGCATACCCTATATCATAAGCCTCAGAGGCTCGGATGTTCCCGGCTATAGCGACCGCTTCATGTTCATATATGATATTTTGAAACCCCTGATCGTGAAGATTTGGAAATCAGCCGGAAGCGTCATCTCCAATTCCATGGGGCTTCGGGAACTGGCTCTCGAGTCAAGCCCTGATCAGGAGATCGGCGTGATTCATAACGGGGTCAATATCGAACAATTCAAACCTGATGAAAAAAGAAAGAACCCCCAGGAATTCGTCATCACTCCGGGAGGATCGAGGATAACCGCAAGAAAAGGACTCAAATATCTGGTCGAAGCCGTTTCTGAACTTGTTCCGGATCATCCGCATATCCGGCTCAGGATAATGGGGGAGGGCAACGAAAGCGAAAACCTCAAGAACCTGGTCCGCGAATTGAAGCTGGAAAAGAATATCGAATTTTTGGGGCGTTTTTCGCATGAAGATATCGTGCCGCGATATCAGGAAGCGGACCTTTTCGTTCTGCCTTCACTTAACGAAGGCATGAGCAACGCCATGCTTGAGGCATTGGCGACCGGGCTTCCGATCGTGACGACCAATACCGGCGGAGCGAGCGAACTGGTCAGACCAGGAGAAAACGGATTCATCGTCGGATTCGAAAACAGCCATGACATCGCCGAGAAAATCAAGCTCATAATGGACGACAATAATCTCCGGGAATCGATGTCACGAAAGAGCCTGGAGATGTCCAAGGAAATGAGCTGGCAGACAGTCGCCGAAAAATATGCCGGCGAATACGAAAAGATAACAAGACAAAAATGAAAAAGATATTCAAGGGAAAGATATTCAAGAACGCGGTCAAGATATTGGTCAGCCTCGGTTTCATCGCCTGGCTGGTTTTCAAGATCAAATGGAACGAAGTCCTTTTTTATTTAGGGCAAGTGAATTATTGGCAGATCGCCCTGTATCTCGCGATCGTCGTTTCCGGGATATTCATCTCGGCTTTCAAATGGAGGATGCTGGCCGGATTCAAAGGCATCCATCGCCCGTTCGGCGATTTCTTCAAATATTATCTGACTGGCACATTCATCAACAACTTCATGCCCGGCTTCCTTGGCGGCGACACATACAAGTCGTATGAAATCGGCAAGAAGGGCAACAAATTCGCTCAGGCGGCGTCTTCGGTCATGATGGACAGGATAACCGGGCTGGTTGGCGCGACCGTCCTGGTCCTTGTTTTCAGCCTGATCAATTTCAGAACGGTCATGGGAAATAAAGCCCTTTTGGTTGCCAATGCGCTTATTTTCCTTTCCTTCCTTTTCGACCTTTTCCTGGCAAAAGTGAAAAGCATCCCGCTCATAAAGAACCAAGCCAAAAAAATCCTTCCGGAGAAGATCACGGAGTTCTTTCATGAACTGGGATTGTATAGCAGCGATCACGGCATACTGGTGAAGAGCGTCATGATGGGCGGCGTGTTTTCCATAGTCGGCATGGCGCTTGCCAACTATGTCCTGTTGCTGGCCTTCGGAGTCCATATCGGGATCATAAATTATTTGTCCGTGATATTCATAATCACGATCGTTTCTTCCATTCCGATCTCAATCAACAACATCGGGCTCAAAGAATGGGCTTTTGTGACTTTTTTCGGGATATTCGGAGTCAATAGCGCGGCGGTGACGGCGGTTTCCATTGTTAGCCGTTTTCTTCAGATGCTCATCAGCTTCGCGGCGCTTCCGATGTATCTCAAAACGAAGAAGGACAGGGGAATCATAGAAGAGATAGAAGAAAAAGAAATAGGAGAAACATTATAACCCGGACGGATTCCGCATAGCCTCGCGGTTTAAAAGGTTTTTGAGGCAAATGCGCAAGTCCTGATGGGGAAAACGATATGAAATTATTCCAAAAAATGAAAGGGCGCAAGAATATCAAAGTCGAGCTGTTCCTGGCTTCGGTCATAGTGATGTTTTTCGCTTTCGGATTCCACAATATCACGCGCTTCGTTTCTTCCGATGAACATTTCTGGCTTTTCAATCCAGAATCGGACAGGATCCATCAATACTGGCAAGCCATAGCCGACCAGAATTGGAAGAAGACCCGCATAAACGATAAGCCGGGAATCACGCTCGCGTATACCTCCGGTATCGGGCTTTTCTTTGAACATAATCCGGAAGCTCAGCTTAAATTCACCGACGGAACAGTCAAGATTTTCGATCCGGGAAAAATAGAGGAAATAAGCTTCATTTATCGCACGCCGATCCTCATCGTCGCCGGCCTTTTCGCGATCTTCTTTTTCTGGATGCTCAAGAAGATCCTGGGCAATCCGTGGGTCGCCCTTTGGTCGATCATTCTGATGTATCTTTCTCCGGTTATCATCGGCATGTCCCAGATCGTCAACCCGGATTCTGTTTTCTGGATTTTCGGTTTCGCTTCCATCCTGACATACCTGGCCTATCTCAAGTTCTTCGAAAAGAAATATTGCTGGCTGACGCTTCTTTTTTTCGGCCTCTCCATGGCCAGCAAATACGTGAGCATCATCTTCATTCCATTCTATTTCATGATGCTGCACACCTATTATTATTTCGAATATGATGAATGGAAGGACAAGACAGACGAGTTTTCCAAACGATTGCTGTCTCTTAGTCTCGGCTATCTTGCGATAGTCATGGGCGGCTTCCTCATATTCGCTCTCATGATGCCGGCGGTTTTTGTGAAATGGAAATATTTCTATGAAGGGACGATCGGGTTTCCCGGCATGGGACCGGTATTCTGGCCACTGATGGCTTTCAATCTGCTGATTATGGCGGATGCCTATTTCCTGAAAAGCAGGTTTTGGCTTTGGGTTCTTGCCAAGCTCCAACCGCTCAAGAAATGGCTGCCGAAACTGGTCTATCTGATTCTTGCCTTCACTTTCGTTTTCATACTCATCAACTGGCTGTCGCGCCACAGGCTGCTGGATCTCGAAAGCATTCCTTTCGACACCAAGCGCGATCCGTCATTCGCCAAACTCCCGTTCCTGTATAAGTTCCTGATGGAATCGGTGCCACTGGTCTTTTCGCTGACGCCTTTCACGCTGCTGCTCCTTCTCTATGTCTGGATAAAGTCCATTTTCAGGAAATCTAATTATGAATATCTGACATTCCTGTTCTCTTCATTCATCATCATATTCTATATAGCTGTCATAGAGCAGGGGCTTCTTCTGACGATCCGCTACAGCATCATCCTTTATCCGCTGTGCATGATCCTCATCTCCATCGCCATTTGGGAATTCTTCTATGATCGGGCGAAGGACGGCTTATTCAGGAAGATTTTCGGGACTTTCTCAATAGTCATTTCGGCGATTGCGTTTCTTTGGGCGCTTTCTGCCATCATGCAGGCAGGGATCGTGAGCGAGAGCGGATTTGGGATATTTATGGCTTCCCATAAAGCCGTATTTTCCCTAATCCTGGCCGCTTCAATGGGAGCAATCGCTTTTGTCATGTATCGCGTGCTTTCGCTGGAAGGACTCAAGAAGACCAAGCCGGAAATGATATCCTTCATTATCATCGCCTTTTCTTTCATAAGCGTCTGGCTGATCATGCCATACTATTTCAGCTACTCGAACGACATCCTGCCTAAGAAATACGTCACCGTGGGGTCTTGGGGCTATGGAGGCTATGAAGCGGCGCAGTATATGAACAAGCTGCCTGGAGCCGAAAATCTGACCGTCTGGGCGGATTCATACGGATTCTGCGAGTTTTTCGTGGGAAAGTGCATCCATAAAGCCAAAGTGAACACCAGCAAATATCATATAGATTATTTTTATAAGACAGCAAAAAGCTCGGTAGCGCCGGCTTTCAAATACAAGCTGAGCGAAAATCCGGTCTGGGAGATTACGCTCGACGGAAGATATAAGAACTATATCCGCCTGTACAAATCAGAAAGCGTTGCGGAGTGATGATCCTGAAAAACAAAAAACCTCGACAAGACGTCGAGGTTTTTTTGTGTCTCAAGCCAAGTTATTATTTTTCCGAAGAAGCCTCTTTGTATATTTCCAGATATTTTTCGGCTATCGCTTTCCAATCCATCTTCTCAGCCAATTGGCGGCTTTTTTTCGACATCTCGTCGATCATCGTTTTGTCATCTAGCAGTTTTTTCAATGCTTCTTCGATCGATGCCGAAGATTTCTTTTCGATGATCAATCCGTTTCCCTGGATGATTTCGGCAGCGCCGGTGTCGGTCGTTATGATGGCCAGTCCGGTCGCCAACGCTTCCTGAGTAACGTTGCCGAGCGCTTCGTTGAGAGAGGGGAGAACGAAGATATGCGATTTCTGGTATATTTCCTTGATTTTGTCATGGCTTACTATTCCGAGCATCTCGACCTTGTCTTCGAGACGGTTGTCTTCCAGATATTTTTGATAGGTTTCCCGAAGCGGTCCGTCTCCAGTAACGATCAGCCTGGAATCAGGATAGCCTTTTGAAATGTTGCGGAATGCTTCCAAGAGATATCCGAGGCCTTTCCTTTCGATGAGTCTGCCGACGAAAAGGATGTTGGTATGCTTTTCATTTTGCCTGACATCTGTTCCGAGAGAGAACTCGTCAGTGTCGATGCCGTTATATATTATGGAAATATCCTGGTCGGATGCGGTTTTCATGGCCAGGTTTTTCAGGTCATGGCTCAATGCGACAACCCTTCTTGAATTTTTCCAGACCTTGCGGCTTATCCTTTGGAAAAGCAGCTTGTCCAGAAGGAAGAAGCGGTTGTTATAGAAGGGGACATCGCTTCCGCGAAGGGACACGATATAGGGAATGCCGAGCCGCATCGCGATGAATCCGCACGGGATGCCGAAGAAGGCATGGCAAAGGTCATAGCGGTTTTTTTCTATCAGTCCTTTGCTGTAGCTCAAGGCTTTTTTGGAATAGACCAGGAGATCCTTCATCGATTGATAGTGCAGGTTGCCTTTCTTCCCGATATCGAGATAATGGATTGTCACGTTCGGATATTTTTTCTCGATGCGGAAAGATCCTGTTGAAGATGTCACCAAGTCTATTTCCAAACCGGGAATTTTTGAGAATTCCCTGAGAAGATATGATGTGGCATTTCCTGCCCCTCCGCCGAGCGGTGGGAATTCATAATTCAAGAACAATATCTTCATATGGATAAATCGGGGTATTATTGCGAAAAGGTTGAAAAAATATTACAATCGAATGGTACCATAACCGTCTAAAAAAGTCACCATGCCGCATCACTGGAAGTTGGGGTTTTCAAAGCTGGCGCTCCTCGCGCTTGTTCCGTTGGCCGTTTATTTTTCTTTCGGCCTTTATCATCTGACCGATTTCTCAACCGCTGACGAGCATTATTGGTATTACAATTCCACTTCCAGGATTTTCCAATACTGGGACGCGATTAAGAATGAGAATTGGATTGCTACCCGCATAAACACCAAGCCGGGAGTGACGCTGGCGTATGTTTCCGGAATCGGGACTATTTTTGAAAAAACGCCGGACACCCGGATGACTTTGAAAGGTTCCGGCTATACGGTCAATGATCCCGACAGGATGAAGGAGGTCAATCTGGCTTTCCGTTTGCCGCTTCTCATATTCAACGGGCTGTTTGGTCTGGTTCTTATGTGGCTCATAGGGAAGCTGACTGGGAAGATCTGGCTGGGGCTTTTGGCCGGATCCCTGATCTTGCTTTCTCCGATAATCATCGGCATATCCCAAATCGTCAATCCGGATTCGATGCTTTGGGAATTTTCAGTTGCTTCCATTCTCAGCTTCCTGATATATCTGAAAGATGACAAGTGGAAATATGCTTTCCTGACAGGATTTTTCCTGGCGCTTTCATTTCTCAGCAAATACGCGGCCATAATTCTGGTCCCGTTCTTCATCCTGACGCTTGCGATCGAATTTTATTATGGTTTTGAACAGTGGAACAAGGATGGCGTCCTGCACAAGAAAGCCAGACGTTTCATCGCCGGATATTTCTTGATCCTTGCCGTTGCCGCCGCTGTTTTTTCTTTGCTGATGCCGGCGGTCTTCGTTGACCCGAGCATCCTGTATCAAGGCACTATCGGATTCAAAAAAACCAGTCCTTTGCTGGCTTTTTTGGGACTGTTCCTTTTCGTCGCGCTTATTTTCCTGGATGCCGGAATCAGGAAAAGCCGCTTCCTGCTGCTTTTCCTTTCCAAAACGAAAAAGATCTTCATGGCTCTCGTTCCCTTTGTGTCGGCCCTTATAGCCTTGTCTTTTCTGGCGGTCTTTTTGAATTATGCCTTGGATAACAAGCCTTTTGTGATAAAAGACGTGCCATTCAATGCCGGACGCGACAAGATTTTTTTCAGCAAGAGCATCATGACCAAGATTTTCTTGGAGCTTTATCCGATCATTTTTTCGCTGACGCCGATAGTCTTTTTTTCAGCCCTTTTCGCCTGGATAAAAGGCATATCCAATCCTTTTTCCGAAAAGAAGCTGGTCTTCATCCTTTCGGCGTTCATCATTTCTTTCTATGCCGGAGTCCTGCAGCAGAAATTGCTGATAAGCATACGTTACGGAGTGATGCTTTATCCGATCATCTCGATTCTGGCAGCCATCGGCATCTATGAGCTTTTCGATTGGGAAAAACTCAGGAGCCGATGGAGGATCGCCATCTATGTCGGAGCGATAGCCATAAGCTCCATAAGCCTTTGGCTTATCAAACCTTTCTATTTCAATTATACTAACGATATGCTGCCCAAGAGCCGGATCATAACCGGAGCCTGGGGCTATGGGGGCTATGAAGCAGCCGAATATCTCAATGCTTTGCCTGATTCCGACAAACTGGTGGTCTGGACCGATTATTGGGGATTCTGTCCTTTCTTTCGTGGGACATGCATAAAGAGCACGGGCATAAAGAAGAAATCTCTCATAGAAAGCGGGATGAATATCGATTATTATGTGGTTACCCGAAGCGGGATCGAAAGCGATTTCGCGGGCATCTGGAAAAATATCAGAAAAATGGATGATACCGATGCTGCCTGGCATCTGGCGATCGACGGTCGCGAAGGAAACAGCGTGGATGTGTACAGTTCTAAATATAACATCTTTGAAATCATGAAAGCGGCTTCTGTCGATTCAGAAGAGGCTCAGTCAAGCGGCGGCGATGAATCCGACACAGGCATAGAATAGGGGACTGGAATGTTCGCAGTCGTGGCATATTAATTCATCATAAAATAATCGGCACATGGGTAGCATAAAGAAATACGCTGGCAATCCGAAGGCGCTCCTTCTTATCCCGCTTATAATATTCTTTTCTTTCGGTCTCTATCACCTGACCGATTTTATCACGTCAGACGAGCATTATTGGTTCGGCGCCGGGCAGAGCCGCATCGGGAACTATTGGGAGGCAGTCGCGAACCGCGACTGGAAAGGCACTCGCATAAATGACAAGCCGGGCGTGACATTGGCATACTCATCCATCTCGGCAGTCCTTATCGACCGCAATCCGGATGCCCAGATCCTGAGCGATGACGGAACCGCAAGAGTGTATGATCCATCAGAAACCAAGAGGCTGAATTTTCTTTATCGCTTTCCGATCCTTCTCATCGGCGGCCTTTTCTCGCTCTATTTTTTCTGGATAATCAGGAAAATAACGGACAACCCCTGGATCGCGCTCTATGCGACGACTTTCATCCTCCTTTCGCCGATAGTCATTGGCATGTCGCAGATAGTCAATCCGGACTCGCTGTTCTGGATATTTACTTTTTCCGGAGTCCTCACCTTCATGGGCTATCTCAAAGAGCCGAGCAGGAAGCTGGTGGCGCTCACGACTCTCTTTTTCGGTCTTGGCATGGCCAGCAAATACGTGGCGTTCATCCTGGTTCCGTTCATCCTGTTCATGATCCTGGCATATTTCTTCATGGAGTTCGATGTGTTCGCCGAGGACAGGGAAAAATTCAGGAAAAGGATGTTCGGAAGCCTCATGAGCCATCTGGCTATCACTTTCGGAGGCTTCCTGATCTTCGCGCTCATGATGCCGGCCATATTCACTGATATAAAATACCTTTCCCAAAATACGATCGGGTCGCGCGACATGGTGCCGGTTTTCTGGCTGGTCATAGCACTGGATATCCTGCTTATTCTGGAGAATCGTTTCTTGCAAGGCCGGTTGCTGTTCGGGATTTTCGAGAAGCTCAAGCCTCTTCGCAAGATCCTGCCGCCGGTCCTTTATGCTATCCTGATCGCCACTTTCGTCTTCGTCCTCGTGAATTGGATATCAGGGCAGCTTCTTGCCAGCTTCAAAAGCATCCCGTTCGACATGAAGCTAAAAGATGATTTCGCCAAGATTCCCTTTCTGAAGAGATATGCGGCAGAAGCGGTTCCGCTGGCTTTTTCCTTGACTCCGCTCGCGATCCTTTCCTTGTTCTATCTTTGGGCGAAAGGCCTTTTCAATGACATATTGCATAAGACGACTGCCTTCATGCTCTCGAGCTTCATCCTCATATTCTTTCTGGCATCCATAGCTGAAGGACTTCTCCTGCAGATCCGCTACTCGATGATCCTTTATCCAGTCGCTTCGTTCCTTTGCGGATTGGCTGTCTTCGAATTCTTTTCAAACAAAGAAAACCAAAATGCGAATGATCGCCGCATAGCTCCGGCAGCAGCATATCTGACCATCCTCCTCATTATCGGAGGAGTCATCCTTTATTCCCTTGCTATCAAGAACGGAATGATCAAGGAGAGAAGCATTAAGGAATTCCTGAAATACCACGAATGGTTCTGGTTTGTCATCCCGATCGCAGCCGCGGCTTTTTCGATATTCATAATGAAGAAGTTTCCAATCAGAAAGCCGGCTTTCGCAACCAACGGCCTTTTGGTTTTTGTTGGCATCGTCGCCATAAGTTTCGCGAGCATATGGCACATCAAGCCGTTCTATTTCAACTATACCAGCAGCATCCTGCCTCAGAAATACATGATTACAGCCGCTTGGGGCTATGGAGGCTATGAAGCAGCCGAGCATATGAACAAGCTGCCTGGGGCTCGAAATCTGACTGTCTGGGCCGATTCCTACGGATTCTGTGAATTCTTTGTCGGAAAATGCATCCACAAGACGAAGGTGGATACGGAGAAATACCGCATAGACTATTATTACAATACCCTGCGAGGCCAGTTGAAGCCGAGCTTCCCTCATCCAAGAGCAAGCAAGGCGGTCTGGCAGATGAAAATAGACAACAGAGGGGAGAATTATCTCAAGATATATAAAGCTGTGGAAATAACCGGAACTGATCAGGAATAATATGCTTTCGACGAAAAACCGCGCATCCAAAAAAACCGTAATCATCTTTCTTTCGCTGGCTATCCTGACGTATCTTTCTTTCGCGTTCTATCATCTTTCCGAATTCGAAACGGTGGATGAGCATTACTGGATATATGATCCTGGAACAGGACGGGTGGATCAATATTGGAAGGCTATCCTTTCCGGCGATTGGAAACACACATACATAAACGACAAGCCCGGAGTGACCGTCGCTCTCATTTCCGGAATAGGGAATGCCTTGCTCAATGTTTCCAGGGAAAATATTTTTTCTGATCATGACTATTACCGCATATATGATCCTGGAAAAATAAGGACAATTGATCTGTTCTTCCGCGTCCCGATAATCATTTTCAATGCATTCGGGGCGATTATCATTTTCTGGCTGATAAGGAGGATAACCCAAAACGACTGGATAGCCCTCTGGTCGACTATCTTCATCCTGACGAGTCCCATAATCGTCGGAGTTTCCCAGATCGTCAATCCTGATGCCTTGCTGTGGCTTTTCTCGGCGATTTCCATCCTTTCCTTTCTCGACTACCTGAAATCGGAAGAAAAGAAATCGGTTGCCATTTCGGCTGCTTCCTTGGGTTTGGCGCTTTTGACCAAATATGCCGCCCTTGTCTTGATTCCTTTCTATCTGTCCGCCTTCCTGATGATCGCCATTTTCAGATATTCCGATTGGAAAGGCGATACTGGCAGGAAAATAGGCCGATTCGCTGCGGCGCATCTCTGCCTGATTGCCGGAGCCTTCCTGGTTTTCGCGATATTCCTGCCCGCAGGCATAGTCAATCCGAAGATATTCTATGCTGGGACGATCGGATTTTCCGGCATGTCGAAAATATTCTGGGCGACTGTTGCTGCTGACTTGCTTTTCATTCTGGACGCATTTCTCAATAGGGGAAGGATTATGAATCTGGCATATCGCTTTATTGCAAAAGCGGGCAGGCTGATTTTTTCCATTCCTATATTCTTGGTTCTTGCTGTTTTCCTGATAACTTTCCTGAATCATTCCTCGGGTTTCCGTCTCATGCCGGATCTGAGGAAAATTCCGTTCGATTCCGACATGGGGATAATTTTCGGAAAACAGCAGCTCCATGAAAAGATTTTCCTGGAAGCGGCTCCTCTTATCTTTTCCGTTTTGCCATTAGTGTTTTTCTTGTTGTTTTTTGTTCTTGCGAAGTCTTTCTGGAAGAAGACGGAACAGGCATGGATAGTCGCGTCCACCGCTGTTTTCATAGCCGCTTTCTATGGAGCCGTCATATATCAGGGGCTTCTGGTCAATATCCGCTATACCATAATGCTCTATCCGCTGATTTTCATCCTTTCCGCTATCGGGATATGGGAGCTGTTTTCCTGGAAAAGGATAGCGGGCATAAAAAAAGAATATCTGACCGCCGGGCTGCTAATCATAGGCGCCGCGAGCCTTTGGTCGGCCAAGCCTTTCTATTTCAACTACACGAACGCTTTCTTGCCTCAGAAATCGCTCATAGCCGATTCATGGGGCTATGGAGGCTATGAGGCCGCGGAGCACCTGAACGCCCTTCCTGGGGCCGAAAAAATGGTTGTCTGGGCTGATCAGAACGGATTCTGCCCTTTCTTCAAGGGAATATGCATAAAAGGGGATCTAGCTTACAAAAGGAATGCTAGCACTGGAGAACTCGATAAGATAGACTATGTCGTGAGGACCAGGCGCGGATCGGTAATGTATGCTGACACCTGGAAAGAGATCAAGAAAAATATCGTGAACTATTCCGACGCCGAACCGGTCTGGAGGATATCCATAAACGGGCGCGACAAGAATTATGTGGAGGTCTATAAGGCTCAGAAATAGCGTTCGAAGCAGTGACGAATAGGAACAAAAAACAAGACCCTCGGGTCTTGTTTTTTATCAAGCGGTTCTTTTTCTCAAACTAAGGAAGGGTCTTGTATATGTCTTTTTCCGTTCCGTCGCTCCCATTCGTTACCTTGATGATGATCTTCTGACTCTGGGGAATATCCTGGCTGGAGAAGGACAGCTCTCTTTTTTCTCCTGAAGAAACGTTTTCCGTTCCCTGCAGGAATGTCGTGCTGCCATCCTGAGAGGTGACTTTCCATGAGAATTTTTCCGGCTTGCTTTCGTTGTTGATAGTGAAATCAAGGCTTGATCCTTTGGGGTCGTTGAAATATATGCCCCACCAGCCGTTCCTGTATGTTCCTGTTTGGAATTTCATCTCCCGCCAGGAAAGCGCCGAAAAGACAACAAGGACGAAAACGGAAATGACGATGATTATTTTTTTCTCGCTCATCTAGTTTGTTCGATAATAAGCATTTAATTCGTTGTTCGAATATACCTTCTGGAAATTGCCGAGCTTCTCGAATTGCGCCGCGTCGGTCTTTCCGTTGACCAGGACGAAATTCACCCCGAGGTCCCGGAAGCATTTCTCGCTGTCCGGAGTTTCCGGTCCCGATATCATCCAAAGGGTGCAGAATTCATCCTTGTCGACGTTGTTAGTGTAGCGTTCCAGGTTCGCCCGATAGAGCGGGAAGTTGTAGTCGCGCATGAAGAAGAGTTTCACGAATGAATCGGCAGTGATATATATATGATCATCCGCGAGAATATCCTGACCGCTCATCTTGGAAGAAAGATAGCTCGACGCGGCGTATGTTTCCTGGATCTTGTCCGGATAGAAGTTGTCTTTCATGAGATATCCGACGTTGTCGCTCACGCCGTTTATCATTATGAATGAAACAAGAAGCACGAAAGCGCCAAGGAAGAAGCGGGAACTGGTTTTTTGGATGACAGCATTCTTTGAACAGAAACTTTTCGCTGCGAGCGTCACTATCGCGAATGCGGAAAGGATGGAAAGGGGATAGCTGGCATAGTTGGCGGCCCTTCCGGATGGGAGGTCGATCTTGACGATATCCGGGAACATGGAAACTAGGAAGATGGCGCCTGCCCATGCGGAAACCATGATGAGCGAGAATTTTTCAGCGCTTTTCCTGATAAGGAAGATGGCGAAAAGGAGCCCCATCATTCCCCAGACGATCCTTGTCTCCCCGAGCGTGTCCCGGAACTGATTGAGGGTGAGGCCGCCGTGTCCTGCTTTCGAAACTGCGCCGACCACAGTCGTGACAGCTTTATTGGTGAGATATGACGGGGTGTATATGGCAGCGACGAAAATCAGCGCGAAAACGAAAAATCCGATTATCTGTGGGGATAGCAGCAATTTGGATTTATCCTTGATGAGCGCGAAGAATTCCTTGAAATTGAAGACGGAAGAAAGGATGACGAATGAAGCGAATGAGATCAGGAACATGAAACCGGTCAGGTGATGCGTATAGAACAATCCCATGGAAAAAAGCAACGCGAAAAAAAGGAAGCCCCTCGTTCTTTCATGGAAAAAGCGGATATAGAAATAGAGCGTGAGCGGGACGAGGAAGTTGGCGATCAGGTTCCCGGTCACTCCTCCGGCGACGAACTTTGCTTGCGGCGGATCGATCGAGAAAAGCGGACCGATGAAAAGGAGCGAAAGGATGGCGATGCTTTTTCTCCTGGGGTTGTTCCTGAAAAGCTCGAGCGCCAGGATGAAGAGCGCCAGGATGCTCATCGTGTTCACCAGGAAAAGCGCGAGCACCGGGAAATATGAGATGAAACCGATTCCGGAAACGATAGAAACGGAAGAATAGAACAGCTGTTCGCCGATGATGAAGTCGCTGATCTTTTTCGGCGCGCCGATCATGTTCGTCTCGTCCCGGCTGATGACGTCTCTTTGGGTGTATTCGGGAATATGGTGGGTCTCGGCGATGACTTTCGACCAATAGAGATGGTGCCCCAGGTCGGTAGTTCCCGGCATGACGGCGTTTCTGAGATAATAGGCCTTTATGAAGACAGTCGAGCAGATCAGGATTATTATCAGCATGCCTTGCTTTTTAGTGAAGTTCAGTTTGGCGAAGCTGGAATTTCCGGTCTGCCCTTTCTTCGAGACGAAATATGCGACGGCAGTTATGGCGAGTATGGAGAGCGCGAGCGAATATCTTGTCAGGGGGATATTCGCGCGATCGAGAACGAGTATCGTGAAATCGGTCGTGATGATGCTAAGCCCGGATCCGATGATGACGTGCTCAAAAAAGGAGAAGCTGTCCTTCTTGAAAACCGCGCCCAGCAAAAAATATCCCGGCAGGAAGAACAGCAGGAGAAGGGTCAGATAGAAGGCAAATTGTTGGCTGATGAATGAAAGCATCATAACTATTTTAAGAGGTTATTGCATTTTTGTCATTTCTTCCAGGTATCTCTTCGAAATCTTTTCCCAATTGAAATTCTCCTCCACGTATGCTGCGGCTTTCTTGCCGAATTCTTTCCTGAAAGCGTCGTCTTTCCCGAGGATTTCATTGATTTTTTCCGTCCAGGCCTCGGCATTTTCCGGTTCGACCAGGAATCCGTTCTTTCCGTCTTTGATCGCGTCCTTGAGACCTTCAAGATCGGACGCGATAACCACCCGTTCGCATCCGCCGGCCTCGATGACGTTTATGCCGAATCCCTCCATGGTTCCAGGAACTTCGATGTTCGGGGAAACACAGATGTCGACGGTATTAAGAAGCGTTTCCATGTCTTTTTGCGGCAGTGACGGCATGAGCTTCACTCGATTTTCAAGATGTTTTTCTTTGATGATATCTTCGCAGACCGAAAAGTTGTCCTTGTCTCCGGCTGTATTCTTCCCGACGCGGTGCCCGGCTGCTATCATGACGACAGAATCTGGAAGTTTCGGCATGACGTTTTCGATGAACCAGCTTGTTCCTTTGTGCTTGACGAAACGCGCCAATCTCAAGATGACTTGCTTGCCTTGAATGTCGCTCCCGAACAGTTTTGAAAGTTCGGTTCGGTCATGCGGCTTCCTGAGCTTCTTAGCATCGATTCCGTTCGGAATGAAGATGCAATGGTTTCGTTCGATCCCGATCTTGACCGCTTCTTCGATTGTCGCGTTTCCAACCATGAAGAGCTTGTCGACGAATTTGAGGGAGGGGATATTGACCGCGGAATATATCCTGGAAAGCAGTCCTTTCTTGCTGGCGAAAGTGATGTCGAGTCCATGGATGACGCAGAAGAATTTCTTTTTAGGATGGAATATCCTGGCAGCCGCTCCGAGCGGAGCAAGAACGCCGTTTCCCATGAGGCAGGCATCGTATTTCGGCATCAGGAAAAGAATCTTGAAAAATGTCAGGGGCAAAAAAACAGGGAGATGCTTTTTCCCTTTGCCATTAGCTATGACTCTGACCTCGGCTATTTGTCCGAGGCCTTTTGCCAGGTTGAAATTCTGGATTTCCACGCCCCCGAGCGTCGGAGGATAGGAATGTGAAACGAATAATATTTTCATAAACAAAAGCTATGGTCTTTCAATGATCAGAAATCGTATGCTCATTTTGGAAATTACTCATATCAGATGCTTCCAGAAATATCCATTTCTACGCTTTTCCTGAAAAGCAGGCTTGTTTCCACAAAATTCGCAATAGTGATTTTCAAAATGAGCTTGCGATTTCCCAAACATGTTCTCTTTGCTATTTCTTGTATTTTTCTTTTCTGATGAAATATAATTGTTCCTCTGTGAGATTCCGGTTGGTTTTGATCATGTCTGCAATGAGGGCGAAAACCCAGAATTGGAGACCGATGAAGAAAAGGATAACCGAAAGAAAAACGTAATTCCTATAAGTCGTGATTTGGAAAGTAGCGAAATAATGGAAAAGAAAAACGATGAAAACGGCAAGTGCGGCAAGCATCATCACAAGTCCGGGAATGCCGAAGAATTTCATCGGACGCACATCACGGACTGCTTTCAGGATGATCTTGGCGGAATTGGAGACGAATTTCCAGACCGATTTCACGATCCTGGATTCCCTGTCGGCGAAATAGGAAACTTTGACTGGCACCCATTGAAGTTTCAGGTTTTTTCCTATCGCATCAATAATGGTTTCTTGCGTATAGGTGAAATGGACATTGGTCAAATTGAAGCGCAACATTGTTTCACGGTTATGCGCTCGGAATCCGCAAGTGAGATCCTGAATCGGATAATTAAGGAAGAATCCAATCATGTTGGCGGCGAAACGGTTAAGGAAATGCTTGATAAACGGCATGTTTTTAGCTTCGTGTTCTCCGAAACGGTTAGCAATCACCATATCGCATTTCCCATCCAAGATAGGGACTAGCAACTTGGGAATGTCATTAGGGTCGAATTGACCATCTGCATCGATATTGACCATCATGTCAGCTCCGTTCTCAAGAGAGCTTTCGACTGCGCGCTTGAAGGAATAGGCGAGGCGGCGGTTGGGTTTGTATGAAATGACTATATCCGCTCCGGCTTTTCTGCACTCCTCGGCCGTATTGTCGCTTGATCCGTCGTCAACCACCTGGATCAGTTTTTCGTCGATAACTTTTCCTTCTTCTTTGGAATAGAAATCCAAATCGAAGCTTTTTCTTATGCGCGTTATGGTTTTGGCGATTTCCTTTTCTTCGTTATACGCCGGGATGTTTACGATCAGTTTCACGTTATTTCTTGCTAATGATTAGTTTCGGATCGGCGCAGGCGAAATCGCATTTCGCATTGTCGATGCCGTTATGTATGAGTTTGCTCTTACATTCGTCCAATTTTGCCTGGCAAGCGGCCTTCGTCTCTTTGAAATAGGCCATATTCACTTCATAGCCGAAATAGCCGAGAACCAGATAGGCGATAACGACGATTCCTGCCAGCCAAACGACCAGTTTCAATAATGAAAACATATGTTTTTGTTTTTTTATGTATTCGGATTATTATGCTCGGATTATACCTTTTTTGGGGCCGGAAGGCAAGTAATGTATAAGCTTTAAATGTGGTATAATATAAAGCATAAAAATTGTAACAAATAAAAAAACAAAAATGAAAATCAATAAGTGGTTTTATTCAGAAATAGAAAAGATGAAAAACCACACGTTTTTTTGATGCTTGTGGCCTTTTTACTATTTATCCTCTTAGGGATGATCGGACAAAATATAATGCCGGGAGCGATGGAATGGATTGCGACGTTGTTTTTTTCGGGATATTAAAAAATGTTATTGAATTGTTTGGATTTTCTGTCATAATCTTGATATTGATACTGGTACTGCTTATCTTGGATAAGGCAAGGCAGAAAAGGTAAATATATTCATGGGAAATAAAAAAAGAGAGGTCCAGCCTCTCTTTTTTTATTTCGGTAATAAGCTATATCTATCTCCCGATCCCTTTATAAACGATTCCCAGTTTCTTGATGGCATTCTTGTCCAGGCAGTTCCTTCCGTCGATGATGACTTTGATGCCGTGTTTTTTGAACAGTTTCGGGTCGATCAGCTTGAATTCGTTATGATCGGTGGCGATCACGAGCGCTGTCGATTTCTTGAGGATTTCTTCAAGCGTTTTCACATTCGATGATTTCGGAATATGCGGATCAAAGACATTCATCTTGGCGCCGCCCTTCTTCACCAGCTCCATGATCTTCACAGCTGGCGATTCGCGCACATCATCGATGTTGGCCTTGTATGCCACGCCCATGATTCCGACCGCAGTTCCATTGAGCGGCAATTTCACTTCGTTCAAAGCATCTTTCAGAAGCTCGACGGCATATACCGGCATGGAGTTGTTGATTTCCCTCGATAGCCTCAGGAACTTGTGATCGAATCCGGCTTTCTTGGCGCGCTCGATGAGATAATACGGATCGACCGGAATGCAGTGTCCGCCGACTCCGCAAGAAGGATAGAACGGCATGAATCCGAACGGCTTGGTGGCAGAACCGGCAATCACGTCTTTCACATCGATCCCGAGGATATTGAACGATCTCGCCACTTCGTTGACGAAAGCCAAATTGATATCGCGGAAAGAATTTTCCAGGATCTTGACTGCTTCGGCTTCGCGGATGGATTTCATCGGGCGCACTTCTCCGGTAGTGATGTTCCTATAATATTCGACAGCCGCATCCAATCCTTTCTTGTCGAATGATCCGACCACTCTTGGAATATTGGAAACGTTCCATTTCGGGTCTCCCGGGTTGATCCTTTCCGGACAGTGGGCGATGAAGACATCCGTGCCGACTTTGTATCCGGCAGCTTCGAACATCGGTTTCAAAACTTCTTCTGAAACGCCAGGGTTCACGGTCGATTCAAGGACAACCAAAGATCCTTTCTTGAGATTGCGGATGATCGCTTCGGTTGCTCCGATCACCGGAGAGAGGTCGGGGTTATAGAACTCATCGACCGGAGTCGGGACGCAGATAAGGGTTATGTCGGCTTTCTTGATGACCTTTTCGTCCGTCGATGCTTTCACTGGGAATTTCTGCATGTTGTCATCGAGGTATTTTTCCTCGATCGGACTCTTCCCTTTGTTTATCATGTCCACCTTTTCTTTCGAAAGCTCATAACCGATAACGTCATATCCTTTCTCGACGCTTCTGACTGCTATCGGAAGCCCGACATATCCCAGGCCGATCACGCAGACGGTTTTCTTCATGTTTTTTTCCATCTAGTTTGATTTAAGAGTTTAATATTCCTACTGGATTGTATTCTAGGCAAGTTTTCATGTCTTGACAAGGCATAGCAAAAAGGGAAACGAAATGATATAATTCCATCATGAAAATAGGAATAAACGCTTCGTTTCTCAGAAAACCGAATACCGGTATCGGACAAGTCACTCTTAACTTCCTGCGAGAGCTTTCTGGCGTTGCGAACAAGAAAGACGAATTCATATTGTATCTGGAAGAAGAGCTGCCGAAAGGCCTCGAGCTTCCGTCCGGCTTCAAATGCGAAGCCTTCTTGCCGTCGCTCTATCGTCGCGACGATCTCATCCGCAAGATCTGGTGGGAAAAATATGCTCTTCCGAAACGCGCCAAGAAAGACGGCTGCGAAGTTTTCCTGAGCCTCTATCAATGCCCGACTGTCATGCCGAAAAGCATCAAGCACATCGTGCTGGTGCATGACATCATTCCGAAACTGTTCCCGGAATATCTCAATAATCTGAGAAAGAAGATTTATCAGAACATGATCGAAGCGGCCATCAAGAAAGCGGATAGGCTGATCGCTGTTTCGAAGCACACCGAAAAAGACATCATCAATCATCTCGGAATTCCGGGCGACAAGATCGCCGTCGACTATATCGATGTCGATAGGATATACAAGAAAAAGCCGTCCGCCGAGGCGCGCAAAAAGGTGTTGGGAAAATACAAACTGAAACCGGGGTATATTTTCGCTGGCGGGGGAATGGAATTGCGCAAGAACATAGGAAGCGTGATTTGGGCATACAAGATGCTTCTCGATAGGAATTCTCGCGAGCATTTCATTCATGATTTTCCGCGCTTGGCCATTTTCGGACATCTGATGCCGGAACTCGCTCCGCTTGTGACGGACGCTGAAAATCTCGTGGCTGAACTCAACCTCAAAAAACACGTGGAACTGCTCGGGAGCGTCCCTCAAGACAGTCTGCCGGCTCTTTATGCTGAGTCGCTCTTCTTCATCTATCCTTCCTTATATGAAGGATTCGGCATGCCGGTGCTTGAAGCGATGAATCAAGAAAAGCCGGTCATCGCTTCCAAGACATCGTCCCTGCCGGAGGTTGGGGGAGACGGCGTCCTTTATTGCAAACCGAACGATGTCGCAGATGTGGCGATGGTCATGAAGAACCTGATCATGAATCATGAGCTTCGCCGGTCGCTGTCTGAGCGAGCTAAAGAACGGGCAAAGAAATTTTCCTGGAAGGTTTTCACGAAGAAAGTTTTGAATATTATTGAAAGCGTGGAATAGAAAAAAGGCCCCGACGAAGTTTCGTCGAAGCCTTTTGAGAGCGCAAGGAGCCGTTATTACAGCCCCAAACTATTTATTGCTTGGTGCGTCTCCTTGTATGTGTTTGCGGTTCAATTCATCCGTCAGCCTGGAGGCTCGCTTTAAAAATTTCCCCCTTTCTTGTGGACCAGCAGGATGGCTCAATGCACCGATAAACGCTTTGACAATCTTGTTCATCTTTTCCAATTTATTGATAGAGTCTTGCTGATGGAGAATAAGCTCATCTGTGTCGCCAATGAACTTATTATGATTCCTGATTAAATCATCCTGAGCATAGATGATCTCGCTTTTACTGTTGATGTTTTCAGTCTTGACCTTGACCAATTCCTTCAGGGACGTGATGGTTTCGGCGCTTTCGCCAAACCTTCCCTCGTATAACGTTCCCGCGCTGAATCCGATGAACAAAGTGGCGACGAAAAGAAATGACCATAGAAGGACAAATGCAAAGTTGCTGCTCGTCTTATTTTCTGCTTGCTGCGTGTTCATGGTCAACTCCCGCTTGGTTGTAGTTGAGAAAAAAGGTATAATTCTATTGTAAAGGAACTTCGAATGCTAGCACAAATAAAATATTTTGTCAATAGCCTCAACAAGACCCGGGTCGGGCTGGTTTTTTGGGCTTCATCGGGGGTGTTTTTTCTTATTGTCCTTCAAAATACCGGAGTATTGCCGCTTGGAGCGAGCGATTTTTTCTTTTTTGCCTTGGTTGCTCTGGGATTGGCGATGTATCGTCCGAGTTGGGCATTCCTGTTTTTCATTTCAGTGATAACAATTGAAAATGTGAATCTTGCTCCGGAAAATATCGGCATTATGGTCCGTCCGTATCAGCTTTTGGGCGCGCTCGTCATCCTTGCAGTCATCGCAAGGCTCGCTTCGAAAAAACTCGGATTCAAATTAGCGAAAATCACTCTTTGGGACTATCTGGTCATAGCAATAGCGGTTTCCGGATTCCTGAGCGCGGCCTTCTCTTCATCGAAAGGCGCGAGTTTCAAGTTGTCCATAATCCTTGCCAGTTTCGCCGCCTTGTATTTCCTTGTCAGGAATTATGTTCAGGATAGAACTGATCTCGGAAGAATAGCCCCGTTTTTCCTGAGTTCCGTGCTGATAGTTTCCGCATATGGCATTTGGCAGAACATCAGGAACATTCTCGGTCAATCCTCTTTCGAGGTTATGCCGGGGCGCCCGAACGCGACTTTTCCTGAGCCGGATTGGCTCGGGATGTTTTTGGTTTTCGCGCTCGCTGCCGTTTATGCACTTATGTATTTCTATGAGAGAAGAAGTGCGGAAGAATCTTTGGATGATCCGCTTTCAAGAATCGGAAAAATTTTGCTATATGTTTTTCTCATCCCTATTTTCATCCTTCTCTTCATTGCCGTGTCGCGTTCCGCTTGGCTTGGCGCAGCGGCGGTGACTGTCGTTTTTTTGTGCGTATCATTCATCCGAGTTATGCGCAAAGAGTGGAATTTTTGGGAGTTCGCGAAAATGAAAATAGGCATCGTTTCGATGGCCGTCATAGCCTTGGCTTTCGTTTTCATTTTCCATCTCACTTCTTTCCAGCTGTTCAACAGGGCGACAAGCACCAGCTCGGGACTGCAGAAAATAACGGTTGCCTGCGAGACGCAATCAGAATTCGATTCCCTCAAAAATCCGATCGAGAATATTTCGCAACTGGAAAATACCGGATGCGAGCATATCGATCTTGAAGATATCGAAAGCGAAAAATCAAGGGGATTTTCCGTTGGAGAAATTTCCAGGAAAGATCCCACGTCCAATATCCGTGCCGAGATATACAAGAAATCCTGGCAGGAAATCAAGAAGAGTCCGGTTTTCGGAATCGGATGGGGGAGTATCGGGCAAGTTCTCGGGAAAGATGAGAACGGCGCGACCCTTAATTCCAGCAATATCTTCCTCGAGATCTGGCTCGGAAGCGGAATCATCGGGATTCTTTCTTTCGTGGCTGTTTTTGGGTATATTCTTTTCGGAGGATTGAGATGTTTTTTTCAAGAGAAGGGCAATGCCGATCAGGCGATCGGGATATTCCTGACCGCATCCTGGTTCGCAATCGTCATTCCCAATCTGTTCAACGCTGGAATATTGATGGCATATGTGTGGGTGTGGCTGGGAATCAGCGTATCGCTGATTGAGAACCGGACGTATAATAGATGACAATAAGGAAAATATGAGAATAGCGATCGACATCAGGAATATCGGAAAGAAAAGAACCGGCGATGAGGCGGTGTTTTCCAATCTGGTCAGGAACTTCGCCGAGCTGGACAGCAAGAACAAATATTATCTTTTCATCGACTCAAGAAGCGAAGAGGCCCTTGAGAAGATGAGAACGGATCTCGGAATAAACGGGAGCAATAATTTCAAGATGATTCCGCTCGGTTCAGGAAACAAGTTCGTATGGAATTTTTGGACGGTCCAGCGCCGCCTTCGCAAGCATCCGGTCGATATCTATCTCACTCAATACATAACGCCGTTTTTCGTGCCAAGGAAAATAAAGATAGCGACGATCATTCACGACGTTTCATTCATAGTCTTCCCGGAGCTGATCAGGAAGCGCGACCTCCTGTTTCTGCGGATGCTCATACCGCTTAGCATCAAGAGAGCTGATAAGGTGATCGGCGTTTCCGAGTTCACCAAGAGGGAAATAGTGAAATATTTCAAGACCGAACCCAAAAAAGTCGCTTGGATGCATAATGCCGTTTCTGATGGTTTTATCAAGGAATTGGAATCGCTGAGCGAGGATGATAAGGAAGAAGCAGTCAGGAAATTCGATCTTCCGGAAAAGTTCATCCTATATATCGGAACATTGCAGCCGAGAAAGAACATCCCGCTGCTCATCGAGGCTTTTGCCAAAGCGAAAGACCGGCTGGATGGAGCGAAGCTCGTCCTGGCAGGAGGCAAAGGCTATAACTACGACGCGAGGATAGACAGTGCAATAGAAAAGAATTGTTTGGAATCCGAGGTTATTATGCCTGGATTTGTCGGAGAAAAGGACAAGGCGGCGCTTATGTCGCTTGCCTCGTGCGTCTGTTCGCCGTCTCTCTATGAGGGATTCGGCATTCCGGTTCTGGAAGGATTCGTGGCCGGGGTGCCGGTCGTCGCTTCCAGGATTCCTCCGCATGAAGAGATATCGGGCGGAACAGCGGTCCTTTTCGATCCGGCGGATGCCGCCGAGCTGTCCCGCGATCTGGTGAGGATCATGAGCGATGAAAAATTGAGAGCCTCGGTCGTCAAGAACGAAAAAGAGAGGGCTGGTCTTTTTTCTTGGAAAAGTTCGGCTGAGAAAGTGCTTGAGATATTCAGAAGCATGGGCTGAGAACGCGTAAGTCCTGTGTTTCAAAAAGCTCTTGAAATAGGCGGTTTTCAATGGTTTATGAATTAATAATCGGCTGTTGACAAAGAACGGAATCAAAGTAGAATATAAATGTTATGCATTTTTTATTAAATATTGTCCAGAGTCCCGAATATTTCGGGATTATTAAAAAAGATGGCTTATATCGGAGGAAGAGGCGTTTCCAGAGAGAGCGCCAAGAAGTTCTATAAGAAAAGGTGGTTCAAGATAACGGCTGCCATCCTCGGAATCATCCTGATCGGAGGCGCCGTGTTCGCGTGGAAGACCGGACGGACCCTCAATAAGATTTCCACAGGAGGGATATTGAATTCGATCGTTCATTCCATTCCCGGGGTCAGTGATGAATTGAAAGGCGAGAAGGACGGAAGGATAAATGTCCTGGTGCTCGGAATGCGCGGCGAGAACCTTCCTGGCGGCGGATTGCTGGCTGATTCGATACAGGTTGTCAGCATAAAGCCGGCTGAAAACAAGATAGCGATGATTTCCATTCCGCGCGATCTCTATGTGACCGTTCCAGGAACCGGAGACAAACAGAAGATAAACGCCGTTCATGCCTATGGCGAACAGAAAGGCAAAGGCAAGGGACTGGAAGATATGAAGACCATCGCTTCTGAAGTCACGGGACTCCCGATCCACTATGCTGCATCGATCAACTTCACCGGATTCACTCAGCTAGTCGACGCTATCGGCGGAGTGGATGTGACTTTGGACAAGCCTTTCGATGAAAGCATGCAGTTCAATGAGGCTCATGTCTGCGATGATTATGTCTTCACCGTGCCGACTGGAGAATATCAGACCAAGACCAAGACCAACAAAAAGACAGGCATCAAGAAAGTGACGGCCCGCTATCCTCTTTGCACCAATCCTGACACGGAGTGCGGCGGGAACTTCAGCTTGCCGGCCGGCAAGCAGACTTTGAACGGCGAAAAGGCGCTCTGTTTCGTGAGGTCAAGGAAGACTTCCAGCGATTTCGAAAGAGCCAAGCGGCAGCAGCTGGTCATGCAGCTCGTGAAAGACAAGATGCTGAGCCTGGGGACTCTGACTGATTTTTCCAAGATAAACGGAATGCTCAATAGTCTCGGCGATAATGTGAGAACCGATATGCAGATCTGGGAAATGCAGGCGCTTTTCGATGTATACAGGAAAATGGAGAATCCCAAGAGTTATCAGCGCGTGCTCGAAGATTCCGACGAGGGCCTGCTTTATCACCCGGCCGAAGGGGACGCCGGATATATCCTGCTTCCGCGCGGGGACAACTACGACAAGATCCATGAAGTGGCTGCCAAAATATTCGATATTCCGGCGCAGTCAGACATAGCGCCGCAAGACGTCAAACAGTAAGATCATTCTTGTGCCTAAACTTTCCATCATAGTCACGAATTATAAGAATCCGGATCTTCTTTGGGTGTGCCTGGATTCTATCAGGAAGAATCTGTCTATGACGGACTATGAAACCATCGTCGCTGACAGCGCCACTGAGGAAGACACGGCTCTCATGATGAAGGATGAATTCCCGGAGATGACCTTCATTCCTTCTAAGGAGAACGTCGGATTCGGCGGCGCGGTGAGGAATGGATACGGGAAAAGCTCAGGGGAATACGTGCTTGTCCTTAATGGCGATATCATCATCAAGAAGGATTCCATAGAGACGCTGCTTGGCTATATAGAAAAGAATCCGGACGTCGGCATTGTCGGTCCGAAACTTCTCAATTTCAACGAAACGTTCCAGCTGTCCTGTTTCCGTTTCTATACGCCGCTTACGATACTCTATCGGCGGACATTTTTGGGCAGGTTCGGTTTCGCTAAGAACCATCTGGACCGCTTCCTGATGAAGGGTTTCGATCACAAGACGATCAAGGAAGTCGATTGGCTCATGGGCTCGGCGCTCATGACCAGGCGATCCATGATCGAGGAAATCGGGCTTCTGGATCCGCAGTTCAACATGTATTTCGAAGACACTGATTGGTGCAGGAGGTTTTGGGAAAAAGGATACAAGGTTGTTTTCAATCCTGATTCGGAAATGTATCACTATCACGGGAGAGGATCGGCCGGCAAGAACATCCTCAAGCTGCTTGTCTCGAACCGCCTGACCTGGATCCATATCATCAGTTCGGTGAAGTATTTCAGGAAATATTGGGGGAAGCCGCTTCCGGAACATAACTAAGAATCAAAAACCTGAAATCATATGGAAGAGAATATCGCGCATGAGAAAAACAGAATGATATTCAGGAAGGCCATCCTGGTTTTCCTGGTCGCTTTCATGATCGGCGGAAGCTATTCTTTCGGCTTTTCGCGCGGTCAGAAAACAGCCGCCGGTCCTCAGGACGCGTCAAGCGTTCCTTTGGACAAAGCGATACTGGAAAACAAGAGCCCGATCAAAGACAAGAACGTCAATTTCTCGCTTTTTTGGAAAGTCTGGGATCTGGTGCGGGAAAAGCATATCAGCAAGAGTTCGCTCGATTCCCAGAAGATGATATACGGCGCGATCAGCGGAATGCTCAAGGCGACCGGCGATCCGTATACTTCCTTTTTCGATCCGGCCGAAAACAAGGCCTTCTCGGAGGATCTCGGCGGCAGTTTCGAAGGGATCGGGGCGGAACTCGGAGTCAAAGACAACATGCTGACAGTCATCGCTCCGCTTGACGGATCTCCTGCTGAAAAAGCCGGGCTCCGCACCGGTGACAAGATATTGAAGATCGAGGGCAAAACGGTTTCCGACATGACAGTGGACGAAGCCGTGAGCCTTATCCGAGGAAAGAAAGGAACCGATGTCCATCTAACGATTATTCCGAACGGGCAGAAAGACACCAAAGACATAACTATCACTCGCGATACCATCCAGGTGAAAAGCGTCAAGCTGGAAATGAAGGATGGCGGTATCGCTTATCTCAAGATAAACGAATTCGGAGAGAACACCGACAAGGAATTCGACGCGGCGATGAATTCGCTTCTCTCTCAGGGAGCCAAAGGCATAGTCCTTGATCTGCGCAATGATCCGGGAGGGCTTCTGGACAGATGCGTTTCCGTAGCCAGCCGCATGATACCCGAAGGAAAAGTTGTCGTTACTGAAGAAGACAGCTCCGGAAACAGGAGCAATCTGAACACCAAGGGCGGGGACAAGCTTTCCTATCTTCCGATTGTGGTCCTTATCAACGAAGGAAGCGCCAGCGCTTCGGAAATATTGGCTGGCGCGCTCAAGGATAATCAGGGAGACGTCCTGGTTGGAAAGAAGTCTTTCGGAAAAGGTTCCGTTCAGGAGCTTTCCAATCTTCCGGGGGGATCAAGCGTCAAGATAACGGTTGCCAAATGGCTCACGCCCAGCGGCGACTATATCATGGAAAAAGGCATCAGTCCGGATGTCGAGGTGGACATGACACGGGATGACTATGAGAACAATCGCGACCCGCAATTGGACAAGGCGCTGGAGATAATCAAAGGGAAAATATAGGCTGAACCGGCGCTGGTTTGTCACGTTGATTCTTTTGGTATAATATATAGGTTATGAAGATAATACTGCTCCAAAATGTGAAGGGTTTCGGTAACAAGGGAGACGTGAAAGAAGTTTCCGAAGGATATGCTAGGAATTTCCTGCTACCCAAGAAACTGGCTGCCATCGCGACGAAAGAAGCCGTGGTGCAGGCCGAAACGAAAAAGAAAAGGGAAGCGGAGGAACAGAAGCTCCACGATGATCTCATTAGGAAAGAAGCTGACAAGCTGAAAGGCGAGAAGGTGGAAATCGGATCCAAAGGAAAAGACGGGAAGCTGTTCGGTTCGGTCGGCGCCAAGGATATCATAGCCAAGCTCAAGGAGAAAGGATTCGAAATAAAGGAAAAGGACCTGATGCTCAAGTCTCCCATCAGGAAAGCCGGGGAGTATTCGGTCGAAGTCGTTTTCGGACCGAAAATCAAAAGCGAGATAAAGGTCATAATCACGGAAGAGAAATAACCTGATCTTAGAAATCACAAACAGAAAGTCGCGGGGAATGCGACTTTTTGTCTATAAAATCCATCCAGGCATTCTTTAATTTTTTTATATAAACATAAATATGAAAGTCGACAGGAAGTACATCTTTGTGGTTGGGGGAGTGATGAGCGGAGTGGGCAAGGGCATAACTACTTCCTCAATAGGAGCGATCCTGAAAGCGCGCGGATACAATGTCACCGCCATCAAAATCGACCCATATATCAACGTGGATGCCGGAACCATGAACCCGACCGAACACGGTGAGGTTTTCGTGCTGGATGACGGGGACGAAACCGATCAGGACATGGGAAACTATGAAAGATTCCTGAACATCACTCTGACCCGCATGAACTATATGACTACCGGCAGGGTATACGAAACCGTGATCCATAAGGAACGCAACTTGGAATATAACGGAAAATGCGTGGAGGTGGTTCCGCATATCCCGATGGAAGTCATCGAAAGGATAACCAAGGCTTCCGAGAAAGCCAAATCGGACATAACCATAATCGAAATCGGAGGAACGGTCGGAGAATATCAGAATATCCTTTTCCTGGAAGCGGCCAGGATGATGAAGATAAAGAATCCGGATGACGTGATGTTCGTCATGGTGAGCTATCTGCCTATCCCGTCCAAGGTCGGCGAAATGAAAACCAAACCGACGCAATATGCCGTGAGGACGCTTAACAGCTCAGGAATCATGCCTGACGTCATCATCGCCAGGAGCGAGACCTATCTGGACAAGAAAAGGAAAGAGAAGATCGGGATGTTCTGCAATGTTCCGGAACAGTATGTCATTTCCGCTCCGGATGTCGACAATATATACGAAGTGCTCATCAACTTCGAGCGCGATGACCTGAGCAGGCTCATTCTCAAGAAGCTCGGCCTGCCATATGGCAAAACCGATCTCAAGGAGTGGTACGACCTGTTTGACAGGGTGAAGAATCCGAAAGGCAAAGTAAAAATAGGAATCGTCGGCAAATATTTCGGAACGGGCGATTTCGTCCTTTCCGATGCGTATATCTCAGTGATCGAAGCGGTCAAGCATGCCGCGTTCAAAAGCAGCCTGAAACCGGAAATAGTCTGGATCAACAGTGAGAGTTTCGAAAAGAATCCGGAGAAGCTCGAAGAGCTCAAAGACCTTGACGGAGTGGTCGTTCCTGGCGGATTCGGTTCGCGCGGCATAGAAGGCAAGATCAGCGCCATCAGATATCTCCGCGAGAACAAGATCCCTTTCCTGGGACTCTGCTATGGCATGCAGTTGGCAGTCATTGAATATGCCAGGAACGTCTTGGGGCTCACTGGAGCCAACACTACGGAAATCGATCGCAACACCAAATATCCGGTGATCGACATCATGCCTGAACAGAAGAAGAATCTCGAAGATCACAATTATGGCGCGACCATGAGGCTCGGCGCGTATCCAGCCGTTGTTGAAAAGGGTACAGCCGCATACAAGCTATATGGAAAGAGCAAAATCTCAGAGCGCCACAGGCACCGCTGGGAAGTCAATCCTGAATATGTCGACAAGCTTGCTAAGGGCGGACTGGTATTTTCTGCCAAATCGCCGGACGGAACGCTTATGGAGATAACGGAACTTCCGTCCAGCGTCCATCCGTTCTTCATGGCTTCCCAATTCCATCCGGAGCTGAAATCGAAACCGCTTGATCCTCATCCGTTGTTCCTGGGGCTCATCGCGGCCGCGGCCAAGAAGAAGAAATAGTTTCCCGATTGAAAATGAAAATCCCCAACTCTCGTGGTTGGGGATTTTTTTAGTGATCCAAGCTGTCTTTTGCAGACAATAAAAAAAGTCCCCGCGAAGGGGACTTTCAAATTTCGGATTTTGGAAACTATTTCGCAGCTTTCTCTTCAGTCACGACAGAGATGAATTTCCGGCTAGCCAGCTTTCCGGTGAAGAGGCGGATTTTCCTGGTTGTGAATTTGACGATGCCGTCCTTCAGAGCGAAGAGCGTATCATCTTCTCCGCGACCGACATTCTTGCTGGGGCGGAATTTGGTTCCGCGCTGCCTAGCGATTATCTGTCCGGTCTTTATTTTCTGTCCTCCGAAAATCTTTATTCCGAGTCTTTTGGATATGGAATCGCGTCCCAGTTGGGTGGATCCTCCAGCTTTTCTATGCGCCATATTTCAGAATGCAAAACTCAAGATGCGTCAAGCAAGGTGGCTATGCAAAAGTTAGGTTTATTTACTTAAAAAACAGCTGTAAACCAGCCATATTCCTACAAGTCCAATTCTAACCAATCCGTGATATAATGTCAATAGCCGTCCTCATGGGACACGAAACATGGAACATAAAACATAGAACATATAGAACGATAAGAGAGGGGATTAAACGGTTTTTCAATAAAATCAGCCCCTCACGAAATGCGTTTCGTAAGGGGCTGGGGATGGTGCTGGCGTGTGCCGGAGATGGGGAGTTAGGCGGCCACCTCGGAGGGATTGTTATTGCCCTTGAAAAATACCACAATCGCGCTCCGCATGGGCAGGCTGATAGCCCCGTCCTTTCCTATGATGCTCAGGGTTATCAATTCCTGAACGGTTTCCCTGGAAAAAGACCGGTAATCTTGGGTATTGGCCAGATTGACTAGTTCCTGCCTGGCTTGCTCGCTCAATTTGTTAATTTTTTTCAAAAGAACACTGACCAATAAAAGAATCTCTGCCATTTCGGATGCACAGGAATCAGACGCATCTTCAACCAGCCATAAAATACCATCCAGTAAATCCAGGAAATCAACCATAACTGTCTTATCAATCATGGGCTGGATATTCTCGCGCTCTCTTTTAAGGGGCGATTCCATGCCGAACTCCTTCTGTTATAGGTTGTTCGAATATATATTGTTAACACATGTTTAATAATAAGTCAATGAAAGAAAAAATAAAAGAGTTTTTCAAGCAATACGAACACAAGATTGTCCTGGTTGTGGGGCTTCTTTTGGTGGGGGCGGTTTCCTTTGAGGCGGGCTATCTGAAGGCTGGAAATGCCAAATCGAGCCCGATTGTGATTGAAAAAACACCCGAAAGCCCTAAAAATGACCCAGGAAGCGTTTTGGGTTGCGAAACCGCTAAGACACCGGACACGGGCAATAAGGCCGCTGAAACGCTCCAGAATAGTGCTGGGAGTGCCTCTCCAGTGAAAACCGGTTGCGCCTATGTTGGCAGCAAAAGTTCGGACAAATACTATCCGCCGACTTGCCAATGGGCGAAAAGGATCAAGCCTGAAAATCTGGTCTGCTTTTCCTCTGAGCAGGAAGCGATCGGGCAGGGCAGGGTCGCCGGGAAAGGGTGCAAATAAAGATCCAAAATCCAAACGGCAAATCGATTTCAAAATCCAGAGATCAGGTCTCCTATTTTTCGTATTTAGGTTGGGTTTAGACTTTGATCTTTGGGATTTTGATTTTATCGGAATCTTATCTTCCTATACTTCAACAGGAAATAGACCGAAAAATATACGAGCATGGAAATCGCGATCGATACGATAGCGAAACCTGCGAGGAGTGGGATGATAAGCCCGAACAGTATGTCTTCAGTGAAAAAGTATCTAATGTCTAGGTGATAGGTATTCTTGAAATCGTCGATCAGCTTTCCTGGATCGGTCTTGAAAATATATCCTCCGATGACTGCGGCCAAAGGCAGGATGAAAAAAGATGTCCAGGTGTTCGTCGCCAAAGCGGCAGTGACCGCGGATAGCCGGTTGAATCGGAAGATCGCCGCTGTGACGATGGTCGTCCCAATCCCTTCGCCTGGCATGATTCCCCAGAAAACCCCCAATGCCGCCCCGGCTGCGACCTTGTGCGGCGTGTCGTCGATCAGGAAGAACTTCAAGAGGAAGTTTTTGATTTTTGAAACGATTTTTTCTAGGGGCATATCCTTATTATTCAAAAGGCTCAACCTCCGTCACGGATGCCGAGCCTTTTTTCATGAGACTATTTCTTCCTCACATTCAAGCTGGCGCTTTCCTTGTCGATGACTTTGGCTTTTTCGATTTCCCGCTGGACGGCGCCGGGAAGCACGGGAAAGATATTCTTGAGGGCTGTCGGATCGAGTTTGAGGACATCCTTCCATTTCCCGATCGGCTCAAGCAGTTCCTTTATCTTGGCGTCGTCATATTTATATGTCTTCCGGAGCGTCTTCGAGACGATGCCGTTCTCGCTGAAGACCCTTTCCACTTCCTCCTGCTCCATATACTGCATGATATCTTCCTGAAGCTTGCCGAGCCTTTCCTTGGTGATGGTCATGGCGGATTTCAAGTCGATATATTCCTGGATGGAAGAGTTGATTTCTTCGGTGTCGATTTTCCTTTCTTCTTTGAATTTGTGTTTCCACATCGGACAGTTCTTCTGATAGCCGCACCAGTCGCAAAGCGGCGAGATGTTCGGTTCGAACTTGCCTTCCTCGATGAGTTTTATGGTCTCGAGGAACATCTTCTCGTTGGCTTTCAATTGCTCTTCGGTTCGGAATGCGCTCAGTTTCACGCCGTGCTTCAGGAAATATAGGCTGACTTTGAGCTTGCTGAGGTTTTTGGCTTCTTCGGGATATTGCGAAAGGAAGGCTTGCAAATAGACGGTCAGCTGGACGTTCTCGTCGATATCCTTCTGGGTCGGCATCTTCTTGCCGGTCTTGTAGTCGATGATCTCAAAGCCATCATCCGTGCGGTCGATGCGGTCGATGATCCCGGAAACGATATGCTTTCCGCCCTCTTCTCCGATCTCGATGGCGAAGCGGGACTCGAGATTGACGATATTGAAATCTTCGGGCCGGTTGCGTTTATAGTAGTCCTGAATGATCCTGACGCCTTGCGCGAAGGCGGAACGTTCTTCCTGTTCCGAATCGAAAACGGCCGGGTTCCATGAATTGGAGAAATGCTCCATGGTCTGCTCCATGGTGGGGGAGAGGATGCCGGGCGTGTGGATGAATTTCATGGTTCCATGGATGACGGAACCGAAAACGGCCTCCTTGGATTTTGGAGTCCTGATCTTGTCGATCTCCTGGAACTTGTATTTCAGGGGGCAGTTGTTATATGTCTCGAATGACGAATATGATATGCGCATATTCCCAGTATATCGCATTTGGAGCCTTGCTTCCAGGCTCAGCCGCCGAAGTTGGTTATTATGTCTGTTTTATGCTATATTTAAGCTGTTATTTTTGGAACTAGCGAGGTGTCGGGCATGATATGCGAAAACACTTCGCGTATGAAAGAGTTGGGCGAAATAAATAATATTTTTAAATTTTTCTTCTAATGATTGCTATTTCTTTTTTCCCGCTATGAAAATATTTATAATTGGTCCAGGTGGCGTGGGTAAGTCAACGTGCGGAGAAATTTTAGCGAATTTGCTCGGCTATAATTTCATCGATTTAGATTTGGAATTTTGCAAACGCGTTGAAAATGTTGGTACTTATATCAACAACTTAGGTTATGAAAAATATTGCCTCGAGAACTCCAAGTTATTCTATGAGATTTTGGGCCAACATTTAGAAAATTTTGTTTTTTCTCTGTCCTCTGGATTTTTGATTCATGAGAATATGGATGAACTAACTTTGAAACATAAACAAACTTTGAAAGACCAAGGAATTTCCGTTTTACTTTTGCCATCAAAGTCTTTAGATGAGAGTGCGGAAATCGTCGTTAAAAGACAACTTTCAAGGGGCTTTGGCTTGAAGGAAGACAGAGAAAAAACAAAATTTATTCAACGCTTTCCGATTTATAAAGAGCTTGGTGATATCAAAATATTTTCCCATGCTAAGCCTGAAATTATAGCCGAGCAAATGAAAAAAGAAATAGCATTTTATAATGAAGTGAAAAATTAAAAAATATTATTCACATCGTCCAACACCGAATATGAGGTTCAAAAAATTTGCACAATTATATTAACAAGGAAAGCAAATTTTTCTCAACCCAAATTTTCGCCCTTTTCTTCTATTGATATATAATAAGGAAGCGGACAAAAACTTCTCATATTTGGATACGTTATGTGAAATAAAATTCTTTTTCTTTTTTAAATTTGCTTTTTATAATTATGTTGAATAAAATTTTTTGCTACATCGCCTAACATAAAACATCCGGTTCTGTAATTTATCACATTTCTATGAGATATAAGGTTGATAACGTTAGAAATTATACAGAAACGAAAGGCTGGCTTTGCGGGCAGTTTTTTCCTGATGATTCCATTCAAAAAAATTCTGAGCTGGAAGTGAAGTATGACACGCTGAAACCCGGTGATGCTTATCCGCCGCATTATCATCCGCATGGCACGGAAGTCTGCATTGTCATCAAGGGAAAATTGAAGTGGCAGTTGGATGGTGAAGATTCCGTACTGAGCGATGGCGATTTTATTTTTCTGAGAAACAATGTAACCGAAGCTATCCTCGAAGTATATGAGCCAACCATTACTGTTTCCGTAAGGACTCCTAGCATACCGAACAACAAGATAGACAAGAATGAGAAGTGAATTTTTACATCCGACAACACTGAGTATGCGGCTCAAAAGGAAAGTAAAATTTTATCGACCAAATTTTTCATCATAAAACATATGATTCAATACGAAGAGTTTAGTAAAATCGATGTCAGAATAGGCAAGATAGTTAAAGCGGAACGGATCGAAAATGCCAAATATACGACACACAGAATCATTATAGATTTCGGTGAAAAAATCGGTCAAAAGCAATCATGCGCCAGGTTGATAAACTATTCCACCGAAGAGCTGATTGGCAAAAACATCATTGGGATACTCAATTTTCCACCCAAGCAAATCGGCAAAAATATCTCTGAAGTGCTTACACTGGGTGTTCCCGATGCTGAAAACGAATGCGTATTACTGAGTCCTGACAAAGAAATACCATTGGGTGGTAAAGTCTATTGAATGCTTCATGTCAAAATCACTTAGCATAAAATTTGAAAAAGCCGTGCGGATTCTGTCGGAACATATGCCGCCGTCGGATGAAAACAGCAGAAAGCCTGTGATGTTCCACGATATACGCGTCGGCGTGTATTTGTATGAAAACGGTTATTCGGAAGATATTGTTTTGGCTGGCGTTCTGCACGACGCAATCGAGTGGTCTGATGTTGAGGAACAATCATTAAGGGATGAATTCGGTGACAATGTTGTCCGCTTGGTTTTTGCGAGTACTAAGGATGATACGATTGCGGACAAGATGGAAAAGACGAATGAACTGATTCAAAGATGCGTGCAAAACGGGCAAGACGCTCTCATTGTCAAAACGGCTGATATTATTGACAGCTTCAAATGGTATTCCAGCCAAAACAACGAGAATGAATTGAAAAACCACTGCGTAAAGAACGCCAACGCCATCTTAAAATTCAAACCGGATGATTTTGACGATAGAATATTCGATGAGCTGAGAAGCTGGCAGGAAAGATTTGCCGACAACAGCATGTATGAAGTTCAATAAAAAGCGTGCAGATAGATTTTTAAAGGTTGAATCTTTTCTTTCACTCAAATCACATAAATGCTGTCATAAATAAGACTTATTTTTCCATATGGCAATCAAAAACGGTGCCAAGGTCTTCATAAGAAACGAGAATCTCGGCGAATACCTGTTCGTTCTAAGGGATAATAAGCCTACCATTCCGAACCCGGGTATGTATGGTCTTCTGGGTGGCGGCATCGAAGAAGGCGAGCAGTCGATCGAAGCTTTGAAACGCGAGCTTCAAGAAGAATCGAATATTTGCGTTTATGATATTGAGGAGATGGGAAGCAGGATGGTCACATATGCAACCAGGAGTGATGGCGACAAGAAAACCGAAACGATCAGACTTTTCGTTTTCCTTGCGAAGACCGATCAATCGCTTGAAGGATTGAAATTGAACGAAGGTCAGAAGCTGGAATATTTCACGATAGAAGAAGCATTGAGTAAGGATAACCTGTCACCTGCGGTCAGGGAATCGATTGGCGAGTATGGGGAAAGATTGAGGCAGTGAAAGGATAATTCGATTTTACATCCAATAACATTATGAAAAAGATTCTAATATTCGGTGACAGCATATCTTGGGGCGCGTTCGATGATGAAAAGGGCGGATGGGTTGAGAGATTGAAGACGAGATATCTGGACACTTTCAGCGAAGGGAAGAGGATTGGCGTTTACAATTTGTCAGTCTCGTCTAACAATACCGCGGGAGTATTAGAAACGATTGAGAGCGATATTGAAAAATTCAACAAAATCGAACCCGAAGAGTATACCCTCATATTTTCAATCGGATCGAACGATCCTGTCTATGTAGACACTAAGGATAATGTCGGAGTTCCATTCGATTCATATCGGAGTAATCTGGAAAAGATTGTCGAAATATCCAAGAAATATTCAAACGATATTGTTTTCACCGGACTCATGATTGTTGACGAAGAAAAAACCAAGCCATGGTCAGAAAACGAGTATTGGGAAAATGAGGATATGAAAAGGTATAATGATGAGATTGAAAATATTTGCAAAAAATACGATTTGGATTTTATTCCTTTGTGGGATGTTTTGACAAAGGAAGATTTGTCAGATGGATTGCATCCGAATGCCAAAGGACATGAAAAAATATACAGACGAGTAGAGAATTTCTTATCTGAAAAACTGTCTTTGTAAACTATATTAAAAAGCCGCCCCTTGCGAATCGTTGATTCGTAGGTAGCGGCTTGCGGATGGCTGTGCGGGAGGCTATTTCCAACCCACGGCGTCGGACGGAACCTCGAAGAAAGGAGGTTTACGCCAAAAAAGAATCCAGTGCCACCAGGGTTTTATGGTGACGGCCACTCCGGATTCGATGCACCCATAGGTGTACCCATTGAACTTGTGAACTTTCAGACCTTTAGGAAGGTCTTCCTTGAGCCAGTTGCATTCGTGGGTTGTTACTTCACGGTTGAGACGCCCTTTTTGGCTCATCTGGGAGCTCCTTTTCTTGATGTTTTTTTGATGCTGAAATCAGGCATCGCGTTATGATAGCAGAAAAAACATATTATGTCAATGGCGACATGGCAGGCATCAAAAATAGATAGATTTCGAGGTAGATTTCCTTTACTATAAGCCAAAAAGGTGATAAAATGGGCTTATTATTATGAAAACCGGAAAACTCAAACCGATCATAAAATACCTGAAGCCGTATAAGAAAGCCATATATGCGACGGCTGTTTTTGTCGTGTTGGAGAATGCGATCCAATTGGTTTTGCCAGTAGTTTATGGCCGCGTGGTGGATATCGTGACGAAGGGAATTTTCTTTGAGCGATCAGTGCTTGTTCTTCTGGCAGTCTGGACAGCCGGTAGCCTCATGGGCAGTTGGTTTGGACGAATTCGGGAAAGACGTTCTTGGGACATCGGATACCAAGTGGCAACTGACCTGACTGTTAAATCAGTCGATCGCTTGTCTCGCTTACCACTGGCCTTTCATAAATCACAGAAAATCGGCGAGTTATTGGAACGATTTACTCGGGCCGACATGCGAATAGCTGATTTGTCTTCCGAAGGGATTTTCGAAATATTGCCTAACTTGCTGACTTCATTCCTGGCTTTTGCCGTGATCGCTTGGATCGATTGGATATTGGCAGCGATATACGTCGTTTTTACCCTGACATATTTCTGGGCTACCGTGAAAAAGACCAAGCCGGTCATTGAATGCCAGACGGAAATGAACAAGATCCATGAGAAAGCATATGGCGATATTTTCGATCGGACGCAGAACATCATCAGTATCAAATCGAATGTGGCGGAAGATTTCGAATGTAGCAACAATATCCGCAATTTCAAAAAAGGAAGGCGATCCCATATAAAACAACTGGGATTATGGTCTGAGGTTTCTTCTTGGCAGGATTTCATCTATGCTATAAGTTTCCTATCATTGTTTTCTGCCGGGATGTATCTTGTCAGTATCGGAAGAATAACTATTGGGCAATTCATCATGCTACTGGGATATGTCGGCTATGCTACCACCGCTATTTCCGGCCTTGGCAGCCGGTATAAGCAGTTCCAAGAAAGCTTGGTGACTATTGAGCGGGCTGACAGGATTTTTTCCGAAGCGACGGAGGATTATGATAATCCGAATGCCATAGCTCTCGAAAGCTGCAAAGGCGAGATTGAGTTCAAAAACGTCAGCTTTTCATATGACAAAGAAACTGTTCTGGAAAACATCTCATTTAAAGCTGAACCTGGACAGATGATAGCGATTGTCGGCAAGAGCGGAGAGGGGAAAAGCACGTTGGTGGACCTGATTTCTCTCTATAACGTCCCTAGCAAGGGGAAAGTGATGCTTGATGGGATCGATACGAGGAAAATAAGGCTTGGAGATCTTCGAAGGCAGATCGCGATCGTGCCGCAAGAGATTGCTCTTTTCAATGACACTATCAGGAACAATATCTCATATTCCAAGATGAATGCGACAGAAGAAGAGATTATCGCGGCTGCCAAGTCAGCCAATTGCCATGATTTTATTATGTCTTTTCCAAAGAAATATTCCCAAGTGGTCGGAGACAAAGGCGTGAAGCTTTCGACCGGGCAGAAGCAGCGAGTGGCGATAGCTCGGGCGATCCTTCGCGATCCGAAGATCCTCATCCTTGACGAAGCGACCAGCGCGCTTGATAGCGAATCGGAGAAATATGTTCAAGAGGCGCTCCAGGAAGTGATGAAGAACAGGACGACTTTCGTCATCGCCCATCGTTTGAGCACCATCAGGAAGGCTGATCTGATCCTGGTCATTGAAAACGGACGCATCGTCGAATCAGGAGACCACAAGGAGCTTCTCGAAAAAGGCGGAGTCTATCAGAAACTGAGCGAGCTGCAGCAGATTTCTGTGTAATGGTATTGCTTTAAATAAGCCTTCAAAAGACGCTTGACAAGTCAGGCGTCTTTTTGTAACATTAAAGCATACTAAAAGAGTAGGATTATATATAATGAAATTCTCCACCAAAGCGGAATACGGGCTGCGCGCCATGGTCAATCTAGCCAGGGTCTATCCGGAAAAAAAGAATATCAAAGAAATATCCGTCGAAGAGAATATTTCCATGAAATATCTCGAACGCATCGTGGGGGATCTGAGAAAAAGCAGCTTGGTTGAAAGCAGCAAAGGAAAGAACGGGGGATATGTGCTTTCGAAAAAACCGGCAGCCATTTCAGTAGGGGAAATAGTCGAAGTCCTGGAAGGCCCGCTCGTTTCCAAGTGCGACCATGAAGGCTGTGCCATGAGCGGCAAATGCTCCTCGAGCCTTGTCTGGGGAACGCTCAACGCCAAGATAAGGGAAACATTATTTGGAATAAGATTAAGCAAATTAATTTAAAAAAAAATATGCCAAAAAGAATATATCTTGACCATGCTGCGACCACTCCGGTTGATCCGGAAGTGCTGGAAGCAATGCTGCCGTATTTTTCGGAAAAGTTTGGCAATGCTTCTTCGCTTCATTCATTCGGGCAGGAAGCGGCCGAAGCGGTCGGTGAATCGCGCAAGATCCTGGCCGGCTTTTTCAACGCGGCGCCTGAGGAGATAATCTTCACGAGCGGCGCGACGGAATCGAACAATCTGGCGATAAAGGGCGTTATCCGGGCATATTTTCGAGACGAAAGCAATAAGGTCAGGAAGCCGCACATCATCACTACCCAGTTCGAACATAGCTGCATCCTGAAGGCCTGTCAGAATCTGGAGAAGGAAGGGATTGCCGAAGTGACGTATTTGCCGGTATATAGCGACGGGATAGTCAAAGCGAAAGACGTGAAAGAGGCCATCAAGGAAAACACTATCCTGGTCTCGGTCATGTATGTTAATAATGAAATCGGGACGGTTCAGCCGATTGCCGAGATAGGGAAAATTATCAATGAAAAGAAGAATGCTTCGAAAGACAAAGCATATCCTTTGTTCCATACCGATGCCACGCAGGCAGTCAACTATTTCGATTGCAACGTCGGGAATATCGGGGTTGATCTTTTGTCTATGTCAGCGCACAAGATATATGGCCCGAAAGGCGTCGGAGCGCTGTATGTGAAGAAAGGAACGAGGATAAAGCAGGTTCAGGATGGGGGAGAGCAGGAATCCGGAAAGCGGGCCGGGACGCTCAATTCTCCCGGAATCGTGGGTCTTGGGCAGGCCATCAGGCTTGTCGAAAAGAACCAGAAGAAAGACATAAAAAGGATGGAACTCCTGAGAGACTACATGATCGAACGCGTCACGAAAGAAATCCCCAAAACGCGCCTCAACGGTTCGGCGGAAAAGCGTTCTCCCAACAATGCCAATTTCAGTTTCCGCGACACGGAAGGGGAGAGCCTGCTTCTCTATCTCGACATGGAAGGCGTTGCCTGTTCCACCGGCTCGGCTTGCTCGTCAGGTTCGCTTGATCCGTCCCATGTGCTTCTCGCTATCGGGCTCAAGCACGAAGACGCTCATGGATCGCTCCGGGTGACGCTCGGCCGGCACACGACGAAAAGGGAAATCGAGATGTTCATCGAGAAGCTCAAGAAAGTTGTCGGAAAGCTGAGGAAGGTTTCCGGAGATATACTGGAAGAATATTACGATAACAAGAAAGGCGAGGCTGACAGCTGCGCTTGCCACTAAATGAAACAGGTAAGTATTTAAATAAGTACAAACTATATGTATTCAAGAAAAGTCATAGAGCATTTTACGCGCCCTCATAATCAGGGCGTCATCAAGAACCCGAGCGGAACCGGCATGGTCGGGAATCCGGTCTGTGGCGATTTGATGAAGATATATATCAAGGTCAAGAAGGATAAGACGGCAGGGGAGTTCATTTCGGATATCAAGTTCGAAACCCTTGGCTGCGCCAGCGCGATTGCCACCTCATCGATGGTCACTGATATGGCAAAAGGGAAAACCATCGATGAAGCGATGAAAATCTCAAGGGATTCGGTAGCCGAATCGCTTGGCGGACTGCCACCGATCAAGATGCATTGCTCCAACCTGGCCAGCGACGCATTGCACGCGGCGATAGAGGATTATCGGAAGAAAAAATAAGTCTCATCTGAAGAAGATTCATAGCACGACATTAAAAGCCGCCGTTCCCACGTTTGGGAGCAGCGGCTTAATTGAAAAGGTTTCTTATTAGTATGGAGTGGATCCATATGGAATATGAACAGATGAGGGGCAGTAGTATTACGATTATTATCAATAATAACGCTATTATCTGCCACCATTCCAAAACTCTTGAAAGATAGGACATTATCCCTTTCATCTCTCGGCCTCCTTTTGCCTAGCCTGAGAATGTATCATAATACGAATAGATCGTCAACACCCCATCACTTCGCTGCTATTTACATAAATCCATATAAGCGCTACAATACGGAAATTAAATCGGTCCTTGACAAATATCAACATAAACAAGCGAGGGAATTGCCCAATGTTGCTTTCTCTAGTCTTTTGCGTTGTGCTTGTTTTCGGTTTCCTGGCCATTTATTCAGTAGAGAAGGCCTCTCTACATGGAGGCAATAATGGAAGGGAACTTGGCTTTGTTGGTCAAGAGGATTAAACCTTTTAAAAAGGTGGGTAACGCCATATGATTAGGGAAGGATCGGAATCCGTGGGCCATGTTCATGGGGATAATCTCGCTAAAAAACCATGTCCGGTCAGGAATCCGAGAGCGTGTCCATGCTTGCGGGCTAACGATCCTGCCGAGGTCATCCTCTGCTCAGCGGAGCACGGTTGTCCCTTAGCGAGAGAGAAGGCAGCTGCCTAGATAGGCCCGCTCCGTTCCTTGCACATTTCATAGTCGCCCAGTGGAGATCATTTCACCGGGCGGCTTTTTTAGAGTTATTATTTATAACATAAAATACATTTATGTCAAATAAAGAAAACTATTTAAAATACGAGGATAACAGACGGAGGCAGGAATAGATGAAGAAGAGTATTATTTTTTTTGAATCGCTTTTTTTATATGAGGAATAGAGGAGCGAGGAGAATATTTCCGAAGGTATTATTGAGTTCGAAAATAGGAAGAAAATAAGCGGGGAGTTGTCCCTGCGGAAATATATACAGTGTCGCACAATGTATCTTTTACGACACTGTGCATTTCAGAAAAAGGGCTTATTCCCATATATACGCCTATTTGAGCCTCGGCGTCTTTTGAACCCGCTATTCCCTATCCGTATTTTATTTTTTCAGAACAGATTGTTTTTTAATACGCAGATAATAAAAAATATTTTTTTATTTCATTCCTCTACTCTTAACCTATTAGCTGTCGTTATATTATTTTTTTATTTTTTTTTATTTCAAAAATAAAATGCTTTGATTTTTTTCCAGAATCGATCAAATACAGATACATAGATGTATGTCCATATTTTTCAAAGACGCTTAGAGCTCAAAATTTGAGGTCGTTTTTTGATGATTTTTCAGGAATCATTGTTTTTGTGAATCCGATGACATGAATGGACAAAAAGCGATCATCGATTCGAAAAAATATTTTCTTGAAATTATTTTGATGAAAATAAAAAATATGAAATAAAATTATGTGCATGCAAATAATATTTTTTAGAAAATAAAAAAAACAAGCGATTGGTTAAGGAGTCGCTTGTTTGGTTTCTTTGGGTCTGTTTTGATAATACCAATCGGGGGTATATGTGTCTTGAATTTCCCGTCTGGCTATCCCCTCTTGAAATTAGTTTTTTGATAGGGGAAGGCTGATTGTTTTTTTCGGTATTTTGAAACTATTTCAAATATCTTCCCGGGCTCACGCTGGCGCCAGTCGGAAGTATCAATCCATCGACTTTAGTTGATTCTACGGTTTCAAAGCTTTTTTTGTCGAAAACTGAAAAATGAAGATGGGTTCCGGTCGAATAACCGGTGTTTCCCATGATTCCTATTTTTTCTCCGTCATCGACCTGATCGCCCTTTGAAACGTATTTTTTGCTTAGATGCCCGTATAGTGTCACTAGGCCGTCGCCATGATCGATCGCAATCCATTGCCCATAGGCATATCTTCCATTGTTTCCTGAACCTATGACCTTTCCGCTTTTTACGGCGAATATCGTCGAGCCGCTATTGCTTCCAAAATCGAATCCGTTGTGGAATCCTCCTTTCCCTCCGTTGCACGCCGGATAGGATGCTTTTGCGAATGAATTCTGCAAGCATCCGTAGCTTTGGGTTATGGAAGGCTTCGAAACGGGATAATCGAAATATCCGCCCTTGGCTGCTGGTATGTTTCCATAGTCAACGCTTTTGTTCGATTCCAGGTCATAGATTTCATTGCGGACATCATTCAATTGCTTTTCGTATTTCTCTTTTTCAGCCTGGGTCTGTCCAAGCAGTTTCTGTTTCTGGTCTTCGGTATATTGGAGGTCCAATCCTTTCTTTTCCAGATTCTCTTTCATCTCGGAATGTTTCTCTTTGTTTTCGGAAATATCTGATTTTTCCTGGAGCAATTCCTGGCGGGCTTCCTTTATCGTGTTCAATATGTCGGAGACCTTCATTTCTGACTGTTCGATATTATCCGATTGGGCGAAGGTCGTCGAGAAATCCTGATCAGCCAAAACAACATCCAGGGTTCCTTGCTGGTCATATTCATAGTATGACTGCATCAGCCCGGTGAGAAGTTTTTTTTGCGACTGTATGAGATTTTCTTTGTCGGCTATGTCGCGGTCGAGATCGTTTATTTTTCTTGCGAGATCCTCAACCGTTTTTTTTGTAAGCTGAAGGTCTGAAACATTCTTTTCTTGTTGCTTGTTTATGGTATCAAGCTGCGTCGTGATGACATCGGCTTGTTTTTCCTTCAGTTTTATTATGCTTTCCAGTGTCCTGGCAGTTTTCTGTTTCTCTTCGCATTCGTCTTTCATGTCTCCCTCATAGTCATCGCAATTGAAAGACAATGATGCATTTGCGAATGAGAATGTTGAAAAATATAGCGCCGATAGGACTATTCCAGTCATCGCGATTCCGGAGAAAAATATTCGGTTTGTTTTTCTATTTTTTTGCATTTGCTGATTCGGTATGTGTTTTTATGGCTGCTTCTATTTTTCAATAGCTCGTCCTATTCTTTTCAATGACTCATCTTTGCCAAGCACCCAAGCCACTTCGAAAGGGGAAGGCGATTTCTGTTCTCCGGTGAGCGATGCGCGGAGCGGCCAGAGCAGGTCTCCCCTCTTTTCGCCGGCTGCCTCCATGAGGAGATTCTGCAGATTTTCTCTTGTCCAATCGGAATCGGAAATCTTTTCCAAGACATCTTTCGTTTTCTGGAGAGAAGCCTTCGTATCTTCTTCGCTCGATTCTTTCCATTTCAATAGTTCCTTCGCATAATCGATATCCTGAAAAAAGAATCTGTTGCTCTCCCCCACCTCGGAAAGTTTGGCTAGCCTTTCCTGCTCGATAGCCAATACTTTTTTGAGATATTCATCCGTTTTTCTTTCTGTCGGGGCGTTGATATAGAAATCCTTCTTTTCGAAAAACGGCAGCGCTTTTTCATGCAGTTCATCCAGGGAAAGCCTCTTTATATATTCGCTGTTTATCCAATCCAATTTCTTGATATCGAAAACAGCTCCGGCTTTATGGACACGGGACAAGTCGAATTTTTCAATCAATTCTTCCATGCTGAAAATTTCCTGGGTTTCGCCGTCTCCCGGATTCCAACCGAGCAACGCGACGAAGTTTATGATCGCTTCTTTGAGATATCCTTTCGCGGTATAATCCTCAACGGCGACATCGCCCTGGCGTTTGGATAGTTTGGTTTTGTCGGGATTGAGAAGCAGCGGAAGATGGGCAAATTTCGGCGGTTCCCATCCTAGTGCTTTGTATAGGATGATGTGCTTCGGCGTACTGGGCAACCATTCTTCGCCGCGGATGACATGCGTGATGTTCATCAAATGATCATCGACGACGACCGCCAGATGATATGTCGGGAACCCGTCCGATTTCAAAAGCACCTGGTCATCAGTAGTGTTGGTGTTGAATTTCACTTTGCCTCGAACCACATCTTCGAATTCTATGATTTCATCTTTGGGAACTTTGAGGCGGATGACATGCGGACATTCCTCTTTCAGTTTTTTGTTTATCTCTTCCTGACTCAAATCGGTGAGGCAGTATCTGTCATACATCGGCGCCTGCTTAGCGGCCGATTGCTGGTTTCTCAGTTCTTCCAATCTCTCCGGCATACAGAAGCAATAGTAGGCATGTCCTTTCTCCACTAATTCCTCGGCATATTTCCTATACAGCTCCAGCCGTTCGGACTGGACATATGGGCCGTATTCCCCGGCTTCGAATGTTCCAGGATATGAGACAGATTCAGTGACGGTTGCTCTGTCGTCGGCTATTTCTTTTTGCGTGAAAATTCCTTCATCCCATTTCAAGCCTGCCCATTCGAGCGATTCGATCAGTTTTTCGACCGATCCGGGGACATAGCGCTTCCTGTCGGTATCCTCGACGCGCAAAATGAAATCAGCGCCGGATTTTTTGGCGAAAAGATAATCATACAGAACCGTCCGGAGGCTTCCGATATGAAGATATCCGGTCGGTGATGGTGCGAATCTGACTCTTGTTTTGTTCATATCATTTATTGGATCTTTGGCGTATCGAATCCGTATTTTTCCGTATATTTTTTTATATCAGATTGGCTTGTTAACGTGAGAGAGTCAGAATCAATATCTTTCAATTCTATCCACTTGATCTCTTCGCATTTTTCCGGTTCCATTATTTTCGGTTCGCCGGAAGTTATTTTGGCTATGTATGACGGGGAAACCCAGTGCTGTTTCTCTTCGTGCAAAATGTGGCTGACGACGTCGAGGAGCTCTATGATTTCTATTTCTATATCGTATTCTTCTTTTATTTCCCTTTTCAATGCGTCTTCGCATCTTTCGCTGAATTCTACTCCTCCTCCGGGAAAATCCCACTTGCCGGATTCGTTTCTTGCGTTCGGGCCTCTTTTTGCCAGAAACACTTTCCCGTCCGCATTGAATATCATAGCTCCGCATCCGACACCTATATAATCTACTCCTTTTTTCATATTATTTATTCAAGACTATTCTTATTGGGAAAACTACGACCGCTCTCCATATCCTGCCGATTCTTTTCGGCTGCCGGATCAAGCGAAACAGCCATTCCAGCCCGAGGCGTTGCATGAAAATCGGGGCACGTTTCACTTTTCCAGTCAGATAATCGAAACTGCCGCCTACTCCCATCGCGAGTCTAATATTACCACATTTTTGGCTATTTATGAAGGCTTCCTGCTGCGGATGGCCGAAGTTGCAAAACAGTATGCTCCCGGCACTGTCTGGCAATTGATATTTTGTGTCATTTCTGTCCAAATCAGCACTGGAAACGGCTATATTGGGATATGTTTTCGAAATAGCATCCTTGATTTCCTGAAAACCACTGAGCCCGTCTTTATTTATTGCCAGGAATACGCCCATTTTTTTTTGGTCGGCAATCCTGAGGATTTCATGGACAAGATCAGCTCCCGGGATTCGTGCTTTCAGCATTTTCCCGTATCTCAAGAAAGCGCAGGATATGCCGAATCCGTCAGCGACATTCAGATCGCAGGAGTTGAGGATTTCACGGGAGAGTTCGTTTTTCTGAGCTTCGAGAATGAATTCAGGATTGACAGTCGCAACCTGATGGAGCTTTTCTTCCGAAAAAAAGAAAACTATCTTTTCAATAATTTCTTTTTGAGTAAAATTGTCGATTCTGATGCCTAGGATGTCCATGGGCTTATTTCAACGGGCAAGATTCTATCAACGCATATTCCGACTCCCCTTCTCCGAAGTCGCTCGCCATGACATCGACCGATTCGACGGAAACATTGAGAGAGAACTTCTCTTTGATCTCCGGTTTTTCTGCAAGCTCTTCCCATTTGTTGCTGCGGATCCTGCCGACGACGATGTGCGGCTTGAAGGCTTTTTTGGGTGCCGAGAATATTCCGAGCGATTTTTCTATTCTTTCATGAAGATCTTTGAGCCCCTCGCTCGCTTTCCCGGAAAGCTGTATGCGCTGCGGCGCTTCTCCTTCCGGAACCGATTCCAGGCTCTCGAATTCCAAATCGAATATCTCGTTTTCGTCTATTGCCTCGCGGACTTTTTCGCATATTTCCGGAAGCAGTTCCGTTTCGATGTGGCCGAGCGAAAACAAGGATACATGCATATTGGCCTCTTTTGTCCATTTGACGGGCAAATCGCGCCATTTCTCGGCTCTTGATGCGATCCTTCTCTGGACTGCCAGCGGGATATTGATGCTTAGGAATATTTTTCTTTTCATATCTTGCAGTTTAGCTTAGAATAAGCTCTTTGGCAATTGCGGATGGTGGTCTTAGCTCGGGATGGTTTTCTGTAGTAAAATGATGGTATGCCTGACAAATTCATCATCTCCGTCGTTCCGCTTATTAGGATATCGCTCATGCGCGATCAGTTTTTCTATTACTTGGGCAATGAGAAGCTATCGCCTGGGACATTGGTCAGTATTCCCTTCTCTGGAAGGAAGATCGAAGGAATCGTCATCGACAGCGCGGCTGATTTCGAACGGACTGGCGGGATGGAACTCAAGAGGATAGGGAATGTCATCGAAAAGGATTTTCTGACGGCGGAGCAGATGGAATTGGCGCGATTCATTTCCGAATACTATATCTCCCCTCTTGGAATCGTCATGAAGAATTTCGTGCCGAAAATAATGAAGAGGAGCCTGAAAGAAAAAAAGAAAGCTGCTTCGCAGATCAGCAAGCTAGGAATAGAACTCACCAAGGAACAGCACTCTGCCGTGTCGGAAATATCGGACAGGAAAAAGGGACATGCCGCATATCTGCTTTTCGGGTCCTCAGGTTCCGGGAAAACCGAGGTATATATCCATTCCATCCTTGAATTAAAAAAGCAGTACAAGGATGGTCAGTTCCTGATTCTCCTGCCGGAAAAAACATTGACCCCGCAGGCATTGGAGCGCTATGGGGCATATTTCGATTCAGATGAGATTGTCGTCTTGAGCAGCAATATTTCCAAAGGGAAATTCTATGACAACTGGAAGCGCATAAGATCGGGCGAAGCGAAGATAATCATCGGGACCCGGATGGCAGTGTTCGCTCCGTTCGGGAATCTCAGGCTGGTCGTGATCGATGAAGAGCAGGATATTTCCTTCAAGCAGTGGGACATGAATCCGCGCTATGATGCCAGGACTGCCGCCTTGGAAATCGCCCGCATCCATGACTGCCAGATAGTTTCCGGTTCGGCGACTCCGAGCGTCGTCTCATATCATTCAGCCAGGAATGGAAAAAGCGGATTGCTGGTCATCCCCGATCTTGAAATACCCAATAGCAGATCGGAAGCGGTGAAAACGACCATGGAACTGGTCGATATGCGCCGTGAAAGATGGCAGAACAGATCATATGGCAGTCAAAGGCAGCAACAGCCGGTATTCTCTTCGATTTCCAAAAAATTGAGATCCGAAATCTCCTATGCCCTCAAATACGGCTTGCAGGCGATCCTTTTCATCAATCGCCAGGGAATGAGCAACTTCTCGGTCTGCGCTGCCTGCAAGACGGTTCTCAAATGTCCCAAATGCGATCGGGCGCTGGTATATGAAAATTCAGGAGAATATAGATGCTTGCATTGCAGCTTCAGGACCTCCATCACTCCGAAGTGCGCGAAGTGCAAGGGCATCGTTTTCAAGAACGTAGGGCTCGGGACTCAGAAGGTGGAAAAGGAAATCAAGGAATTCTTTCCAGGAGCTCGCGTCATGCGGGCGGATAGCCAAGAGCTCAAGGGGAAGGATGCCCATGAAGAGGCCTATCGGAAATTTTCGGATCATGAGGCGGATATCCTCATCGGGACCCAGATGATTTCCAAGGGCTGGGATTTGCCGAATGTCGCTTTAATTGGTATCATAGACGCAGACAATATGCTGACATTGCCTGATTTTTCGGCAGAAGAACGGGCTTTTGACCTGCTTATGCAGGTGGCTGGCCGCACCTCGCGACCGGGAGCCAAATATCCGGGACGCGTGATCATCCAGACATATCATCCTGAAAACAGGCTGCTCAAGCTGATAGCGAAAAAGGATCCGGATTCTTTCTATGAAAAGGAATTCAAGGAAAGGAAGGCGCTTGCCCTTCCTCCGTTCGGTCGCCTCATCAAGCTGGTTTTCCAAGATTTCAGAAAAGACAAGGCTGATGCCGAAGCGAAAAGAATTGCTGAGGTCCTCCTAGGAATCGATGGTATAAAAGTTTCCGAGTCTCAAGAAAGTTTCGTTCCTAAAGTGCGCGGACGATTCAGGAGTCAGATAATCGTCAGATTCGAAAAAGAGATGCCCGATGCTCTCAGGAAGGCATTGCAATGGCTTCCGGCAGGATGGATCATCGATGTCGATCCGATATCCGTAATCTGATGGCAGGAAATAACAAGCCGAACAATAAATTAATGGATTTGCCCATAATCACCTATCCGGATCCGATACTCCGGAAAAAGAACAAGAAGATAAAAGACCCAACTGATCCCAAGATCAAGAAGCTCATCTTCGACATGCTCGATACGCTGGAAGCCAATAACGGTCTAGGTCTCGCGGCTCCGCAAGTCGGGGAAAACCTGCGTCTCTGCGTCATTAAAATGGAAAGGAAGACTTTCATATTGATAAATCCGAAAATAGTCTCCAAATCGCTCAGGAAGGAAGTCATGGAAGAGGGATGCCTGTCTTTCCCTGGAGAGTTCATACCGATCAAAAGATCCAAGAAGGTCAAAGTGCACGCTGAAACGAAAGAGGGAGATAAAATCGAAATAGAAGCCGAAGGGATGTTGGCGAGAGCTCTTCAGCACGAAATCGACCACTTGGACGGGACGCTTTTCATAGACAGGAAATAGCCGGAAAAATAAAAATAGATAATCCGAATAAATACATCCGAATTATGCAGACAAAAAAAGCCATCGGTCTCAGGACTGTTTTTATGGGCACTTCTTCTTTCGCCGCAATCATCCTTGATCGCCTTATCCAGGAGAAATACAACATAGTTTCCGTATACACGAATATCGGCAAGGAGCCTGAAAAGAAAAAGGAGGCGCATGATATTTCGGTCAAAGCGCTTGCAGAAAAAAATGGGATAAAGGTGCTTGATCCGAAGAAATTCGACGATGCGGCAATAAAAGAGCTTGAGCAGCAGCAGCCAGACCTTCTCATTGTCGCTGCCTACGGAAAGATCCTGCCTGAAGCCGTGCTGAGCCTTCCGGGCTTCGGAGCGATAAATATCCATCCGTCCCTGCTGCCGAAATATCGCGGTCCATCGCCTGTTCAGAATGCCATCCTGAATGGAGAAACAACGACCGGAACAACCATAATGCTGATGGATAAAGGCGTTGATACGGGAGAAATCATCGCACAAGAAGAGATTGCAATAGGAAGCGATGAGACATATCCGGAGCTGCTCCTGAGGCTTTCTGCTGTTTCATCGGAATTGCTTTTGAAAACCCTTCCGCTCTGGGTGGAAAGGAAAATCGAGTCCCATCCTCAGGACAGTTCCAAGGCTACCCTTTGCCAGCTCATTGAAAGAAGCGACGGGCATGTGATTTGGTCCGAGGACGCGGGATCCATTTATGACCGATTCAGGGCTCTTTGTCCCTGGCCGGGAATATTCACCTTTTGGGAAAGGAACGGAACGAATATGCGGCTGAAACTCAACAGCATATCCTTGAGCGATATTGATTTCGGGGATATGCATTTCGAAGGCGAAGCCATAATGACTGACAGCGGAAAAATCACGGTCAAAGCCGGAAAAGGAGCGATCATACTGGAAGGAGTCCAATTGGAAGGGAAAAACAAAGTCAGTATAAGCGATTTCATAAACGGCAATCCCGGCTTTCTGGGAAGCGTCTTAAAATAAAATGCAGAAAACTCTCAATCAGAAAAAAGACAACGTCCAGGTTATTCTGGTCGGTTTCGCCTTAATCGTCCTCGTTGTCGGGATATTTTTCGTGAAAGCGCATTTCGATGCCGGCAATTCGAAAACTGGAAATGGTCCTGCTGATGGAATCAAAGCCAAGGATATCGACCTTTCGAAAATAGGGAAAATAAGCCTGGACAGCCTCAGGTCCAAGCTGATCAGCGATAGGAACCTGGTCGTCATCGATCTTAGGAATCCGGACGATTTCAGGTCCGAGCATATCATAGACTCGAAGAACATCCCGATCGAGAGTTTCGCTTCTTTCATTCCGTCTCTCGACAGCAAGAAATATTATGTCGTGGTCGACGCTTCCGGAGATCTTCAGAATATCGGAGAGATAGCTTCGCTTGCTTCGGACAATGGTGTCGGCAATCTTTCCTTTCTCGACGGAGGTTTTTCTGCCTGGAAAAACGGCATGAACCCCACCATAAACGACGGCGATCCGATGTCCTTTTCCGATCAAGCCAAAGTCAGCTATGTCAAAGCTGACGATCTGAAGGCTTGGATGGCGACTAATCCGAACCTTCTTCTTATTGACGTGCGGAGCAATCAGGAATTCGCTCTTGAGCATCTGAAGGGAGCGATCAACATAACCGCCGATGATTTGGAGTCCAAAAGGAGGCAGATTCCTCTTGGCAGGAAGATAGTCGTTTATGATTCCGATAGCCTTGCCGCGTACAAAGCGGCGGTGCGCCTTAACGATCTGGGCGTTATCAATGCATATTCATTGGCAGAGGGGCTTAATGTCTGGAAGCAGAAAGGATACGAGACTGTCAAATAGCATATCGGAATATCTTAGAAAAAGACCGGTTCCTGAAAATGGAAACCGGTCTTTCTTTATTGCTCAAAGAGAAACGTTATTCGACTATGGCCAATATGTCCTCGGCCTTTATGAGGATGCATTCGTCTTTGTCGGCTTTTATTTCAGAACCTGAATATTTGGCAAAGATTATCGTCTGTCCTTTCTTCACTTTTATCTTTTCGCTATCCCCTATTGCGATAACCTTTCCTTCCTGCGAGCGTTCCGCGGATGCAGTTTCCGGGAGGACGATTCCAGAACTGGTTTTCTTTTCAGCCTTAAGCGGCATCACCAATACGTTCTGACCGATCGGCTTGATGTTCTCTTTTTTCATAGGTGTATGTGGTTAAAAATTATTTATCGGATTTGCTCATGTATGAATGCAGGAATATGGCTTGCGAAGCGAACAGTTTCAGTATCTCTATGTTCTTGGGCTTGTTCTCTTCGTTCTCATCATAATCGTGCGCGACAAGGAAGCTTTTGATGTCGCTTATCTTCTGCGAAGAGGAGATGATGATCGAGTCATTTTGCTTTTTCAGGTTCATATTCTCTTCTATCCCAACCAATACCTTATTGGAAACTGTCATTTTTCCCGTTTCGGGCAGCTTGATTTCTTTTTCCGTGCGACCTGTCTTGATATTGACGAAGCGAAGCATCACACTCTCGGCCTTGAGAAGGAATGTTGCCGCATTGAGGATGGAAAGGTATATCTCGTTTTCCTTTTTCCTGTCGAGCGCGGAACGGTCGGATAGTCCCAGCGCCACTCCCATAAGGATATCCATTTTCCTGTTGACCTCTCCGATATAGCTGTATGAGTCGACAAGATCCTTGACTGTCTGATCTATCTTTTTCTCTGCTTTTTCCTTTTCCTTCTTCTGATGGGCGATTTTCCGTTCGTTATTAATGAACGTCAGAAAAGCTATCATGCCTAGAACGAAAATGAGGATTTCTTCAGCGCGTTCTTCGGTAATGAAATAGACCTGGCCTCTTATGAGGTCAGGAACAAGAACCGCTGTTATGAATAAGACGAGGAATATCCAGTACATGAGCTTGCTCTAGTCTAGGCGCCCGTTCCGATTTTTGCGGAAAAAGACGAAAATATAGAGTATTTCCAAAATGGCGAGGGTATTCAGGATGAGAATGGCAAGGAACCATGCCCGGTCGTTGTTCTTAGCTGCCCGCCAGAGGGCTATTCCCTTCCAAGGGATAGTCCAGACAGAAACGGCTATCAACAGGAGTACGTAATTTTTTTCCATTTTTTTATGCTTATCTTTTTTGGATTATAGCATATCCCCGATTGCCTATTCAACCCGGGCGAGTTCCTCGACGAGATAGCTTTTGAGCCTTTCTATGGCGTCGAAGTCATGTATGGAAACGGCTATCATGTCGGGATTTATGCTCTTGAGTTCCTTGGTTTTTCCCTTCAGTGATTCCTCATCCAGAAGATCGGTCTTGGTTAGGATGATGATTTCCTTCTTCTTGATCAGATCAGGATTGAATTTCTCCAACTCTCCTCGGATTATACGATAATCTTCTTCGGGATTTTCCGCTTCGGAGCTTATGCAGTGAGCCAGCACCTTGGTTCTTTGGATATGGCGCAGGAATTTCATTCCGAGTCCCTTTCCTTCGGAAGCCCCTTCGATAAGTCCCGGGATGTCTGCGATGATGGTTCCGTCCATTGAGCCGAGATTAGGTTCAAGAGTGGTGAAGTGATAGGCGCCGACTTTGACGTCAGTGGCAGTCAGCTCATTGAGCAGGCTGGATTTTCCGGCGCTTGGAAGGCCGACAAGCCCGATGCTCGCTATCAGTCTCAACTCAATGAAGAGATTGAACTCCTGGCCTGGCTTCCCTTCCTCTTTCTCTTGAGGGGAAGTGTTTGTCGAAGATCGGAAATAGAAATTGCCTCTTCCTCCTTTGCCGCCTTTCGCGACAAGAATCCTTTGTCCTGCTTCCTTGATATCGATATCTTTCTTAGTGTCGAGGTTGTGAATAACGGATCCGATAGGAACTGTCAGGATGAAGTCTTTCCCACTTATGCCGTCCGATTTGTCCGATTTCCCGTTGCTGCCGTCGCTGGCATAGTAGTCTCTCTTGTGGCGGTATTTGTTGAGTGCCGAGAGGTTCGTTACGCCTTCGAAATAGATATCCCCTCCATCTCCTCCGCATCCGCCGGTCGGTCCGAGGCTCATCTTTATCTTGTCGAAAGCCACGACTCCGTTTCCGCCGCGTCCCGCTGAGATTCTTATTCTGGCTTCATCTGTGAACATTATGTTTTGCCGTTAGGGTTGTTAGGTCGCTAGCATGGGCAGGAAATCCTGCATCCGTATGATTATACCAGCAATTCTCCCGTTTGGCAACGAATGCCTGAAGCGCGCCCTCGTTTGATTTTTAGCCTGGTTTGTGAGATATTTGAGTGGATAAAAAACCTAACTTGATCGCTATGGAAATAACCCTGAGCCGCTTCGCCGGTTTTTGCGGAGGAGTCAAGCGCGCCTATGACATGGTGGCTGGCTTGGATATGTCGAAGACCGCCGCTCCTATTTTCATATTAGGCTCCCTCGTGCACAATGACGACGTGATGAGGAAAATAGAAGAAAAAGGAATCAGGAAAATAAGCCCTGACGATTTCATAAGCGGGCAGTATGGCAACATCGGGACATTGATAGTTTCCGCTCACGGAGTCGGCCCGGATATCTATTCGCTGGCCGAAGAAAGGGGCATCGCCATAATCGACACCACTTGTCCGAAAGTGGTCCAGGTACAGAATCTGTCCTCCCTTCATTCGAAGAACGGTTCGCAAGTCGTCATTATCGGCGACAAGAATCACAAGGAGGTCAAGGGCATTTTCGAATGCGGAGGGAAAAGAGGTATTCTGGTTTCTGATCGCGATGATCTCTCTCGTCTTGATCTTGATCCTGACAGGAAAATCGTCATCATTTCACAGACCACTCAGAACAAGGATTTTTTCGACGAAGCCTCCAGGATAATCGTTGAAAGGTATCCGCAGGCGGAAATAAAAAACACCATATGTCTTGCGACTGAGAACAGGCAGGCAGAAGCGAGAAAGATGTCCGAAGAGAATGACGTCATGATAATCATCGGTTCTCCCGACAGCGCCAATTCGACACGTCTATATGAAATATCGAAAAGCCTGAATCAGAAATCATATTTCATAGAAAGAGCGGCTGATATTGACCTAGGGTGGTTTGAAGGAGCGAGCAGTGTCGGAATCTCAGCAGGAGCTTCGACTCCGTCTTGGATAATTGATGAAGTTATGAAAAAAATAGGAACGCTCAGTGCTAATTGAATTTCCTGACTTCTTTCAGGAACTCCTTGATCAGTTTGTCTTCGGATACTTGCTTGATGATATCGCCTTTTTTCGTGATAAGCCCGACGCCTTTCCCTCCGATGATCGCCAAGTCTGCTTCCCTTGCTTCTCCAGGCCCATTCACCACGCAGCCCATGACAGCAACATGAATATCCTTATCGATGCCTACCAACGCATCCTCGACCTTTTTGGCAAGGCCGATGAGATCGACTTGGGTTCTTCCGCAGGTCGGGCAGCTGGTCACGGTTATGCCTCTTTTTCTGAGTCCGAGTGATTTCAGGATTTCCCATGCTACTTTCATTTCTTCAATAGGATCGGCCGTCAGGGAAACGCGCAGAGTGTCCCCTATCCCGTCATAAAGAAGGATGCCGAGCCCGATGGATGACATGACAGTTCCGCGGAAGGAAGTGCCGGCTTCCGTCACTCCAATATGCAGAGGATAGTTCACTTGTTCGGATAACAGCCTGTATGCTTCTACGGTCCTTTCTATGTCGGAAGCTTTGAGGGAAATCAGGATGTTCTTGAAATTGTGCCTTTCAAGGATCTTGATATGCCGCATGGCGGATTCGACCATGGCTTTGGCTGTCACTTTGCCTTTGTATTTTTCGATCAGGTCCTTTTCCAAAGACCCGGCATTCACTCCGATGCGGATTGGGATATTCTTTTTCTTGGCAGCCTCGACCACCGCTTTGATTTTTTCTTCGGATCCGATATTTCCAGGATTGATTCTGAGTTTGTCTATTCCCTGATTGATGGCTTCGATTGCCAATTCGGCCGAAAAATGGATATCGGCAACCAAGGGGATATTGATCTGCTTTTTTATCTTTCCGATAGCCTTGGCAGCTTCGATATTCGGGACAGCTACCCGGATCATCTCGCATCCGGCCTTTTCCAGCGCTTTTATCTGCCTCACTGTGGCTTTCACGTCAGCTGTGTCGGTATTGGTCATGGACTGAACGACAATCGGCGCGTTTCCGCCGATAAATATATTCCCGATCCTTATTTTTTTCGTGCGTCGTCTTTTAAGCATAGGTTTTTATTGGAAAAGTTACGATTTGCTGAGTGAATTTAAGCATAAAAAAGGCCCGGAACGCAAGTCATCGCTGTTGCGATTTTGCGTTCCGGGCCGGATGCCTCAGAATTCATACATGCACGGGCACGGCGTTGTGCCGGGCTGACGATCAGAATCTTCATGTCTGGATCTGTCTGGCTGCTCTTCCTTGGGTTCGGGTTCAGCCGGTTTGGAAAATTTCCCCGTTACCACTGGGGATTGTCCGGGAACATGATGCTTGCACTTCACTATCCCGTCTTCTATCGACATAACTTTCCATTCCTCCATGGTTTCTGAATAATGATTGGCCGCGGAAACTATGCCGCCATATCCTTATCGGGAGTCTTTAAATGGCTGGTGATGTATCCCATGATAAATCTTTCGGGAACTGGCAATCCATCCATGTCATACATCTTGGCAATGACTCGCGCAAGATGAGTGAGAGATGAGACATAGAAAATTTCCGTTCTCATAAGGGGAAAGGTGCACGCGCAGCCAGGACAGGTTTTGCGCGTATCAAATTCTTCCAGTCTTGTGAGCTTCCTCTTCTTGTGACAATAAAGAACTCCGGCAAAGGTTCCTTTTTTGTCTTCCAGCATCACATGGAAAATCCTCAGTGTCTTTCTCATCTCCTCCTCCATATTATGGTTGGTTGAATGCCTCTTTCTGATCGAATATTCTCAATTCAAAGATCTATTCTTTCGGAACCGGATCATATCCCCCGTCGTTCCAGGGATGGCATCGGATGATGCGTCTCAGTCCGAGCCATGATCCTTTCAGGATTCCGAAACGCTCCACGGCTTCATACGTATACTGGCTGCAGGTCGGATGGAAGCGGCAAAGCCTTTCGGAATATAAATAGGAAAGAATCCCATGATCAAGCGATAGGGTCTTTTGATAGAGCTTTATGAGGAGCAATAGCGCTTTTTTCATTGAATCCATTCAACTACCATTCCTGCTTTTTGTCAAATAGCGGCTTTCTTGATACAATTGATGTATCTAAATCAAAAATAACGCGGCACCCAGTGCCGAATCATACCCGATGCAAGAAATAAAAACAGAAAAAGTCACTTGGATAGATTTCAGGGAGCCTAATGCCGACGATGCCCTGAAGCTCAAGAAGAGGTTCAATCTCCATCCCCTGGTCGTCGAGGAATTCTCCACCCCGACGCTGCGCCCGAAGGCTGCCGAATACGACACCTGCCTCTATCTGGCTATTCATGTGCCGCTCTATGACACCGTGACCAGGACCACCTATTCCGGGGAGCTGGATATCGTCATCTGCGATGGAACGCTCATAACCTCCCACGACGTCGAGATCTATCAGCTGAATGACTTGTTCCTGGAACTCAAAAGGAGCAAGACCAAGAGGGAGATGTATATGAGCCAGAGTCCTGGGTCGCTGCTCCGGTATATCCTGGAGCTGCTTCTGGAATCATGCTTCCCTCGCCTTGACCATATTTCGAGGAAACTGGACCATATCGAAGAGGAGATCTTTGCCGGGCATGAAAAGGATATGGTGTTCGAAATTTCGGTCGTCAAGCGGGACATCCTCAATTTCAGGCGGACCATGAAGCCGCAGAAAAGCGTTTTCGAGTCCTTGGTCCAAAACAAATACAAATTCATAGAGCCTGAACTGAAGCCGTATTTCCAAGACCTTATCGGAACCAATATCCGTGTCTGGAATATGCTTGAAAGCTCGAAAGAGACTATCGAGTCGCTGGAAGGCACTAACAACTCCCTTCTTTCCAACAAGCTCGACATGACCATGAAGATATTGACCATATTTTCAGCCGTCATGCTGCCGATGACGGTATATTCCAATGTCCTGGCCATGAGTGCCGATATCCCGTTCGGGAAAAATCCTAACGGTTTCTGGATCCATATCGGCATAATGTTCGTGCTTTCCATGATTACTATATCCGTATTCAAAATCAAGAAATGGATTTAAAACAATTAAGCTGATATCAGTATGCTGAAGATATACAATACGCTTGCAAGGAAAAAAGAAGAATTCAAATCGATCAATCCCGGGAAAGTCGGCATGTATAATTGCGGACCGACAGTTTATGATTTTGCCCACATAGGTAATCTGAAGACATATATCGCTACGGATGTACTGAGACGCTATCTCGAATATTCCGGATATGAAGTCAGGCAGATAATGAATATCACCGATGTCGGGCATCTGACCAACGACGATACTAATCAGGCGGACACGGGAGAGGACAAGATGATGAAAGGAGCGCTCAGGGAGAAAAAGACGCCCCAGGAAATCGCGGAATTCTATACGGAAAAGTTCTTCGGGGATCTTGAAAGGCTCAATATCGAAAAGGCAGCATATTATCCAAGAGCCACTGCTCATGTCGCGCAGATGATAAAGATGACAGAAGCTCTCATTGAGAAAGGTTTGGCATATGAAGTCAATGGCAATGTTTTTTATTCGGTGGAAAAATTCCCCCAATATGGAAAACTTTCCGGCATCAAGCTGGATGAGCTCAAAGCCGGAGCAAGATTAGAAGAACATCCTGACAAAAAGCATCCCTATGATTTTTCTTTGTGGCTCAAAGCGCCGAAAGAGCATATCCTGAAATGGGAATCGCCCTGGTCTCTCGGATATCCCGGCTGGCACATAGAGTGCAGCGCTATGAGTATTGAATATCTCGGGGAAACGATGGATATTCACACCGGAGGAGAAGACCATATTTTTCCTCATCATGAGAATGAGATCGCGCAATCGGAAGGATATACCGGAAAAGAGTTCGCGCGTTATTGGATGCATACCCGCTTCCTTCTGGTCGATGGGCAGAAGATGTCCAAATCCAAGGGGAATTTCTATGCCCTCAAAGATATTCTGGCCAAAGGATATGATCCGATGCATTTTCGGCTGTTCGCCATGAGCGGGCTTTATCGCACCCAGGTCAGCTTCTCCTGGACAGCGCTTGACCAGGCCAAGACTAATCTCGAAAAGATAGCCAATTTCGAAAGGACCCTTGGCGAGATAGCGGCTGGAGGCAAAGCAGCGGAGGCACCCCAGGATGAGCCGGTCGATTTCGCCTATATATACCTGAAACGCTTCGAGGAGGCTATGGATGACGATCTCAACACTCCCCTGGCGCTCAGCGTGCTATATGAATTGATCACTGAGACCAACAAGCTCATTGCGGCTGGGAAAATCGGAAGCGCGGAGGCCAAAGTGATCCTTTCGGTTTGGAACAAGATGAACAGGGTTTTTGGCCTGGTTTTGACGGAAGGAATTGGAGAAGTTTCCCAGGAAGCAGTGGCTGTTGCTGAAGAAAGGAAAGCAGCAAGGATCGGAAAAGATTTCCAGAAATCCGACGAGCTGCGTGACAAGCTCGGGCTTCTCGGATATTCCATCGAAGATTTGCCGGACAATGAGTATAAGCTTAGGAAAAAATAAAAATATATGGAACATTTCCAATTCCTGGGAGAAAACAACAGCCCTCAGGAAAAAATCGAAAAGCTCAAGGAGGCTATCGTCGGAATCGGATTCTGTATTGAGGAAACCGAGGAAGGGATCAGGATAGATTTCGAGAAGGAATAAGCATTCAAAAAAACAAATTCGAATAAAGGCAGATGTTTTCGTTTTGCCTCGAGTCTATTTTCAGGATAGGCTTTTAATTTATACCACTATTTTCCCTATGGATGATTTCTGGAAAAAACCGAATAAGCCGATCCTGGCCCTGGCGCCCATGGCTGGAATAACCGATAGCGCTTTCCGTGAGCTGTGCCGAAGGCATGGGGCTCATGTCGCCTATAGCGAAATGGCTAGCGCTGACGCGCTCTATTACAACCCCAAGAAAACCATGGAGCTTTTGAGGTTCAAAGAAAGCGAGCGTCCCTATGTCGTTCAGCTTTTTGGGCGTCGCCCGGAATGTTTCAAGAAAGCCGCTGTTGTCATAACCAAAGAGCTGCGGCCGGACGCCATCGATATCAACTTCGGCTGTCCTGCGAAGAAAGTTTTCGGCCATGGTTCAGGCTGCGCTCTCATGCCGCAAAAAGAGCTGGCGCGCGAAATAATTTCGGCTGTATGTGAAAACACCGATCTGCCTGTTTCCATAAAGATCCGGGCTGGGATAAAGGAAACCGATGCTGTTGATTTCATTGAAAGCACCAAGGACCTCCCCTATTCGGCTGTCATGGTGCACGCCAGGACATATGAAGGCGGATTTTCCGGTCCGCTCGATTTCGATATCATTTCTAAAATAAAAGGAATCATTCCGGGAAAAATCGTCCTCGCTAATGGAGGGATAAACACCCCGCAAGACGGCGTCGATATATTGCGAAATCACCCCGATATCGACGGGCTCGGGATTGCGCGCGGTGCTTGGGGACGGCCGTATATTTTCGACGAGATCAGTGAATATCTGAAAACCGGGAAGCAGCCGGAAGAATACGGGCTGGAAAGAATAAAGGAAATCATGATTGAACATGCCGAGCTTATCTGGGAAGACAAGAAAGAATTGGGGATGTTCGAGATAAGGAAGCATCTGGCCTGGTATATCAAGGGCTTTCCGGGAGCGGCGAAAATAAGGGAGAAGCTGGTTCTGGTGAACAGCGTTCAGGATGTCAAGGAGATACTCGCGGGCATATCCCCTGAGTAACCTGTTCATAAGCCGCTGTTGCCTAAACATGCGCGGTGCCCTACAATATAGTAACGGTAATCTTGGAAAACAAACCATGGCAAACGCTAAGAACAACGAGAATCTCAGGGTTCCGCCTCAGAGTATCGAGGCCGAGTATTCCGTGCTGGGCTCTTTGATGCTGGACAAGGACGCGATCATAAAAGTCGCCAATTTCCTTCATATAGGCGATTTCTATAAAAGCGACCATAACCTCATATATGAAGCTATCCTTGAACTGTATGAGAAGCGCGAACCGATCGATGTGCTGTCGCTTTCCAACCGTCTCGAAGAAAAGGGACAGCTTGAAAAAATCGGCGGAGCCACATATCTTGCCGGTCTTGTCGGCGGCGTTCCGACCAGTTCCAACGTGGCCCATTATGCCAAGGTGGTTCAGAAAAAATCAACCCTCAGGAACCTCATTTCCACGGCGAATGAAATAGGAGAATTGGGATACAAGGAAGAGGAAGACGTGGAAAAGATACTCGATGTCGCAGAGCAGAAACTTTTCTCCATTTCGCAGAAATTCATCAAGCAGGATTTCGTTCCCATAAAATCGATCCTGGAATCAGCTTTCAATAGGATCGACGAATTGCATAAAGGCGATCATCAATTGCGAGGCATCCCGAGCGGCTATCCGGATCTGGATGGAATCCTGGCTGGATTCCAGAAGTCCGACCTGATAATTCTCGCTGCGAGGCCGAGTGTCGGAAAAACGACCCTGGCTTTGGATTTCGCTAGGCAGATCGCAGTCAAACAGAAAGTCGGAGTAGGAATATTCTCTCTTGAAATGTCCTCCGATCAGCTGGTGGACAGGATGCTCGCGGCAGAATCCGGCGTGGACCTTTGGCGTCTCCGCACCGGAAGGCTCAAGACCGGAGAAGGAGACGACGATTTCCAGCGCATCGGGCAGGCCATGGGAGTGCTTTCGGAAGCGCCTATTTTCATCGACGATGCTGGATCGGCCAATGTCATGGAAATCCGTACCATGGCACGCCGCCTTCAGTCGGAGCACAACGTTGGCGTCATTATTATCGACTACCTTCAGCTTATGGAAGGCCGCGCTTCGAACAGCAACAACCGCGTGAACGAGATTTCCGAAATCTCAAGAGCTTTGAAACAGCTGGCCAGGGAACTCAATATCCCAGTCATTGCCCTTTCCCAGCTTTCCCGTTCCGTCGAATCCAGAAGCCCGCAGATTCCGAAACTTTCCGACCTGCGCGAGTCCGGTTCTATCGAGCAGGACGCCGACATCGTCCTTTTCCTTTATCGGGAAGATCGCGAAAAACCGGACACTCCGAACAAGAACATCGTTGAAGTCCACATCGCCAAGCACAGGAACGGTCCGATCGGGCGCGTGGCCTTGTATTTTAAGGATGATTCCACGACTTTCAAATCGCTCGAAAAAGCCAAATTCGACATGACTCCGGAATAGTATCCGACCAGGAAGTATAAAAATCATAAGAGTATTTCGCTATGTATCCGAAAAGCTTCAAGAAACTGATCGATCATTTCGCTTCGCTGCCTGGGATAGGACCCAAAATGGCTGAGCGCCTGGTTCTATATCTTTTCAAGGAGGATCAGCAGAAACTGGCTGATTTCGCCAAAAGCATGGATGATTTCAAAGGCAACCTGAAAAATTGCAGCGTGTGCGGCAACATAAGCGAGGACAACCTTTGCTATATCTGCAAGGACGCCAATCGCGAAAGGAAAACAGTCTGCGTTGTCGAGGATGCACTGGATGTCATCGCTATCGAACGCACCAAGAAATACAACGGCCTTTATCACGTTTTGGGCGGCGTGCTTGATCCGGTCAAAAGCGCCAATCAAGGAAATTTAAGAATCAGCGAATTGGAAAACCGAATCGAAAAAGAAGGCATAGAAGAAGCAATCCTTGCTACCAATCCGACAACCGAGGGAGATGCCACGGCTTTATATCTCACTCGCCTTTTGAAACCCAGAGGTGTCAGGATAACCCGTCTAGCAAGAGGACTCTCCACTGGATCAGACATCGAATACGCGGATGAGCTGACTCTGAGCTCCGCGGTCCTCAATCGAAAGGAGATATAAGAAAAACCCGACATCCTGTCGGGTTTTATGTATCGAAGATATTCTGCTGTCTAGGCTACTTTCGTGATTTCGACTTCCGTGAAGATCTGCCTGTGTCCGAATTTAACCTTGTATCTTTTCTTGGCTTTGAATTTGACTCCGGTCACTTTCTTGCCTTTTTCGGTCCTTATGATCTTGCCTTCTACCAAAGCTCCTTCCAGAAAAGGCTTTCCGATCTGGATCTTGTTTTCGTCTCCCATGAAGAGGACGTCTTGGAATGTCACTAGGCTTCCCTCTTCTCCTTCCAATTTCTCCAATTTGACCTTGTCTCCCTCTTTCACCTTGTACTGCTTGCCTCCAGACTTAATGATTGCCAACATAAAAATACCCTAATAGTTACTTCGTCTACTATAACGGATTGCTTCCGGAATGTCAATAAGGGCGGAAACCCGCCTTTTGATTCTGGACAAAACTCCGATTCTTGGGTAATATTCGATTATGAACAAACTCAAGCGCAGAATCTTCTTTTGGACATTGGTTCTGGTTTTCCTCATAATCGCGCCCACGATCGTGCTTCACACGAGAGGCTACCGGTTCGACTGGAGCAGGGGCGTTTTTGTCTATAGCGGCACGATAACCTTCAAAACCAATCCCGAAAATGTCGACGTTTCACTGAATGGGGTCAGGGCTGAGGCCCAGCAACTGGGAAAAATAAACAATTCCTTGAACTTGTCAGGGCTTCTTCCTGGGGATTATGATTTCGCTCTTTCTGCTCCAGGCTTCCATTCCTGGGACAAGAAGACCGATGTCCATAGCGGGGTCTCCAACGAGTTCTGGAACATCATTCTCACTAGGACCGACTACAAAAGGAATAACTATAGCGGAACGCAAGGGACAGACAGATTCTTTATATCCCCCAAGAACGATCTGATCGCTCTTTCTTCAAAGGACAATAGCAATCTGAGCATAAAGACTTTCAATATAACCGATAAGGCGATCGAGAAGAACTACTCGATTCCGGATGCGGTTTTTTCCGGAGAGAAACTGAATGAGAATATCGAATGGTCGCCGGAAAACGACTACCTTTCTGTCCCTGTTGAAAAAACAGCGACTCCGAATAATCCAACTGAAAGCACGGCATCAGCTCCTGCTGATGCGCAAAAAACGACTGAGGACCACTACTATATCATAGACCTGGCAACTGATAACACCTTCAATCTCAATGAATTCTTGGGCAAGAATGACATCCGGGATGTGCGCTGGGATCCGAAGACCAAAGGGTATCTGTTCTTCCTGGAAGGGTCTGACCTTTTCAGGTCCAACGTTGCCGATGCTTCCGACATCAAACTCATTGCCTCCGACGTGTCCGCTTTCGACCTTTCAAGAGCTGATCTCTATTATGTCCAATCGACAAACGATCTTGTCTTCAAATCCAATCTGGCTGGCGATGCGGGAAAAACCCAGCTGACCAATTCTTTCCCTGCTGACGGCGCCAAAATGTCCAAACTCATCATATATGACGACGATCGCATCAGTTTCCTGAGCGAGAACAAGGATCTCTATATATATAACCGAGGCGAGCATGACACTTATTTCAGGAAACTGAGCAGCGGAGTCCTGGAATCGCATTTCTCGGATGACGGAAAAAAGCTGCTTTATTGGACGGACAATGAAATCTCCGTCTATTATGTCCGCGATTGGCTCGTCCAGCCGATACGCCAGGAAAACAGCCTCGAAAACATCACCCGCTATTCGGAACCGCTCCGGAACGTGCAATGGTATAAGGATTATGAGCACGTCATCTTCACTGTCGGGAAATATACGAAAGTCATCGAGCTTGATCCGCGCGACCACAGGAACTGCCTGGATCTTATCGACACGGCAGACAGCTCTTCATTCATGATCTATGACAATCTTCTCGAAAGGCTGTTCTATACCGACACCCAAGAAAACACATCCGGACTCAACTACATCGTTTTTCCCGAGCCGATTCCCTTCCTTGGACTCCTAGGCGGAACGAATCAGCAGCAATAGAAAAGAATAAAAAAATGAGGCCCGACAGGAATATTCCATCGGGCCTTTTTGTGTTCCCTAAATCTAGAATCCCAGGTATCTATAGGCTTCGACCAGTTTTTGCCCTGATTTTTCCCAAGTGAAGTTTTCTTTTGCCGCCATTCTTCCTGTTTCGCCCATTTCCTGCCGCTTCCCTGCGTTGCCTATGAGCTCTAGGACGGCTTGTCCGAATTTGATGGAATCATTGCCCGAAACGAAGACTCCGGCGCTTCCTGCTGATTTTCTGGCCTCCTTGAGGTCATAGGAGACCACCGGCAGCCCGTGCGCCATATATTCCATGACTTTGTTGTGCAAGGAATTGACAGTATAGCTGTTGACCGGTTCCGGCATCAATCCGAGGTCTGATATATTGAGATAAGTAGAAATCATTTTTGAATCAGCCCAACCGGCAAAGAATACCTGGTCGGCGATGCCGTATTCCAAAGCTGTCTTCTTGATTTCGGGAAGAGCATCCCCATCCCCCATCAGGACGAAACCGATATCAGTTCGGTTCTTGTCGTTCACGATATATGAAATGCTTTCCAGGAGCTTGTCGAGACCATCCTGAAATCCCATCACTCCGAGATAGGCGCATATATGTTTGAATTGCGAAAGCTCTTTGATTTCCTTCTTGGGTGTCGTATTGCTATATACTTTCGAAAAATCGACAGCATTCCTCACGATGAAAGTCTTGGCAGAGAAAGCGCTTCTTTTCTGCACCAGGCATTTTCCGGATTCGCAAGTGGTTATGTGCACGACGCAGAATTTGAGCGCCAGCTTCTCGCTCAGGAGAAGCATCTTCCTGAGAAGGCTTTTTGAGCCTGAGCCGAATTTGGCTTCCGACATTTCCGGCATCAGGTCATGCTGATCAAAAACATATTTCACGCCGAATAATTTCATGAACGCTCCGATGGGAAAAAAGAAATCCGGCGGATTGGAAATATGGATTACTTGGTATTTTTCCTGGAAATATATCTTGAGCGCCAAATAGAAACTGCAGGAGAAGGAATAGGCATATTCCCAAACATATCCGACCAGACCGGCTGCTGGAGGCGCTTGCCGATAGCGCCAGATTTTCATTTTTCCGATAGTCTCGGTTTTTTTCTGGTCAGGCTTCCCTGGCGCAATAGCAAAAACCATAAAGCCGTTTTTGCTCATGGTTTCCATTTCCTGAAACACTCTCCTGTCTTCGGGAAGCGGAAGATTCTGGACGATGAATAGTATTTTCTTGTCCATATGGCGTTAGCGCGCACCGGCTCCTCCGGCGGCGAAGATGATCGTTTTTATGATGATCAGGATATCCAGAAGGAGCGACACGTTTTTCATATAATAGATATCGTAGTCCAGGTTTTCATGAATGAGTTTGCTGCGGTCGAGCGTTATCTGCCAAAGGCCTGTTATGCCTGGCTTCACAAGCAAGCGGTCCCTTTGCTGGGCGTTGTATTGCTTCACTATAAAAGGCATTTCCGGGCGCGGCCCGACGATGCTCATATCGTTCTTGATGACATTCCAGAACTGAGGGAGCTCATCGATGCTTGTCCTTCTCAGGAAACGTCCGAACCGGGTCATTCGCTTGTCGTCGTCAGTCGTCGGGGAATAGCCGTATTTCGGCGCGCTGGTTTTCATAGTCCTGAATTTGTATATGGTGAAAGGCACGCCGTTTTTCCCGATGCGTGTCTGCGAGAAGAATACCGGTCCGCGGGAATCCCTCTTGATGAGGATTGCAATAAGCGCGAAGAATGGAGAAATGACGATCAGAATGATCGATGAAAGAAGAACATCCAGGAATCTTTTCAGAACAGCGGTCAATATGCCTATTTCGAAATCTTCCGTTTTTACGAACGGGATATTTCCGATGGAATAAAGATTTATCTTATAAAGAGGCTCTTCGATGAGGTTCGGCACGAAGCGGTATCTGATGTCCGTCTTCTTGCAGAAATCGATTATCTCTTTCATTTCTCCGGCTTTTATGGCTGGAGTCGCGACGAAAAGCTCTTCTATCCGATATTTGGATGCAATGCGGCAGAGATCCTTGATTGATCCAAGAACCGGTATTTTGGCCTGGATTTCTTCTGATCCGGTGCTTATGACGCTTTTCTTCTCAAGCTGGTTATCGATGAAGCCTATCGGTTTGAATCCGAGCTGCGGAAGTTCCGTGAGCTTCTTGAGGATGAACACTCCCGCCGGACACGCGTCATAGATAGCGATCCTTTTCACGAAGCGCCCTTTCTTATAGTTGTATTTCGCAATCTTATAGGCAACGAGCCTTTCGCCTGTCACCAGCAATACCGTCCCTAAAAGGCTTATGAATACCAGCAGGATGGACTGATAGGCGCCGGCAATGATCATGATCCCGGGATAGACAACTATGTGCGCCATGAAAGACGCCCTGATGGTCTTTTCCGTTTCTTCGAAATTGAGGAAGGATATGCCTTGCTGATAGAGTCCGGAGTTCCAGAAGAATACGATATTGGAAACGACTATCCAGAAGATCGCCAGATATTTCATTTTTTCCGCCGCGGAAAAGAAGCCCTCTGGATAAAGATCGGCTATGATGGCAAAGGATAGGGTTGTCGCCAGGAATGTCAAAAGCGTATCGAAAAACATTTTCGATACCATGACGAGTCCTTGATATTTCCTCCAATCAAGGTCCAGCATCTTTCCGATATTCGTTTTTCCGATGAATGATCTCATGCTTTTTGAAATGCGAGCCGGTTATTTCGAGAAGACATAATCTCCGGCAGAATCGAAAGCGTGCTCTTCTTTCTCGCCGTTTTTCCCGATGACGGTTATTTTCCCAGCAAGGTCATGCACACCCGACTGCCTTTGGATGAGCAGCTTATATGCTTCCGGGGTTATCGATACTGGAAGGTCATAATCGAATTCCACCGTTTTGGCTTCGCCCACTTTCACATCGAAAAGAGAACCGAAATATTTCTTATTGAGATCTTCACCGAAACGGATATCGCCCAGGTTATTGGATCCGGTGAGCCAGCTTCCTTTCGGGACATAGACCCGAAGATATGTCAGGTAGTTCTTGGTCATCCAGTCTTTGGTCTTGGCGCTGTGGTTATAGGTTATCTTCAGCTTTGCCACTGGGGTATCTTTGGAAAAATCAACCGTGTAATCGAATGAACGCTTGATGTAGTAGTCGCTCTTAAGCGAACCGAGGTTGGCGTCGATCATCATCAGATAGTCGTCATTCCAATTCTGGTCGACTTGTCCGCCCCATTTGGCGTCAGTCACTCTGCCTTGAAGAATCTCGTTTTTGAAATACAGCTGAACGTTCTTGTCATTGAGATTGTTGATGATTTCTCCGGCCAGTTTCAATTTGTCGCCGGCACTCAATGCCTTGGCTTTTTCAATGATGACTTTGGCCAGCTCATTCATGATCGATTTCCTTTCCCCAAGGGATATCCCCTGTTTCAGGAAGGCTCGCTCGACCTGGTATTCGAGATTGAGCGCGGCGTTCTCGCTGTTATATATCCCTGGGAATCCGGGCACTTCGACCGGACCGGTCACTTTGAGGAACGAGCGAAGCACGTCCGAGTTTATGGCAACGATACCGTCGAAATTCTCCCCTCCTTGTCCGAGGTGATAGAACTCATCAGCTTTCAGGGCATTGGTCGGAAAATCGGGTGACCAGTTGGAATCGCGCATTTTCCATGAGGCGATGCGGAGAGTATCCTTCATCGGATATGGCGGTTCGATACCGTCCGGAATCCGCGCGTCGAAATTGGAAAGGTCATGCGTATGCAATTCCTCGACTTCTCCGTTCTTCATCTTGAGGATTCCGAATGACCCGATATACCCTCCGCCGGGACGCAGTTCCATATCGTTTTGGAAAAGGATGAGGAAAGTTTTTTCCACATCGTCTTTTTGCATGACATAGCTCTCGAGGTCCGCGAAGAATTTAGCTTCGCCTTTTTTCTCGGCGCTCATCGGCAGATAGTCTATGACGCCGGTCAGACTTCCGAGTCCGCCTTTCCTGACTTCTAGAAAGACATACCACGATGCCAGAAGGACAGCCGAGACGGTCCAGAAGATTATCCAGAATTTGAGCGAATATTTCTTTGCCATAGGGATTTATTGAGCTTTTTAGGCCTGATATTTTTAACATGGAACTGTAGCAAAAAAATCATCAAATGTCAATAGCGGATTTTTTAACAACAAAAAAGCGGCCGAAGCCGTTTTCCTGTCATGTTCATTGTTTCCGATGCCTATTCGTTTTCCAATGTGTCGATTTCCCAATACGTATTGGCAAAAGTCTTTTCCATGAGTGAAACTTGGTCGTCCGTCGACTGCTTTTCGGCATAGATGAAGCTTTCCATATATCCGGCCAATCTTCCGGCTTTCACTTGAAGATTCTTGGAATGAGCCATGAAATCCTCAATTCCCTGATCCTTATACGGGTTTATGTCTACCGATACGTCAGTGGCATACTGGATATATTCGATATCCAGATTCTTTATGTCTTTTTCCAGATCGTCGATATGCCTATAGGTGTCTTCCTTGTCCCTTAGATCCATGATCCTGCGCTCCTTCAGATTTTCGAAGTCGTTCTTGAGAATGTCCGTATCCTCGCCTATTTTCCCGATTATTCCCAACATAGCCTCCCTATGTTCTTCTTGCTCATGAAGGGTTAGCGCGCGCATCCTGCCGGCGAAAAACGGGCTGCCAATGAGGATGTGGAGCGATTCGATGGCAAGGAATGCCAAAATCGCAATATTAACGAAAACTAAAAAAACCGCAAGAAACAGCTTTTTTCTCTCGATTTTTTTTTCAGGCAGCGCTTTTTTTCTCGGCATAAGTTTTTTTCTTCTTGGGTAAAATATACCTCCTATTGACAAAAAAGGCAATGGGGTGTATTATGTTTGGTCAATGATTTTGATTTGGTAATTTATCCTAAGTTTCAAAAAAATGAACCAAAGCCAGTCGAATCTATGGAAATCCGTTTTCGGGGAATGGAGAAGGATAGCCTTCTCGGTCCTTTTGGTTTCCTCTCTCGTCTTCTTCATCTCAACGATCATCCCGCCGAAATACAAGAGCGAGACCCAGATCCTGATCCTTCAGAAGAACATGGATGCCAATGCTTATCAGGCAGCGAAATCATCCGAGTTCGCGGGAGAAGTCTTGAAACGTGTCATCGGGTCATCTGATTTCATGAACGGAGTGCTTGCCTCGACAGGTGAGAATTCCAGGAAATTCGGCGACACTCCCGAACTTCAGATCAAGGGCTGGGACGACGCAGTCGATGTTTCGACTATGGTAAACACCGGAATCATCAACATTTCAGCCTATGACACCAGCCGCTTGGAAAACAAGAAAATGACCGAAGCCATAATCAACGAGCTTCAGACCAGCGGTTCGAAATATCACGGGAACGACAATATAACCCTCAAAAAGATCGGCGGACCGGTTTATTATGACAATCCGGCTTACCCGATTATCTGGCTCAATGTCCTGATCTCGGCCGTTCTGGCCTTCTTCGTTTCGATCGGCGTCATAATGCTCAAGAAAAACAAGGAAGAGAAGCAGCGATTGTATTTCGGAAAGACAGGCGGGCATTTTGTCCTCGGCAGGAATGACTTTGAAAACTAGATCGCAATACTGATTTTTATCCCACGGATTATTTTTCTCGGCAGCGCACGGGACAGTTCCCTTGCGCCCCAAGGAACATAAGGTTTCTGGATTGTTGTTTTTTAACAATTCAATCTTAAAGGTTTATCAGCCATTCTCGTTGGTAAACCATAAACATTTTTCTTGGTGAAAACCAAGGAGGACATCATGAAGACTTTGAATCTCTTCAATCTGATCGGCTTCGTGTTCGCGGCCATCGTGGCCATGTTTCTGACCATGCCGATGAGCGCGCAAGCGGGCTGGGAGAAGACCGGCGTCAAGGACGGAGGAGTAACGTACTACGACTCCAATGGTACGGGCAATTACGCCCAGTACAGCGCCACGTACAACAACGTGGCCAGCAACAACGGCACGGTCACCTCGGGTTGGAACACTTCGACCATCGCTGGCGTTACCGCCCTGGGAATCACGACCGGGGTCTCTGAGTTCCATGTGAGCTCCACGGACGGGTCGCTTTCGATCCTGACACCGCTCGACGAGCTTTTCGGTTTCTGAACCTGCAAAGAAAAACAAGGAAGAAAACCATGCGAAAGATTCTCTTTCTGAACCTCGTGCTGGCCGTGCTCATCTGCATGACCGGCATGGATCTGTCTTGGGCTGGCGGCGGCGAGGGCAGGATGCCGAACCCCAAGTGGGCCTTCCTCGGCAGCGAGATGATGAACGGCGTCACGGTCGTATACGGAGCCAACCCCGGCGTTTCCGGCTGCAAGATCCAGTCCAAATGGCATCAAACGGATCGAACCGGAAAGCCCAATCCCGGAGCCCAGGTGGTCATCACCAACAGGGAACCGGGTTGCGACAAGGGATCGGCCAAATTCAATGCGGCCATGAACCGCGCCCTCAGCCTCGGGCCCGTCCAATGCCCGACGACGGACTGCAACGTTGCGGAACACTAGGTCTTTCGAGGTCTCAAAACATAACCCCGGTCTTCGCATCAGCGAATGGCCGGGGTTTTTATATATAGACTAAGGTATATTCTATTTGCTCATTCTCTTATTGAAATCCACGCATCCGGCCTTGATGGCGATGGTGCATTTGCAATACGGCACGCGGCATTTCTTCACTTTGTCATGAAGATTCATTTTGCCAGTGAAGATATTTCCCAGGTTCTCATGATCATGCGGGCATCTCGTGATGGAACCGTTCGGATTGATGCGGATCAGGTTCTTGCCGGCCGTGCAAGGGACATCCATAAAAGACAGGTTTTCAAAGCTGGCCGCCTTGTCGATTTCAGACGGGATGGAATCATAGAAGATATCCCGTTCCTCTTCGCTATAGTTGTCGGGATAGCTCTTGCCATCATACACGCCGCGGAAAACCTTAGCTTCGATTTCAAATCCTTCGGCACTGAATTTGTCCTTGATTTCCTTGAATCTCGGAATGAGGGGCGGATATGCCACGAAGTTTATTTCCACTCGAAATCCCGCATCCCGCAGTTTCTTGACCTTTTCAAGCAGTTCATCAGCCGATGATCCCTTCCTTTCCCGTTCGCCCAGATGAAGCGAGACATAGAAAGACCAGATGTTTTTCGGGTCGATCTCTTGGATGAATTTGTCGATCGGTAGGCTCAAGTTGGTGCCAATGGTGATGAGATGCTTCTTGGAAAGCCTTTTAACGACTTCAATGAAATGAGGATAAACGAAAGGCTCGCCGCCGGAGATGATTATCCACCAGCGCTTATCGGTCTTGTCAAAGAAATTCCCGATCTCGTCAGCCTTTATGAATCTGGTCTTGTATGGGTTGATGGCTGGGATCCTTTCCCTGACCCAATCCCCGACCCTGGTCTTCAGGCTCCGTTGCGAATCGTCATAGAAGCAATAGGGGCACTCGAAATTGCACTCCATATTGAGAAGCCACATGGCTATCTTGTCGTATTCCTTTTTCTGGGGAGGTCTTTTCTTTTCCATAATATTTAGATTGTTATGATGATTTAGATTGCACAGCTTGTTTCCTGTTCATTCCGAGCCAGCTGCCGAGCATCGTCCAGGCAAAGATCTGATAGACGAAATCCATGGAAGGCGCTTCCACCATCGAAATGACTACCATGATCGCAAAAAGCATGAGAGGGATCATGCCGAGCAGCTTGAAATCGACAGTCAGCTCCGTTCCGAAAAAATCGATCGTCTCATCCCCTTTCGGATACTTCAAGAAACTCTTCGCGGCATAGAATATCGCTCCGGCCATATAGAGGAGATAGCTGAAAACTCCGGCCAGTCCGCCTTCCAGAAAAAAGCGGACAGTGTCGTTATGCGGATAGACATTGCCGGTTTCCTTGCCTTGCACTTCGCGGATCACCTCTTCGAATGATCCGATACCATACCCCATCATAGGTTTCTTGCGCGCCGCATAGAGCGCCATATCCCAAATCTCATATCTGCCATACATGGAATCATACATATAGTGGTCGAATATTCCGAAGATGCGGTCCCTGAATTTTTCGAAAAACATCAGCACGGTGATTCCGAGAGACCCGAAAAGGACGATCGGGATCCTTATCTTGGGCCGCATGATCGCAATTGCCAGGACAGAGAGAGCGAAGCCGATCCAGGCGGTCCTTGAAAATGTCAAAAGAAGCAACGCGCCCATGAAAAATATGAACGCCCATTTCATAATCCGGATGTTCTTGCTCTCAGTCTTCTCCTTTTTTGGTTTTTTCTTCCTGATCGCGAAAGACGCCGCCAGCGCGATTGTCAGGATGATGAAAAGGAATGATCCATATGTGTTCGAGTGCGGGAATGTTCCGGTGATCCTGCCGAGAGTCGAATCTCCTTCATAGAGATAGTTGCCGCTCGCGAGCTGATAGACGGCGAATATCGACGGGATTATCGCTGAAAACAAGGCGGTAAAAATGAGCCTCAGATAGTTCCTCTTGCTCACGAGAAGGAAATATCCGAGAAAATACGACATGAAACCGGCCAGCAGATACAGTTCGAAAACCGCTCCGGTGAGCTTGTATTTGGATGTTACGAAAGTGGCCAGTTCCAGGATGATGACCAGCGAAAGAATGAAGAAGAGCGGAGCTTGCGCCAGTTTTTTGATTCTTTTTAGCAGTTCTATGCCCGAAAGGAAAACCAGGAACAAGGAGGCCAGGCTGAAAGGATCGATATATAGCTCGCTTATCGGCAGAAAACTTCCCAGGAAAGAGCCTATATTTATCTGATAGTTGTTCTGCCCGATAAGGACAGGCAGGAAAAAGAGGGTGGCCAAAAAAACATATGCGACATCCAAGTATGCCCAAAGAAGGAGAGCAAGGAAAATGAAAGCGCCCCAGAGAAGCTTGGGATTGTCGGATATGTGCCCGAAAAACAGGTTATAGAAAAGAAACGCGGCGGAAACTAAAAGGACGTATATGTATACGGGTGATTTCCTGCCTTGTTCCTGCTCGTTTTCTTGTGTGATTTTCCGCATGTTCGTAGTCGGGTTTACGCTCGAATAATACCACATGAGAGGTGTTTGGAAAAACCTAAATAAATGCTAATCTATATACAGTTTTCAAATTAACGCCTGCGTCTTATGAAAAAGACTATCCTTTTCCTTTCGGAAATGCCGATAACCAACGGAGTGATCCAATCCCAGCTCATGCCGATAATCCTCAGGGCCGCCAATGACGGCTATGCTGTCGAAATCATGGAAACGACAGGACGTTTTGACAGCCAGGAGAAAGATCGCGCGCAAATCGGAAAAAAATTGGAACACTGGATGATAGCATTGAAAAGCATAGCGGTCAAGCGTCACACGCTGCTTCCATCGATCATATACTTCACTTGGAAGGCCTTTGGGATAGTGCGCGACAGCATCAGGAAAAACGGCAGCAACCAGACCGTCATCTATGCCAGGAACTACAAGTTCGCGCCGCTTCTCCTTCTTGCCAAATATCTATGGGGTGTTTCGTATATATACAGTCCGCGCGGAGCCTATGTGGCGGAAAGGAGATTCTATAAGAAAACGAAAGACCTACTCTTCGCGTCTTTCATCGCATTTTTCGAAAGAAAAGCCATTCTTGGCTCCACTAAGATCATAGTTGAAACTGACGGATTCAAGGAGCATCTGAAAGAGCTCTATTCCCTCGAAGACCGTCGCTTCGAAGTGATACCGAACTGCTATGACGCTTCGCTTCTCCCTTCCAGCGATTGGAACCGCGATGAGATGAGGAAGGAGCTCGGATTTTCGGGAAAGAAAGTCATTGCCTATGCCGGAACAGTCGAGGTGTGGTATGAATTCGAAAAGATGATCGACCTGGTTTCGCGTCTCAGGAAAAAAGATCCGAGCATCTTTTTCCAGCTTTTCCTGAAAGAAGATTATGCCAGAGATGAATCTTCCGGGATGCTTACTGAACTGGATACGCTTATGGAAAAATACGGATTGGCAAAGAATGAAAGCTATGGGATATCTTCCTACGCGCCAACTGAGCGCTACCGCTATCTGTCAGCCTGCGATGCCGGAATATGCCTCTCGGTTCCGCAGGAGTTCAAGTCGATGATGCTCTATTTGAAGATAGTCGACTTCATCGGCGCCAGGCTTCCGATGATCGTGAACAGCGAAATGACGGAATCGGTGGCGATAATCAAAGAGTCCGGCGCAGGAGCGGTTGTCGACTACGGAGATTGGGAGAAATCCGTCGCTGATATCGACTTAGAAAATCTTTTCAACAAAAAAAACAGCAATTTAGATTTGCTGAAAAAATATTCTTCATCCGAGATAGTTCCGAAATATATGGAACTCTTCAAGGATGCATTCAAGGAGAAATGACACGCCTTATATGCATGATATCCTTGTTCCACCTGGCAGAATCTTCACGCAGGAACTTGTCCATTCTATGGCTTATTTCCGTCGCTTTTTCTCTAGCCTCCAGAATCTGCTCTCTCATGTCAGAAGGTTCCATGGTGGTGAATATGCCCACTTCGCCATAATAACGCCTTAGAACGTCGTTATCGGTTGTCACGAACGGTTTCCTAAGCGCCATGATCTCGCGCACGGACCAAAGAACCGTGTCTTTTCTTTTGGTGAGCGCCAGGATGACATCAGACAAATCCATCAATTTGATGAATTTGGCGTGTTCCAGATAGCCTGTCATTATCACGTTTTCCGGAATATCGCCGATAGATGCCTTTCTGTTGTCACCGGTTATGAAAAAGATCGCTTCCGGCATGAGACGGGCCGTTTCAATCGCTTCCTGCCAGGCATCATCCCCCGCGAAACGGTTGACCATGAAGACTTTCATACCGGTCTGTCTCAGCGCTTCTTCTATCCGCTCATCGAAAACGATTTTTTCTTGAGGATAAATCTCTTCTTTTTTCGGATTACAGAAAGGCAGGACGTAGCCGTTCCTAATTCCCCATCTTTCCAGGACCTCGAGGTTCCTGTAGTTATGAACCGTGTTGAGGATCGCGCGCCTTGCCAAGAAGCGGTGGATCGGATGAAACAGATTCCATTTGAAATCAAGGAATCCGGCTGTGTGCGTGTCGATTATGAATCGCGATTTATTGAAAAGGCAATAGATATAGACAATAAACGGAGCAACGATCGGCGGGTTCATGACTAGGACCGCATCGGGCTTGATCGCTCGCAGTTTCCTGTATGTGTCAAATGATTGCCAGACATAGCGAAAAGGCGCCGGCAGATCGAAGGTGCCGATTTTTTTCTTGTGGGAGATGATCACTTCGGAACCGAGTTCTTTGGCAAGGAATTGATTCAGCTTCACCTCTCTCGCCCAGATGACAGTAGCTGTTTTTTTCGCTGGCATAATATGATTATACTTTATTTTAAAAAAGAAGCTAAGTCCCGGGTGACCGGGAACCTAGCCTCTGTCGGATATTCGTATTTCCTTGCTGCTAGATGCCGCCTCCAAGCAGCCTATTGAGCCTCTCTTTCACTTCTTCAGCATTGGCCTCCCTGGTCAGATCCTTTTCCCTGATCGGTCCGTTGGCAGTAGCCGGTTCTTCGATCGTTTCTTCTTTTTCTTTCTGCAAGAGAAAAGCCGGAATCTCTTCGGAAACAGGCAGATTGTCAGGCGTTCCGGATTTCTTTTCCGGCGTCATTGTCATCACAGGAATGACAGGCTCTTCTTTTTGGGGAATATTTTTTTCAGCAGCTATCGGAGCTTCTTTCTTTTTTTCTTGCGGAAAAGAATAGGGCGCTTCTTCGAACGGCTTTCGTCCTGGAATAGTGAAATTCATTTTCCTGGCAACAGCTCCAATTCCGTCCGACAATCCGGTTTTTCCCAGCGGCTTCTTGAAATAGAACCAAGGGATGAAATAGAATACTGCCGCATAGAAAACGATTCCGGAAACGATGCTCCATATGATCATCAGCAAGATATTCATGCTAGGCACCTGCCTGGTAAGCGGTCCGTCGATGATTCGGAGGTCTATTTCGGAACGGATATCATAGTATTTGCCGATACTGAGAATGAGCGTACTGACTGTTTCTTCATTGAGATCTTTCGATATGGATCCGCTTCGGCCATAGTTTTTGACGGAAAAGACATAGCTGCCTTTGTCTCCCTCCACATCGACAGCCTTATCCCAAAGCCTTCGCTGATCATAGGGCGACATGCCGGAATCGATCGCGTCGATTCCTCCGTTCATATCGGCCACTTGCGAATAGAAGGAAGAGGATTCCACTATCTGTCCGATCGTACCGATCACCGGCTTGATATTGCCGGCAATAGCGGAGTTTTTTCCGACGATCATCATATCGATTTCTGTTTCGAAAGTTTTCCTAGTATTCAATAGAAGCAGAAAAACGACAGCAGAAAAAATCACGATCGCCAATATTCCTTTAGTCCTATTCATCTCGTTCATTGATAGTCTGATTATTATTGAAAATTCAGTATTGAAGATACGTTCTGGCTGCCGTTATCCCAAAGGCTCGCTGTGCTTTGGATAGTCAGTCCTTTCCAGACTGTTTCTGCGGTGTCTCTTGAAATACGCAAAACCCCATAATAGCCGTTATGCCGTATGGCTGATTTGCTAAGATCGATCCGCCCTGATTTCCCATATGAAATGACTTCGACTCCGGCGCGGTCATTGTCGTTTATGGTATTGTTCTTGGTGAAAATGAAAGCGTTATCCAATCTTGCTTTGATTCCGCTTCCGGAATTTTCGCGGATGGAATTGCTATCAAGCCAAGCATCGACTCCCGAACTTAGGGATATCCCGTCGCTGCCGTTGTTTTTTATCCGGCTATCCTGGATGGTTATCTTCCTTTTTTCGGAGAATATGCCGTTGCTGCCGTTGTTCTCGATATTGCTATTGGTGATGTTGACTTGGTTGCCTTCCTTGGTGTTGTTTCCTTTTATATATATCCCCTCCTGATGATTGCTCCTTATGTTGCATTTTATGATGTTCACTTTTCCGTCATCATTGGTCCTGATTCCGTTCTTGCCATCGCGGACAGTGATTCTCACGATCCTGGCTCCGCCCTTCAGCATTATGACCGGTTTGTCTTCATCCTTGGCGTCGATGATCACCGAACCGTCTTCGTCGCTGCCATACAGCTCGGCTCCGTCCGGAAGGGTTATGTTTTCATTATAGACGCCGTCTTTCAGATATATTCTCGTATGCCCATTGGATTTCGAAACAGCTTTGGACAGGTCCTTGTACGGATGCTTTGAAGAACCATCCTGTTTTCCGCTCGCGTTATGATCGACATATATCTTGTGCTTGTCTCCCGCCATAGCCAGGAACGGCAATACAACCATGATAGCAACCAGGGTTATGAACACTTTTTTCAAGTCGATTCGTTCTAGATATGCCATTTTTTTGAAGATGAATGGTTAGAATATTTGATATTGGAGTCTATCAAAACGGCCGTTTTTTGTCAATGCGCTGTATTAGATGAGTACATCTTGGACACCCGGGAGTATTTCTGGGTAAATTCGATAGGAGTCAGATAATCCAGGGCCTGATGCGGCCGATTGAAATTGTATTCGATCAGCCATTCGGTCAGGTTGCGG
>JAAXWW010000010.1 GCA_013334765.1 Candidatus Moraniibacteriota bacterium | reverse complement strand
AGGTTAAGCTGCCGGATGCCAGCATGGGGGTCTCGGGTAGCGCCGGGCAGCTGGGGGTCGGGAACAACGAGGGATCGACGAGCACTGGGAGCAACGTGAGCGGGAGCGCGAGCAGCGGGGGAAGCACGTCTGCCAGTTCCAGTTCGGCTTCAAGTTCGAGCAGTTCCGCAGCAGGAACGGGTTGTAGCAAAATTGTTGATGCTGCGAAGGCGATGAAGAATGCGAATTGCGCATATTGTAATGCCCAAAATGAACAGCATAATCCTCCGGGATGCCAACTTAATTCATGCAAGGGAAATCCGGCCTATACAGACTGTTCAAATTTTGTCAGCACTGCATATACCCAATCAGGATGCTCTTCTCCTGGAAGTACGACTGCTGATATGTATCCGAAAGCAGAAGAAATCGGCGATAAGAGTTCGCTGAAAGCCGGAGATGCTATAGTATATAGATATGAAAATAATACAAGGGGACATGTTGTTATATGTGAAGATGATGGATGCAGTAAGGTTATAGCGGCAAAAGGAGTAAAAACGGGGATTCAAGAAGAAAATTCTTCTGGTTATCTCAATAAAAGCGGAGCAAAGGTTCTGCGAGCGTCGAAATATTGCGGAAATTGCTAAATAAAAAATATGAACAAGAAAAAGATAATAATCATTGCTGGGATAGTTGTCTTACTTGGGTGTTTTGAAGTGTTGTATTTTTATCTAAGAAAAGTGAAGACAGACAAAAACTCAAGTCAATCAGTTGAAATATCGATGTCATCAAGCTATTCAAGTTCGCAGAGTCAGGGCAGTTTTTCTTACCAATCATCGGGCACTGCTGGTATGAGCATAATAACTCTGACAAATCCCGAAAACCATAATTTGGTGAGAGATGCATTCCTAGGATTCATAATGAATCCATCTTCTGATTTGCGATGGGCGGAGTTTCGTGATAGCAATAATGGGTCGGTTTCGCTTGATAGATTTTCTTCAGCCATGGGGATTAAGATTGACGAACATCTCAGTGGACTTCTTAAGTCTGACTCGTATAATGTTTTTTCTTGCAAAACGACCAGTGGAATAAGGAATATCGGGATAGAAATAAACATCAAGCTGCTTTCTGGTTATAAGGGTGATCTATACCAGGATGAGGTTCAATTCCTTAGAAATTGGGAAGTAACAATGCTTCCTGATTTGAAAAGCGTTCTTTTCCCCAATGTCGATTTCAGTCAAAAATATCTTGAGCAAGAGCTTATCTTCAAAGATGGAAAATATAGATATGCAAATGTAGAGCTTCCTAACAATATAGAAAGTTCGATTAACTATGATATTGCTGGCGATTCCATTCTTATTTCTAACTCGTTGGAGTGTCTCGAAAAAGCATCGAATGCTGTTCTCACTTCAGACTGAACATTAGCATTACAGAGAAATTTTATTTTTTTAAAAAAATCCCCGGAAGGGGATTTTTTCATTCACAATTCGAAATACCAAATTCAAGATTCTTTGCCTGTGGGACCAGCTGGATTCGAACCAGCGACCAAGAGATTATGAGTCCCCTGCTCTACCGCTGAGCTATGGTCCCCTGTTTTTCTGGGTGGACGATACTGGACTCGAACCAGTGACCTTCACAATGTCAATGTGACGCTCTAACCAACTGAGCTAATCGTCCTTGAGCAATAGAATAATCTTATTTCAAATAACGGCTAAAGTCAATATTACGAGAAATTCCCGCTTGTAGCGGCATCGGGAGCAGAAGCCGTGTCCTTCTCTTCCTCTTTTTCTTCCAGACCCTGGCCGTCTTTCGGGCTGGCTATCTTATAGAAGAAAATGACCCAAACCGACTGTGAAAATACCTCATAGATGGCTTTTAGAAATATCATTGCCGGGATGGATAATAGGATCGTTCCGACAGATGCTATGGTGTCGGTCGATTCCCCGATAATATTCCTTGCAATCCATGTGAAAACGGCGAAAAAAGCCGAGACGGAACTCCATAATATGACCGTTATGATGTATACGCATATGCCTGTCGGGATAAAGAGCAATAGCATCATCAGGCTTTCTTTCCGGTTCTTCATGAAGAGTGAATACGCCCTTTCCAGCGATGATACGACGCTGATATTGCCGAGGACTATGTATAATCGCCCGAAAATGCGGAAGAAGGCTCCAAGGACTATCAATATCAAGAGGATCAGGAAAGCCAACAAGCTGACGAATATTCCTCCGATATTGTTCTTGCTGGAGAAAAGGAAGATTATCGGGATAAAAAGAATCGCTGTGATTATCACAAATGAAGAGATGATGATCGCTTCAAGCCCGATCAGTCTCCAGAAAAAGCGGCGACCCTCTTTTAACTGGCTTTTGAAGGAAGTTTTTTTCTTCTCCGTTATTTTCCCAAGCGATCTTATCATTCCGGCGCGTGCGGTTACGGACAGGAATATTAAGGCTAGAATAATCACTATAATGACAGGGATTATGATTACCAAATAGCTTTTCAGGTCCATTTTGCTATAGTCGAAACTTTCAAGTCCGCTCCCAAGCGCGACAAGAACTCCGAAAAGCCACAAAAAAAGCTTTTTTTTGGTTATTTCAAATGCCTTTTTGAATATGTCGGTATAATTATTCATCAAAGAAACATTATTGTGAGGTTTACGCAGTTGCCTTAGGATTTACGCATGTGCATATGGCAACTAATCAATGGAGGCAAATCGATAAATTTTCGAGTAAGAAAATGCCTTGCCGCAAGCGGAGCCAGTCGTACTGCCGATACAAACTAACAAGCCGGAACATTAGTTGGCATATGCAACTGCGTAAATACGTTACAATTGGAAAAATTATTTTTCTGCTTGCTCTGTTTGCTCTGTTTTTTCGCTTGGAATCTCAGTATTATCTTTCTTGATCCCGACAATCTCGTTGAATTCCGATTGTTCGATAGTTTCCTTTTCCAAGAGAACTCCTGACAGTTTATCGAGGACGGATTTATTTTCTGTGAGCAGTCTAGTTGCGACATCATACGCGTCAGCGATGAATTTTGACACCTGAGCGTCGATCTGACGGGCTGTTTCCTCCGAATAGTTCCTTTCTTCATGGATATCTTTGCCAAGGAAAACCATTTCTTCCTTATGTCCGAAAGTCCTTGGTCCAAGGTCGCTCATCCCATATCTTGTCACAAGATTCCTTGCCATCGCAGTCGCCCTTTCCAAATCATTGCTTGCTCCGGTGGTGATGTCCCCGAAAGTCAGCTTCTCGCTGACATAGCCGCCCAGAAGAACTGACAATTCATCGATGAAGTAGCCTCTCTTATGAAGCGATCGGTCTTTCGTAGGGGCGCTGAAGGTGTATCCGCCGGCATTTCCGCGGGATATGATGGAAACCTTCTGCACCGGATCAGCATTCTTGAGATTGGCAGCAATAAGCGCGTGCCCGGCTTCGTGGTAGGCAACGATTTTCTTCTCCTCCTCATCAATGCGCCGGCTTTTCCTTTCCGGTCCTAGGATGACTTTTTCGATCGATTCGGTCAGTTCTGCCATAGTGAGCTCTTTCTTGGCACGCCTTGCTGAGAGGATAGCGGCTTCATTAAGCAGATTGGAAAGATCGGCTCCGGAAAATCCAGGAGTCCTTTGCGCGATCACTTTCAGGTCGGCTTCTTTGGCAATCGGCTTGTTTTTGGCATGGATCTTGAGAATCGAAAGGCGTTCTTCGATATCAGGAAGGTCCATGACGACGCGCCTGTCGAAACGTCCTGGGCGAAGAAGCGCCGGGTCAAGGACATCTGGACGGTTCGTCGCGGCAATGACGATTACGTTGGTGTTGGTGTCGAACCCATCCATTTCAACAAGAATCTGGTTCAGGGTCTGCTCCCTTTCGTCATGTCCTCCTCCGAGCCCCGATCCACGGTGACGCCCGACAGCATCGATCTCATCGATGAAAACTATGGCAGGCGCGCTCTTTTTGGCTTGTTTGAACAAGTCGCGCACGCGCGAAGCTCCCACTCCAACGAACATTTCCACGAATTCCGACCCGGAAATATTGAAAAACGGCACATTAGCCTCCCCTGCTACCGCTCTGGATATGAGCGTTTTCCCTGTTCCAGGCGATCCGAGAAGAAGGGCGCCTTTAGGAATCTTGGCTCCAAGGTCGATGAATTTTTTCGGAGTCTTGAGGAATTCTACGATTTCATATAGCTCTTCCTTGGCTTCCTTGGCTCCGGCTACATCTTTGAAGGTGACACGGTTCTTCTTGTCTTTCGGATCAACCATCCTGGCTCGCGAAGTCCCGAACGACATGGCTTGATTGTTACCTCTTTGCGCCTGCTTGAGCATGAACCAGATGAAAGCCGATATCAGGATAAAAGGCAGCAGGAACGGCAATATCGCCCCAAGCCAAAAACTCATGGACGATTCCTTTTTGACCTCTATGTTTACCTGATCCAGCTTGCTTGTATCGACGTTATAGTTCCTGAGTGTTTCCGTTATCCCAGCTTCTTTTTCCTTGGTTGTTTTTTCCAGGTTTCCGTCCGTCTTGGTGATACTAAGTTCGTCTCCTGACACGGATATTGATTTTATTTCCCCATTATTGATCTGGGTTACCAGTGCCGAAAGCGATATATCCTGAGGTTTTTTCTCGGGAGAGCTGTATAGGATGAATATCCCGGATATGAAAAGAAACACAAGCAGCAGCATAGTTATGTTTTTCAGTAGGTTTTTCATGGTTTTTTTTGATTCGATTAGCTATTATGGTACGGGACAGGATGCGAAAAATAAAAAGAACCAAACTCGAATGCTCTGTTTTCTTTTCAAAATATCCACGCCTCTGAAAGGTCGGTATTCCAAGGGATATTTTGAAGAAAACGGGCATTCTCAAACAGTGCTTCTTTTTATTTTTCGCATCCTGTCCCTTTGAAACAATCTATTCCAGGGTTATTCTATCACCTTTTCTTTGTATTTTCAAACCAGGAAGATTTATCGTTTGGATCTTGCCCTTGGTGCTTCTTAATGCCTTCAGTATCTCTTCAATATGGGATGATTCTATGTTCTTGAGATCCTTTTTCCTTTCAAGAATCATTTTTCTTAAGAATCTTTTTTGCGCGGATGGGGATAACTTGAGGATTTCCTTGACACTGGCCTTATCTCCGGTGCTTATTCCTTCGGGGATGCTTGAAAGAAGATCATAATCATCCGAAATCGATTGCGCGGCATCGAAGACAGTCTTCCTGATTCCGGGATTGAAGTTCTTTTCAAGATAAGGAATGAGCTTGTGCCTGACTTTATTGCGCGTGAACTTCGTTTCCATATTGCTTTTGTCTATCCTGCAGGGAAGCTTGTTGGATTTAAGATATTCAAGAATCTCCTTGCGGCTGATTCCGAGAAGCGGACGAATGATATTGCCGTTCCTGAACCTCATCGCGCGAAGGCCATTGAGTCCGGATCCGCGGATGAGGCGCATTAGAAACGTTTCCACCTGATCATCCATATTATGCGCGACGGCAATGCTATCGAACCCGTTTTCATCCCTTAAGCGCTCGAAGAAATCATAGCGGATGTCTCGCAACTCGCTCTCGATATTGGATTTTGGCGAAACCTTGGAGTCCATTAAGAATAGTTCTATATCGTATTTTTCAGCCAAAGTCCTGACTAATTTCTCATCCTTATCGCTTTCAGATCCGCGAAGGTGGTAGTTTACGTGAGCTATGCCTAGCTTGAAATGATATTTTTTCTGAAGTGTCGCTAAGACATCCAAAAGACAGGCGGAATCCGGTCCGCCTGAAACAGCGACAAGTATTTTTTGTCCTCTTTCCAGCAGATTTTCCCTGAAAAAGATATTCTGAACTTTTTTTATGAGATTATTCCGCATAGATATGGCTTGCTATTTAAAGAGCCCGACCGAAAACCATTAATTAAAAGTGATTTTCAGTCAGGCTCCAAGAAGCAAATAATCCTGTGTGACGACGCGCTTACAAATTGTCCGTAATGATTTTAGCGACTTTTTCTATAGTATTTTCCAATTCCCCCTCCTCATTGACTACCTTATAGTCATATATATCCTCATTTTTCATCCATTCCTTAGTGTATTCCATTCTTTCGTTCAGATATTCTTCGCTGACTGAAGGATCGCGCTTCAGGATTCTTCCCCTGAGCGCTTCTAACGACGGAGCGGCAATATAGATCGATTTTATGTCCGGGAATTTATTCTTGGCAGTGATCACTCCTTTGTATTCGATCTTCCAAATTCCGACATTCCCTGATTTTTCGACCCTTTCCAATTCATCCTTGGTCACCCCATAGAAATTGTCATTATATTCCTGGGCGTATTCAGCCAGTTCGTCCTGCGCTATCTTCCTTTCGAATTCTTCTTTCGAAATGAAATAATAAGGATTGCCCTGGGATTCTCCGGCGCGCGGTTTGCGAGTAGTCGATGTTATGACCCTTTCGATAGCGAAGTGTTTTCGGAGTCCCTCGATAACCGAGTCCTCTCCTACTCCGGACGGGCCGGATATGATGAAAATATTAGACATAAAAGGATTGAAAATTTAAATCGCAGAATTAAAAATTTCAGAGCCCGGTCTTTTTGAAAGAAGACTATTCTTCTTCCTTCTTTTCTTTCTTCTTGGCAGTCTTCTCCTTTTTCTCTTCCTTGGCTTTTTCCTTGGTCTCAGCCTTCGCTAGGTGTTCCTTATCCATGAAAACCAGTCCCATTCTATGGCTCTTCGGCTCTATGGACAGGATCTTCCAGGAATATTCCTCGCCGACTTTGATAAGGTCGTTGATGTTCTTTCCAGGATAAAGCTCGGACATTTCGCTTATATGAGCCAATCCGTGGATATCCCTGTCGAGATACACGAATGCCCCGAAATGATTGATCTTGTGAACTTTTCCAGTAACAATGCTTCCCACCCCGTATTTGCTTTCGATATCGCTCCAAGGATCTTTCTGCAGAGCGCGGATAGAAAGCGAGATCTTGTCAGCTTCGATTCCGATGATCTTCGCTTCGACCTTATCGCCCACCTTGACGATCGTTCGCGGGTCTTCGATCAGCTGCCAAGCCAATTCTGAAATATGAACCAATCCTTCCAAGCGGTCCCTGTCATCCTCTCCTCCATCAGAATCCTCTTTTGCAGAGAATTTTACGAAGGCGCCGAAATCAACTACCCCGCTTATTTCCCCGGAAATGACATCCCCGACTTTGAAATTGGATATGGCTTCCTTTTCTTTCTCGCTCTGAGCGGCTTTTTCGCTGACGATCAGCTTTTCAGCCTCGCGGTTGGCATCGATAATCCTAACTTCGAGCTCCTTTCCGATCATTTTCTTCAAAAGGCTGAGGATCTTGTTCTTGTCGCCGTCCTCAACGCGAGGATAATTCTTGCTGGAAAGCTGGGAAACAGGAAGGAATCCGGTTATTCCGTTGACTGTCGTTATGAGACCTCCCTTGTTAGCGCTCAGGATCTTGGCGAAAATATTCTCATGATCAGCGCTCTTGTTCTCGATATCTTCCCAAGCCTTCTCATAAGAAGCTTCCCTTATGGAAAGGTCTATGAATCCGTCTTCATTTTCAAGCTCGATGACTGTGGCTGTTACGCTGTCCCCGATCTTTATCTTCTTGCTTCCCATCCCGTCCTTGATCTCTTTTCCCATGACGACTCCGGTTCCGAACGGCGCAAGGTCGACATATACCTCGTTCGAGGATACTTCCACGGCTGTTCCGACGACAGTGTCGCCTACTTTCGGGAATCCCTCCACGGAATCGGCGAGCAGGCTGTCCATGACTGACATTTCAGCGTCAGCTTCCGTGCTAGCCGCTTTCTTGGCGGTTTTAGGGCTCAGATCGGCATTTTCCTCGATTTTGTCAACCTCTGAGGCTAATTTGTCCAATATGTTTTTCATAAATTAGGTTTTTCGGTCCAGCGCTGACCGGTTAAGGATTATTATATGGCGCGCTGCGGAATCTTGTTGAAAACAAAAAAAATTCCCCCGGCAGGAAATTATCAAGAATCAATCAATAAGGAATTAAAGCATTCCTTTATTCAATTTTCTTAATAATTAATACCGTTCAAGGAGTATACATCATTATCTTGGTTTTGGCAAATTATTGTATTAGATGAGTACATCTTGGACACCCGGGAGTATTTCTGGGTAAATTCGATAGGAGTCAGATAATCCAGGGCCTGATGCGGCCGATTGAAATTGTATTCGATCAGCCATTCGGTCAGGTTGC